>CAIQBN010000106.1 GCA_903870065.1 uncultured beta proteobacterium | reverse complement strand
TGATGCAGCCGGCCTTGCCATATGGATGGCCTGCACCGATAGTCCGTATTGCCTATACTTTCCCCGCGCGGTCGAGTTGTTCGGTCGCCACCACCCATCAAGGAAATGTTCAATGCGTCAACAATCACGTGTTCTTGTTCTTGTCAGCACCGTCGTCTTGCTTGGGGCCTGCGCATCCACCTCCCAGACCGGACCTTTGGGTTTCTTCGTGACCAGTGTCGGGGCAGGTAAAGGGGCCGACCTTGGTGGCCTGGCTGGGGCCGATGCACATTGCCAGAAACTGGCAAGCGCCGTCGGTGCCGGTCAACGTAACTGGCGCGCTTACCTGAGTACAACTTCCGTTGCGGCTGCGGGCGCTGTGCCCGCTGTTCCTGCGGTGCACGCGCGCGACCGTATCGGACAAGGTCCCTGGTTCAATGCCAAGGGCGAGATGATTGCCAGCGACGTAGCCAATCTGCACAACGCCAATAACCTGACCAAGGCCACCGCACTTGACGAAAAGGGGGCTCCGGTAAAGGGACGCGGAGACACACCAAACCAGCATGACATCCTGACCGGCTCACGCCCTGATGGCACCGCCTTTGGTGGGCCGGGTGCTTTCACCTGTGGAAACTGGACACAAAGCGGAGAAGGCTCTGCGGTAATCGGGCACCATGACCGTACCGGATTGTCTGCCGACCCGTGGGCGGTTTCGTGGAACTCGTCCCACCAGACCCGAGGCTGCGGCCAGGAGGCATTGGTATCTACCGGCGGCGCGGGGCTGTTTTATTGCTTTGCGGCCAACTAAAATTTGTTTTCTGCGAAAAGGGGATGCGCCACCGCAGGGCAACAAGGTGTCCGTGTCTCCCCGATCCCACGTTGCATTGACGGCAGCGTCCGCGCATTAGGGCTCTAAACCTGTAAACCTGCGCGTCGCCTAATTTGCAGATACTTTTGCGGCAAGAAGTTGCTGGATGATTTGCTGCTTGGCGGCGCAGCGCGGCCGGTTCCAGCAGGCCTCGTAGGTTTTGACCTGCTTTTCGTTGTGGTAGATGCGGATCGAGAATGGGCGTTTCATCAAGACCGTATGCACATAGCTTGCAAAAGCTTCAGCAAAGTCGTCCCCCGGCCGGGTTGCACCGTACAACGTGACGAAGTTGGTTCGTTCCAGGTTTTCATAGGTACCAACCATCTTTTCTGCCGGTAGTCTTGCGCCAAAGTAGTAGACGACATCCTTGCGCTGAGGAAACGCACCGTCAAAGAGCGAGACATAACTGTTGCGGTCCTGTGAATGTTTCCAGGACAGGCGAAAAAATGGATATGGCGAAAAGCTTGCGATTTCCCTTGGCTCGACATTCCACGATGGGTGAATATTTCCGCCAATCGAAATGACATGTGCCATTTCGTGCAACAGGATGTATTGAATGGCATTCTTGCGCGTGTCTTGACTTTCCGCCTCAATTTCAGCGCTGAGCCGGAAATCTGCACTCGCCTTGAACGGCGTGTTTTCTTTCCAGGTTGCCCAACCGTTTGCTGTCAGCTTCTGGAGTACCGATGGATCGAGCACAATAAAACCGGCTACCGGGTTGCCGCTTGGGTCATACACCACATCGGTATAGCCGGTGCCACCGATGTCCTCAATGAAATAGATGCCGACCAGTTTGGTGGCAAGCTGGTCTTTTACCGCCCGTGGCAGTTCGTCAAACGCAGCCATCGCTTCACGCTCAAATTCGAGTGCAAGCACCGGCACGCGCGGCCTGTTCTGGATGGACTGGGCAATGTTATCGAGCCGCAAAAAGTCGACCAGCTCTGGCGGCGCAGCGGCCATACGGGCCTCCACCGGCAGACTCAAAGCCCGTTTCCAAAACGCAAGTTTCTTGACGACATGGTCCTGGCCAGCTTTAGTGGCGCATGCTACATCGGTGTCAGCGCACTCGGCGGGCACCCACTGCGCCCACGCAAAAGTGGCCGGAAACGCCAGGGTGAGCAACAAAACCAGGCTCAAGCGAAGAATCATAAGCATCTGAAACTCGATAAACCCATGGTGCCAAGTATTGCAGCTTGAAGCCGGCCATGATTTGCGTGAAAACCCTTACATCTAAAATAATAGCAACCAACGCTTATTTTACGAGAGCTACAGTCCGAAACAGTCTATGTTTCGGACTGTGAAACCCCTTGGCTGCCCTATGCAGCCGCCTTTGCCAACACCGCGTTCAAGGTTGCGCTGGGGCGCATGACGGCGGTCAGCTTTTGTGGGTCGACCAGGTAGTAGCCGCCAATGTCAACCGGTTTGCCCTGCACCGCCTTAAACTCTTCGGTGATCTGCTGTTCGCCGTCCACCAGCGCCTTGGCCAAGGGCGTGAAATGGGCTTGCAGTGCCGTGTCCTGCGTCTGCGCGGCCAGTTCCTGGGCCCAGTACATAGCCAGGTAGAACTGGCTGCCACGGTTGTCGAGCTGACCGGTTTTAGGGCTTGGGCCTTTGTTGTTGTCCAGCAGCATGCCGGTCGCCGCGTCCAGTGTCTTTGCCAGAATCTTGGCCTTCTCGTTGCTGGTCTTGATTCCCAGGTCTTCAAGCGACACCGCCAAGGCCAGGAATTCACCCAGCGAATCCCAGCGCAGGTGGTTTTCTTCGACCAACTGCTGCACATGCTTGGGAGCCGAGCCGCCGGCACCGGTTTCGTACATGCCACCACCTGCCATCAATGGCACGATGGACAGCATCTTGGCGCTGGTGCCCAGTTCCATGATGGGGAACAGGTCGGTCAGGTAGTCGCGCAGGATGTTGCCGGTGGCGCTGATGGTGTCCAGCCCGCGCACCACGCGCTCCAGCGAGTAACGCATGGCACGCACTTGGCTCATGATCTGGATGTCCAGACCCGCCGTGTTGTGCTCGTGCAGGTACATCTTCACCTTGGTGATCAGTTGCGCTTCGTGCGGACGGTACTGGTCGAGCCAGAACACCACCGGCATGCCAGAGTTGCGGGCACGTGTGACCGCCAGCTTGACCCAGTCACGGATGGCGGCATCCTTGCACTGGCACATGCGCCAGATGTCACCGGCTTCCACGTTCTGGCTCAGCAGCACTTCGCCCGTGCCAATGTCTGTGATGTTGGCCACACCGTCTTCGGCGATCTCAAAAGTTTTGTCGTGCGAGCCGTATTCTTCGGCCTGCTGGGCCATCAGGCCGACGTTGGGCACCGTGCCCATGGTCTTGGGGTCGAACGCGCCATGCCACTTGCAGAAGTTGATGATCTCCTGATAAATGCGGGCAAAGGTCGATTCAGGCATCACGGCCTTGACGTCCTTCAGGCGGCCGTCGGCGCCCCACATCTTGCCGCCGTTGCGGATCATGGCCGGCATGGATGCATCCACGATGATGTCGTTGGGCGAATGGAAGTTGGTAATGCCCTTGGCAGAGTCCACCATAGCCAGCTCGGGGCGGCCTTCGTGGCAGGCGTGCAGGTCGGCCTTGATCTCGTCCTGCTTGCTTTGCGGCAGGGTGGTGATCTTGTCGTACAAATTGGCCATGCCGTTGTTGACGTTCACACCCAACTCGTCGAACAACTTGGCGTGCTTCTCAAAGGCGTCCTTGTAGAAAATCTTGACGCAGTGGCCAAACACAATCGGGTGCGACACCTTCATCATGGTGGCCTTGACGTGCAGCGAGAACATCACGCCGGTTTTGTGCGCGTCTTCGATTTCCTTGGTATAGAAGTCCATCAGCGCCTTCTTGCTCATGAACATGCTGTCGATGACCTCACGGTCTAGCAACTTGGTGAGGGCTTTGAGCACGACGGTCTTGCCGCTCTTGGTGACAAGCTCCATGCGCACGTCGCGTGCACGGTCCAGGGTCATGGACTTTTCGCCGTGGTAGAAGTCGCCAGAGTGCATGTGCGAGACGTGCGAACGCGAAGCCTGGCTCCACTCGGCCATGCTGTGCGGGTTTTTGCGGGCGTATTCCTTGACGGCGCGTGGCGCGCGGCGGTCGGAGTTTCCTTCGCGCAGCACCGGGTTCACAGCGGAGCCGATGCAACGGGCATAACGGGAGCGGATGGCTCTTTCTTCGTCGGTCTTGGGCGCTTCGGGATAGTCGGGGATGGCGTAACCCTTGGACTGCAGTTCCTTGATGCACAGCATCAACTGACCCACGGAGGCGCTGATGTTGGGCAGTTTGATGATGTTGGTCTGCGCCAGATGCGTCAACTTGCCCAGCTCGGTCAGATTGTCCGGCACACGCTGTGCCTCGGAAAGGCATTCCGGGAAGGTGGCGAGCACGCGGGCCGCCACCGAAATATCGGACTCCGCCACATCGATGCCGGCCGGTGCCGCAAAGGTGCGAATGATGGGCAGGAACGCCGCCGTGGCAAGCATCGGTGCCTCATCGGTCAGTGTGTAAATGATTTTGGATGGTTCGTTAGCCATGGGTGTCGTCTTTCTACTGGTGGATCGGTCGTTAACAGCAAGACTGTATTCGATGTACGCGCAAAGGTCGACGAATAACGAATAACGGATAGGTCTTTCAACTACACGAGACACGATATCGCGCCCTGGGACAGCCTTCGAACCCCCGTGTAAAACCTGGATTTCCTGTCCGCGTTGCAGGTTAACTATAAAAACACACTGTCGGCAGAGCCAATGGCGCTGCGACGGGTGCGTCGGGTGCAGGCAGACCCAGCGGCAAGTCAGAATCTCCACCTCAACCATTTACCAACTGACGCGCTGATCTACTTCAAAGTCAGGTGTGGGCTGTGACGCTAGATCCGTCACCCTGGCCGTTGGGCACTCGTTTGCTCCGTACTTGATAGCTGCTTGCGCATATTCTACGAGGGCTGCAGCCCGATTTAGCTCACAAACCCAGAGCTTCGAAGATGCCGTCCATGCGCTGCTGCACCTGCGCATCCATGGTGATGGTGCGCCCCCACTCGCGCTGGGTCTCACC
>CAIQBN010000105.1 GCA_903870065.1 uncultured beta proteobacterium | reverse complement strand
TCGTGCATCGATGGTAGTAGCGCGCCGCTCATGCGCTCATTCTGCAGTCGCAGCATGATGATGACATCGCAATCCTTGATGCCCTCTTCCAGGGTGTGGCACACCCGCACCCCCATTTGCGCCATGTCTGACGGCACCAGCGTCTTGGGGCCAACCACACGCACTTCAGCACAACCCAGGGTCGTCAGCGCATGGATGTCGGAGCGTGCCACGCGGGAATGCAGCACATCGCCGACGATCGCCACTGTCAAATTGGAGAAGTCACTTTTGTAGTGCCGGATCGTGAACATGTCTAACAAACCTTGCGTGGGATGGGCATGGCGTCCATCCCCGGCATTGATCACATGCACATGCGGGGCGACATGCTGTGCGATCAGGTAAGGCGCACCCGACTCACCGTGGCGCACCACGAACATATCTGCCGCCATGGCACTGAGATTGGCAATGGTATCGAGCAAGGACTCGCCCTTGGAGGCAGAAGAGCGCGCAATGTCCAAGTTAATCACGTCTGCCGACAGACGCTTGGCAGCGATCTCGAAAGTAGTACGGGTACGCGTAGAGTTTTCAAAGAAAAGATTGAAAACGCTTTTACCGCGCAACAGCGGAACTTTCTTCACCTCGCGGTCATTGACCGAGACAAAATTTGCTGCTGTATCCAGTATGTGCGTCAGCGTGCTTTTGGGTAGCCCTTCCACGGACAGCAAATGAACCAGTTCACCATGTTTGTTGAGTTGAGGGTTGCGTTTGTACAGCATATTAAGGCTCCTGCCAGGCCACCCAAACGGTAGCTTGAGCCCACACTGGGGCTTGTGGATAGACCAAACGATGACGGCTGGCGGTGAGCGATGTCATCGTGCTTTCAAGTCAAAGCTGAATACGCCAGCTTCGCTACGTGCCAATGCTAGTGACTGATCCGGCTCCAAAGACACGCGCGCAGCTGCGAAATCGGCCTGCACCGGCAATTCGCGGCCACCACGGTCTACCAAGACGGCAAGTTTTACATTCGCGGGGCGGCCATAGTCGAACAACTCGTTGATCACAGCGCGCAGCGTACGTCCAGTAAAGAGCACATCGTCGAGGATCAGAATATGGGAACCATTCACCTCAAAGGGCAATACCGTCTGTCCGCCACTGGACAAGCCGCGCTGAGCAAAGTCATCGCGGTGCATGGCTGATGAAATTTTGCCGGCCTGACCCGGCAAGTTCAGATCACGTTGGAGCCGCTCGGCCAGCCAAGCCCCACCCGACGTTATACCAACCAAGCGGGTTTCGCCACCGCGAATCAGTTGAACACCGCGCAATAACTCGCGGTACAGGGCTTCCGCATCGAGAACCAGCGTACTCACGGCAAACTCCTCAAAAATTGTTCCAAAATAATGCAAGCCGAAGCAGAGTCGGCATCTAACGCGCCTGAAGACAGCGCCTCTGTAGTGCTGTATCGCTCGTCCACTTCAAACACAGGTAATGCAAATCGACCATGCAACTGGCGGCCAAATCGCTTGGCACGGGCAGTGTTCTCATGCGCGGCGCCATCCGGGTGGTAAGGTACCCCAATCACAATGGCATCAGGTTGCCAGTCCTTTAAGTACTTTTCAATCAGAGCAAACCGTGTGTCACCTTGCGCCTTCACAGTGCCGACTGATTGCGCCGTGCGCATTATCCGGTTACCCACGGCAATGCCGGTGCGTTTGGTTCCAAAATCAATGGCCAGAAATGATTGGAGTCCAACCGGGACCGGCATGGGACTTGAAATTGCGACAACCGCGTTCATGCGTGGCCGACTTGGCTGGAAATCATCCAGGCCTGCAAGCCCAGCAATGCAAGCGCCCGGTCATACCGCTGCTCAACCGGCGTATCAAAAATAACGGACGAGTCGGCGTCAACTGTCAACCAACTGTTCTCGGACAGCTCCGTCTCCAACTGACCCTCTCCCCAGGCTGAATATCCGAGTGACACCAGCACCTTACGCGGCCCCGAACCACTCGAAAGTGCTTCGAGTACATCTTTGGAGGTCGTCATTTCAAGCCCTCCCGGTATCGCCATGCTTGAGGCGTACAGTGTTTGGTCCGATCTGTCAGCCGGTAACAAGAGAGAGTCGTGCAGGACAAAACCACGTTCAGTTTGCACCGGACCGCCTTGAAAGACAGGCGAGTCGGTCAAATCTTGCCGTGTCAGCGGCAGGTCAACCTTGCCGAACAGGGTTGACATTGTGATTTCAGCAGGCTTGTTAATGACCAGACCAAGCGCTCCGCGTGGAGTGTGCTCGCACACATAGACCACGCTCTTGGAGAATATCGCATCCTCCAGTCCGGGCATTGCGATCAAGAAATGATTGGTCAGGTTTATGGGTGCAGAATTGCCGGACATATTTGAATTTTAACGGCTGCCATGACAAAGCGATTTGACACGGGATTGGTTTGGTTACGGCGCGATTTGCGCTTAAATGACCATGCTGCACTCAGTCTGGCCCTGGAACGGTGCAAACGGGTGCACTGCGTCTTTGTATTTGATCGAAGTATCCTGGATGAACTGCCGCGCTCCGATAGACGGGTCGAATTCATTCACGAATCAATCATACATCTCGACGCCGAATTAAATTTGTTGTCTGGCAATCCCGCGGGTGGACTGATCGTTTTGCATGACTTTTCAGCCAAAGCTATCCCAGCGCTGGCCGCTGTGTTATGTGTCCAGTGCGTCTTTTGCAGCCGCGATTACGAGCCTTACGCAACCGACCGTGACGCCACGGTGCAAAAGGCGCTGCATCACCAAGGCATTGCAATGGAAATGGTCAAGGACCATGTTATTTTTGAGCAGCGCGAGGTGTTGACCCAGTCAGGCAAACCCTACGGCGTCTTTACGCCCTACATGAAGGCATGGCTTGCACTTTTGCACGACACACCGCCTCGTCAGCACTCGTGTCAACTTTTAGCCGGCGCGCTTGCACCCCGACCCGCGCTGTATTCGCATGCTGTGCCCACATTGGAGAAGCTTGGTTTTTCCCGGACCAATTTACATTCTTTGGGCATTCGCGGCGGAAGTGCTGCTGCGGCAAAGGTGTTGGATGATTTTTGGGGTCGAATTGACACTTACGACCAGACTCGCAACTTTCCAGGCATCAAGGGTCCGAGCTACCTCGGTGTGCATCTTCGCTTTGGCACGATTTCGATCCGTCAACTGGTCGGGATTGCAATGCAACGCAAGTTGGCACAAAGCACAGGCGCAGCGACCTGGTTGGCCGAACTCATTTGGCGGGACTTTTACTTTCAAATAGTCGCCAATTATCCCCATGTGTCCATGCGAGCTTTTAAGCCCGAATATGACAAGATCGCCTGGCAAACCGGCGCGCAAGCCGACGCGCAGTTCGCCGCTTGGCGTCAGGGGCTCACAGGTTACCCGCTGGTGGATGCCGCCATGAACCAACTCAACCAGACCGGCTACATGCACAATCGACTGCGCATGGTCGCAGGCAGCTTTCTGGTCAAGCATCTTGGGCTGGATTGGCGAAGGGGCGAGGCATATTTTGCAGAAAAGCTCAACGACTTTGACCTATCTGCCAATAACGGTGGCTGGCAATGGGTGAGTTCGAGTGGTTGCGATGCCCAGCCCTATTTCCGCATTTTCAACCCTGTGAGCCAGAGCGAAAAGTTTGATGCCGAGGGTAAATTTATTAAACGGTATCTGCCTCAGCTGTCATTGTTAGATGCCCGCTCCATTCACGCGCCCTGGAACGCCAGTTCTGTTGAGCTCGCCTCGGCCAATGTGATCTTGGGCCATGACTACCCCCACCCTATCGTGGACCACGCCCAAGCCCGCGCAACTACTTTGCAGCGGTACGCCGTCGTACGAAAAATATCTCAGCTCTCGACTGCTGACGCGCAATAGCTGCGCACCAGACGAAGCAGTTCTTCTTCCGAATACGGTTTACCCAAGTAGTGGTCTACGCCCAACTCCTTGGCATGCTCCCGATGCTTGCCTGCGATGCGGGACGTAATCATGATGATGGGGAGGTCGCGCAACTCCGCGTCAGCGCGAATGTTTCGTGCAAGATCAAAGCCATCCATGCGCGGCATTTCAATATCCGACAAGACCACGGCAGGCTTTTCTTCCTGAAGCTTCTCCAGCGCATCAAGTCCATCTGAGGCCAAAGTAACGCGGTAACCTTCACGCTTGAGAAGGCGCTGTGTCACACGTCGAACGGTAATCGAATCATCGACAACCAAAATCAGCGGTACCTCATTCACAACACCCGCCAAAGTCACTGTCTTGTCGGCTTCCGCTCCCACCTCGCTCGCCCCTACCGCCGCCCGTTTGCTCAGTTGCCGTGCCTGCTCGCCATACACTGCAGCAAGCGCAACCGGGTTATAAATCAAAGCAACAGCGCCCGACGCCAGCACAGATACACCCGCTAGCCCTGGCAACTGGGCCAACTGAGGGCCCAAATTCTTGACCACTACTTCTCGGTTACCCAATATTTCGTCCACATGCAGAGCAAGACGCTGTCCGGCGCTGCGGAAAACCGCTACAGAGCGGGTTTTCCCAGTTGCTTCGTTGCTCTGCGCCGATACCTGCAGCAACGCTCCAGCCCAAAAGAACGGCAGAGTCACACCGGCCAACTCAAAACCATCACGCAAGTAAGCCTGCTCCAGAACCGCCGTGGGTGTTCGTAAAACTGTTTCAACCAGTCCCGATGGAACACCAATGGTGAAGTCACCAACGCGCAACATGACCACTTGGG
The DNA here is from genome assembly GCA_903870065.1 of uncultured beta proteobacterium. GTDB lineage: Bacteria > Pseudomonadota > Gammaproteobacteria > Burkholderiales > Burkholderiaceae_C > Allorhodoferax. The sequence goes on along the minus strand of CAIQBN010000105.1, from coordinate 6,659 downwards.
TAACCGCCGTTGTCAGGGGCAAAACAACTTTGAACGTGGTTCCCACACCTTGCTCAGTCGCAGTTTCGATGCGGCCACCCAACGCATTCACTTCTGACCGAACAATATCCATGCCAATTCCACGACCCGAAAGTTCAGTAACATGCTCGGCGGTGGAAAACCCAGGCATGAAAATCAGGCTGGCGGCATCCGTTTGACTCATTGCGTCTTGTGCCGATATCACCCCGTTCGCAATTGCCTTGGCGCGAATTTTCTCCAAATGCAAGCCGCCGCCATCATCGGTGAACGACACCGACACGTCGTTACTTTCCTGGTTCACATGAATCGTGATCGTGCCAACTGCAGACTTTCCAGCGCTTGCACGCTCAGCGGCGGACTCGATCCCATGTCCTACGCAGTTTCGCAGCAAGTGCTCAAACGCTGGCCCCATGCGGTCCAGCACACCCCGGTCCATTTCAATGGTTCCGTCAGTGATATCGAGTTTGACTAATTTGCCTGCGTCTTTGGCAGCTTGCCGAACCACCCCATAAAGTCGTTCTGAAATGCTTTCGAACTCGACCATCCGCGTACGCAACAATTCACGCTGCAATTCACGTGCCTGGCGTCCTTGCGCAATCAGGTCATCTTCGGCCCCTTCTATGGACCGTTGCAGGTTGCGCTGCACGGTTGCAACGTCGTGCACTGACTCGGCCATCATGCGCGTGAGTTCCTGCACGCGGGTAAACCGGTCAAATTCCAAGGGATCAAATGCCTTGGCAGAGTCCTTGGTTTGCGCAAGTCGTGACTGCATTTGCGACTCGGATTGAACCTCGACGTCACGCAATTGGTGGCGCAAGCGATCCAGATTCCCACTCAAATCGCCCAAGGAGGAGCGCAATTGGGTCAGTCGCGCTTCCAGGCGGGCACGCGAGATCATGACCTCGCCGGCCTGATTCACCAGTCGGTCCAATAGCTGGGAACGTACCCGCACCGATTGATTGACAGACTGACGCGCGGGTGCAACTGGCATGCCACGAGGAGCCACCTTGATCGGTGTAAATACCAATGAAGGAGTCGTTGTCGGTTGATCCGGCGCATCGGCAACAGTCTCTGTGACCTGGACTTTCGCAGGCGCGACCACCGGTTCGTCGCTTGCTGGCTCTTTACCTAGCGCCTCAAATGTTGACTGCAATTGGTCGAACCGGGTTAGCAGTGGCTCAAGCTGAATTGACTGCAACTGTTCGGATCCAATTTGCTCGATGCTCGACTCCATATGGTGGGACATGTCGCCCAGCCGCATCGCCCCCGCCAATCGGGCACTACCCTTGAGCGTATGCAAGACACGAAGCACTTCAGTGCGCGCACTTAGGTTCTCTGGGCGAGCCACCCATTGTCGGATTGCTGCACCTAGCCGCGGCATCAGCTCGACGGCCTCTTCTTGAAAGATGGGGAACAAATCCGGGTCGAGTTGATCGACAGCATCGATATCCTCGGCTTGTGCTTTCGCAATACTAAGCGGCGCAGCAATGATCGATAGCGGCGCAGGAACGGGAAGTTCGACTCTTGAGAGGTCTTCGTCAGTCACATCCTCTGCGAGATCTGCGTCTGACAAATTCTCATCACTGAACGCATGAATGTCTTCATCCATCGCGTCGACTATTGCTTCAATCGTAGGCGCCGGGAAGTCGGTTTCAATGATTTGCTGCAGCGCAGCCAGAATCTGGGGATTGGATTCCTTGAGAAAACCGGCTGCAAACTGGTGCAGCAGACGTCGAATATCTTCTGCTGCGGCAGTAAAGACTTCTGCTTGCTCGGACGAACCCTGGTGATGAAGTTGCAGGTGTTGCAGGGCATGTTCGAGCGATCGAGCCATTTCAGACAATGCAACAAACCCGACGGTCGCTGAACTACCTGAAAGAGAATGCGCAAATGCCACCAGTGAATCTGGCAACGGCTTATGCAACTCAATAGCCCACTCACTCAACTCCACCTGCAAACGCCTGGACCATTCGTCTGCTTCGTTCAGGTATACGTTGTAGAGCGGGATACTCAGCCGCAAATCCCCTATCAATTTAGTTTGCTCATCCAACTCAACGGGCATCTCCTCGGGCATCTCCTCGGGCATGACCTCAGGCTCAAGCTCAAGCTCAAGCTCAAGCTCAAGCTCAAGCGCAGGCCTAATCTCGATTACCTCATCGATGACCTGCACCGGTTCGATAACCTGGTCGGGCAGGGGTGCATCTTCCGCCAGCACTTCGGAAATAGACGGTACTGACTCCGAAACCAATTCCACTTCTGCTTCTGCTTCTGCTTCCGTTTCCACCGTCGCTTCCACGGCCATTTCTACGGCCGCCGCCGGCGATTCCGAAACGATCTCTTCTATCGCGGTTGAATCAGTTGACGCATTGACTTCTACCAAAGGTTCTGCAGCATCACCGCCAAAATCAAAGTCACCAAAATCAATTTCGGAGACCTCCGTCGCGTTCTTGAAAGCATCCGCGAACTTGGATGAGTCATCGGGCTGAAAGGCTTGTGTTGCCTCAAAGCCAAATGTTTGCGTTGCAGCGAATTCCGGATGTTTCGTGTCCACCTCGAAGCCAAGGTCATGCCCAAGCTGAGTCGCCTCAAAGGTCAAGCCGTCAGATAGCTGAGTCGAGGCAAATTCAACGTGTTCCAGCTCCGGTTCCGGCTCCGGCTCTGGCTCTGGCTCTGGCTCTGGCTCTGCCGTCGGTTCTGGGGCCGACAGATCGATCAGCGATGGAGATTCAAGCAATACATCAAGCGCGAGCTCAGCAAGTTCCACGCCGATTTCGCCCGGTCCGACCGGCACATCCTCAACCACCGTTTCTTCCAATGACTGCGGCTTGGCGACGCCCGGGGTTTGCAGCGGGATCCATTGGCCCTGCAAACGCAATGCATCGGCCGATTTTCTAAACTCCTGGGCGTCCCAGGGAACCGGATTTTTCGCTGCGATGTCTTCTACCCAGCGGCCAAAAGCTTGCATCGCCACACTGGCAGCAGTGATCAAATCGTCGCTCGCCGGACGCTGTTCGGCCAGCCAATTGTTGAGTACTTGCTCAAAGGACCAAGCTGCCTCGCCAAAATCGTTTAGCCCGACCATGCGCGAACTTCCCTTGAGCGTGTGAAACGCACGGCGCAGGGTTGTTTGTTCGGCCAAATTTGAAGGGTCTTGGGCCAGTGCCTTGGCGGCCACAAGTCCATTTTGAACGACCTCGCGAGCCTCTTCCAGAAAAATGTCTATCAACTCGGCTTCGTCTTCCGATAGTTCCGGTGGAGCCGGAACTGCCTTTGGAAGTGATTGAACGCTTTGTGCGGGTTGCGCAACGAACTGAACCACCAGAGCGGGGCTCGGTGCAACTGCGGTTTGCGAGCCAATCTCTTCAATCTCGGCAGTTTCCACCTGAACAGCCGGTTGTGGCGGTTGCAATGCCACACGTTCGCGCCCCATCAGTGGCTTGAACTCGCCCAAATCTTCATCATAGACAAACAGCTTTTTGGCCAGGGCACGCTGATAACTCAACATGTCAATCAGGAATCCCATAGCACCCAGGCTATTTCCCAGCTTCTCAAAAATGCCAGTCCGCGCTGCCGCCTCGTCGATGTCATCGACCAGGAATTGCTCCACGCTACTGCGCATCCGCAATGCCGCAATAGACGGCTGATCCAGACCAAGAACCGAAAAAACCCCACGCATCTGGGCCAACTGACTTGGAACTTCTCGGAGGGGGGACTTGTCCTGGGGACTTCTAAAAAACTGGTCCAAGGACTTTTCCACCTCGCCAAGCGACGTGCGCAACTCATCGACCACGCTGCCCATCGTCTGGCGGTCGCTCACGCGGCGGTACAACTCCTCCATCCAAGCTTCCAATGGTTCAGGCTCACCACCGGCGGCAACATGTTCCAAGCGCTGCGCGAGTCGCACGCTGCGCTCCGCCATGGTGGACTCGGTAGGGTCCAGATCATCGTAGGCAGCTTCCAGATAAAGAATAGACGTCGCGACTTCCATGGCAACCGCAGCAAGTGGGGCTGCACCTGATCGAACGGTCATGTCAATCGCGCGCAGCAAGGCGCGCGCCAGATCGCCGCTTTCCGGATGCAGCTTAACAACCGATTCTGCAACCGCCCCGAACTGTTCCAGTGCAACTTTCAATCGATTGGTATCGCCACCAGCCAATGCTGACCAGGTTTCAGCCGCCGCCGCGATGCGCTTACGGGCCAGCACCATCAGTGCCGGGTCAAATCGACCAAACTGCTCAGTTTCATATTGCACCGGCTTATTGCGCACCAGTCCATAAACTGATCTAACTGCATCCAGCGCAGGCGTAACCTTCTCTGGCGATGGCACAGCAAGGGAACAGAAAAAAACCAGATCGCTTGCTAGACCATCCGAAATCGTATGTTCGCCACCTGCCAGTGAAGCAAACTGTCGCAACACCCTCGAGGCCGCACGCTTGGTGTACACATCGACTGGGCAAAGTCCATGCGCAATGCCCTCAAAAAAGCCTGCGCAAATCATCCAGAACGCACGCGGCTCTATCCCCGACTGGCCGACTGCGAGCGCGACGCACTGCTCACCCATTCGCGCAGCAGATTTGGGATCGCCGGTTCGCATCACCTTCAACACGGCCTGATCCAACTGAGCGCGCAAAGCAGGTGAATAGGGCAATGGTGTAACGGCGACAGGGACTGGCACGTTCAGCCAACGCCACTCCACCGGCCATAAATCGGCAGGATGTGCGGGCTCACCGCCAGTCAATTCGGCCACTGCTCGGTATTGAGGGAATAAGGCCACCGAGGAGGCCGTCTTTCCCTTCAAGACCCCTTCCAAATACTCAGTCAAAGCAAAACTCGCGCGCTCAACACGTGTAGCAGCATCCTCGCTGCACAGTTCTGGACGTTGCACAAATTTTTGCGCCAACGACTCCATGACACGCAACATTTTTGCTGGAGCACTTAGACCAACCATTTCCAGCGCACCGACCGCCTGATGCAACTGCTGTCGCGCAATCCGCAGGTGACTTGCATCGAGCTCAGCCAAATTTGAGCCGCGTGCTAACTCTGCGTCCCGAACGAAACGCCGCAAGGCTTTGGTTGCACCATCCAGAGATTTGCGCAACTCGTCAAGCACCCACGCCAATGGGCCAAGATCGCTGACCGCTAGTTCAGTGTCGCCGGGCATGGATGAATTCGATGACATGGGTTCGAGTTCTCCTGGAATCTCTAATCTCGATGAAACGGTTGCACTGCGCCGAAGTTAGCTAATTTTGAAACGGGACACCGATTGACGCAATTCTTCGGCCATGCGCGAAAGTTCGCGAACCTGAGTTGCAGTGGCGCGTGTGCCTTCGCCTGTTTGCTCGGTTACCGCAAAAATATGCTGGATGTTGTCTGCCACTTCGTTTGCCAATCCCGCCTCACGGGACGCTGAACTGGAAATTTGCTCAATCAAATCCGCCACCTGACGAGAGACCCGATCAATTTCAGTTAACGCGGTACCGGCGTTGTCTGAGAGTTTTGCCCCCTCGACCACGCCTTGAGTGGATCGCTCCATAGCGCCAATAGCGTCTTGTGTGTCAGTCTGAATCGCCTTAACGAGCGCTGCAATCTGCCGGGTCGCATCGGCCGAGCGTTCAGCAAGTCGCTGGACCTCTTCGGCAACCACTGAGAAGCCACGCCCAGCCTCCCCGGCCGACGCGGCCTGAATGGCAGCATTCAAGGCCAAAACGTTGGTCTGTTCAGTAATATCTGAGATCAATTCTGTAATTTCACCAATCTCCTGGGAGGATTCTCCCAGTCGCTTGATGCGTTTGGAGGTTTCCTGGATCTGGTCACGAATGGAGTTCATACCACCGATGGCGTCCTGCACGGCCTTTAGACCGGATTCCGCCGCCAACAAGGATTGCCGCGCGACAGTCGCAGACTCCTGTGCTTGAGCGGACACTTCGTTAATGCGACCCGCCATGTCTACAACAGATCGGCCTGTTTCACGAATTTCATGCAGCTGCTCATTGGAAGCCGCAAGTAGCTCGGTCGAGGTCGCATCCACATCCGACGTGGTCTGCGCAACACGGGAAGCCGTGTTCTGCACGTTGGACACCAGAGAACGCAATTCTTCCACCGTGTAATTGACAGAATCAGCGATGGCGCCGGTAATATCCTCCGTAACTGTTGCTTCTTGGGTCAAATCACCTTCAGCGACTGTTTGCAATTCGTTCATTAACCGCAAAATGGCCGCTTGATTGGCGTCGTTAACGCGCTTCGCCTCATGCTCTTGACGTTCTGCTTCAATACGCTGGTCTTCTGCAACGACTTGTCGGCGCCGACTATCTTGCAATTGAACAAAGGACAGACCCCCAGCACATGAGAGCGCGAATGCAGCGGCAATCACCAAAATCGACAGGGCGCCACCGCCAATACCGGTTTGACCTGACAACTCGGTCTGAACCTCTTCCAAATTGCGTCGTAACGGCTCACTGTCCGCAATGATGGAATCCTGTGCCTCTCGGGCGGAAACCAGACCCTGCAAGTTCCCCAAAATCGCGCTGGCTTGCACACGTGTCTCTTCGTACATCTTGATCAAGGCGTCAATTTGTTCACGGGTACCTGGGTCTTTTGAAGCAGTCAACCGCAGTTCCTGACTGCCAGTCAGAAGTCCCTGC
>CAIQBN010000104.1 GCA_903870065.1 uncultured beta proteobacterium | reverse complement strand
GATGGTGCCACCCGTTGTGCCAATGGCGCTGGTGGCGAGGACCGTTGGAGGGCCTTGGGTGATCGTACCGGTGTTGGTGCCGGTACCGGTGTCGGTTGACGTATTTACCCAAAACCCCGCAGTTGGCGCAAGCGGCTTGCTGCTGTTATCCAGATAGCCCATGCTGGCGCGGTAGCTCGCCAATTCGCCACTCTTGTCCAGGCTTGGCGCATAAAAATACCATTTGGCCAGCGCCGCATCCCAGGCCCACAGCGAGGTGAAGTTGCTGGGGATTTCGCCCGCTGCGGGCGGGGTGGCGCTAAGTGCCTTGTTGAACTCGCCCGGGGTTTTGTTGTCGCCCACGGAGATCAGGTTCCAGTCCGAAGTCATGTTCTTGAAGGCCGAAGATGCAATCGCTGTGCCGACCGGCAAGGTTGCCGCGAATGACGTCTTTGCATTGACCCAATAGCCCTCGCCACCGGCTACCGTGGTCAAGGGGTCGTAGCCCACGCTCGCTGCATAGGCGGCCCCGCCATCGGTTTGTGCTGGCGTATAGAACGCCCATTTGGCTTTGGCGGCTAGCCACTTCCACACCGTGGTGACCTTGGCCGGGTCGCCAAAGGTGCTTGCCACATTGATCGTTGCATTGCCGCCATTGCCAAGCAGGTTCCAGCCGGCCACCAGGCTGGTGGTGTTGCCGCCGGTGCCGGCGCTGCGTACCAGCCGCACCTGGTTTGGGGTGCTTTTTTCATTAAAGTCGGCCAGGCTGCCCTCGTAAGTGTCCAGATGCCAGGCGTAGTCCGGGTAATAGTCAACCGTGGCAGACCATAAGGTCGCGGAGGCAGACGTGGGAAACATGGCGCGGTTGAGGGCCGGGTCGAAACTTGTGTAGTCAATCAGGGTTTCGATTTCTTTTGCCGTGGGCAAACGCCAGTCAGCGTGTCCGGCAAAGCTGTCTGTCATCGCCATCGCCGCGTCCCAACTGGTTTCACTTGGGGTACCGGTGCAGCCACTGCCAGTCCAGGTTTGTCCCTGCATGCAGCGTTTCCAGGTCAGGCCGCTGGGGGTGTGGGTCACCGTGCCGTTGCCATGATCCACGTAATCGGAGGTCGGGCGTGCCAGGTTGAACTGACCAGAAGATGGCGTACCGCGCACCAGTCGGACATGGCCCTGTTCACTCTGCTCGCAGTAAGCAGTGGTATAGCCAGAGAAGAAATCGACGCACCAGCCATAACTGGCATTGCCCGCATAGGCGGATGCAGACCAGTAGTACGAGCTGGGTGCGTTGGGGAAAGCTGTTTTGTCAATCGCCGGGCTAAACGCCAAGCGATCAACGATGCCGTGCAGTTCCCTGATCGTCGGCAAGCGCCAGTCGCTTTGGCCGGCAAAGGTGGCCGTCATCATTCGAGCCGCAGGCAAGGTGTGGCTGCTGGCCGTGCCATCGCAGGTGCCGGCGCTACAGTTTTGCCCAACCGAGCAACGCATCCAGGTCAACCCCGTCGCCGTGTCGGTCATGGTGCCGTTGCCGTTGTCGGTGTAGGCGGCCTGGGCCATGGGGACGGCCAAGGTGGCTGCCATCAGCAACTGGGCAATGAACAGGATGACCTTGAAAATGAAGTTGTCGGTTGACTTTTTCATGGATGGCTCGATCAACAGGTTGAATGGACGGTAAAAACCTTGAAAACTTGGGCTTGCTGGCTTACCCGAGGTTCATGTCGGCCGCCGATATTCCCACCAGCGCCAAGGCGGCAGCGGTGTTGGTTGGGGAAATGGCTTTGGCAATCTCCACCCCATGCGAGTAGGCATCAGTGTTGTAGGTCAAGCCCCATTCGATGGCGATGGTGTTGGCCACGGCAATTTTGTTGTCCAGCAAATCAGCCACCCAACCCCAGTCTGGATTGCCCTTGAAGGTGTGCGCTGAGCCCAGAATGTCATTGGCAAGCGAGCTGCGGGTTGACGTGCCGTTGGCCAGTTTGTCGCCCCAGTACTTTAGGCCGCCAGCGTCTGCACCTTCCGGGCGACCTAATACGTTCTTGTAGAAGACGTGGATGAAGTCTTCGTTTTTCATGCTGGTTGAAAACCCGGTCAGGCTGGCAAAAGCGGGGGAGGCACCAATGCTGTAGAACGACTCGGAAATCTGATTGATGCTCTGTCCGGCAGCACGCTGGCCGATCCAGTAGGCCAGGCCATCAGCATCGGGTGTGCGATTAAAGAACGCCACATAGAGTTCACTGATGCGCTGAACATCCGCCAGCGGGGCAGCAGCGGCAATGCTTTGAATTTGCAGGTTGACCGACAGGTCGGTGAATTTGAGGGACTCGATGTTGGTCAGGGTGTCGGTGCCATCGGTGCCTGTTTTGTCTTTGACGGTATAGGTATTGCCGGATTTGGTGACGCTGTAATTGGCCAGTTTGCCGCTGTAGGTGGCAGTGTCAATGCCGGCACCGCCGTCGATGGTGTCGTTGCCCGTGCCGCCGGTGAAAGTCTCGTTGGCAGCGGTGCCGGTGATCTTTTCGCCGCCTGAAGTTTCCATCCCACCGGGGTTGGGTGGGGGTTCAAAGTAAATAGCCATTTTGAGTTCCAGTGTCAGGTTTGGGCCAGATCATCACCGTTTGCCGCCAGGGATGGGCGGTTGCTCGAATGCCGTTGCGTTGCTATTGACATCCATCGGCGTATTGGTGGCACCGCCGTCAGCACCGCCGCCACAGGAAACGATGAGCATTAACAAGAGACTTAAAAGGCCAAGTTTTTTCATGATTTCTTTCCGTGTTGCAATATGTGATTGTCTAATTAATATTTAATAATAAAAATGTAACTGAAAAATAGTTACATTATTTACGTTAAATAACACACCTATTAAAATGTTTG
>CAIQBN010000103.1 GCA_903870065.1 uncultured beta proteobacterium | reverse complement strand
TGGGTTGCTGCAACCCGTGACCAGGCAACTGTGCAGTTGATTGCGAACCTGTCAATGCAAAAAGCCATGCAGTCCGATGCGGTCAGAAACCTTGAGGCCTGCACTCTGATGGTCGAAGAACAGGTTGATGCGGTTTACGAGCCGGCAGCTCAACCGCGGCAAAGGACTTAGGGATTTGCGAGTCGGAGTTCACACAGGTTCGTTTACTGCGGGCCCGGTTGCACCGTCAAAGTCAACCAAACCCAGCGCTTTAAGGTCGGCCGCGTTCGTCACGCCCTCGGCGATCACGATGAGCCCGATGCTGTGGGCGATCGTGGACAGCCCCTTGAGAAACGCCTGGTTGCCGGCATTGCCGTCAAGTCCTCTTACAAAACTGCCGTCAACCTTGAGGTAGTCAAGTCCGAGATCGTGCAGCTTGCCAATTTCACTGAACTGTCGTCCGAAATGCTCCAGTCCAAGTTTGCAGCCGACTCCCCGTAAGTCACTGCACAAGGCCTTGAAAGCATCAAAATGCGCCAACGCGCCAGATTCGGCGACTTCAAGCCACAACCGGGTTGTCCCTGTGCGGTGCCTTAGCAGTTTTTGAAGATTGTGTCGGAACTCTGGCAAATAAATTGAGCTTGCCGACAGGTTGATCGCGAGTCCTGTGAGTTGGGGCTTTGCTTCCAGTTCGTCCAGTCCCAATGCGACCGCAGCAAGGTCAAGTTGGGGTGTCAACTTCAGACGCTCGGCGACGGGAAGAAATTTGCCAGCGGGTTGCCATTCACCACTTTCATCAAACATGAGGCGCAAGGGGCATTCTCGGTGCACCAATTGCCCGTCCAGCGACATGACCGGAAACGAGACCAGGCGAACCCACTTCTGGTCCAAGGCCCGGTGAATCAGTTTGGCCCACTCTTCCGTACTCTTGGGGGCATCGTCCGCCAGGCGCAAGTTAACTACCTTTAGTCCGCTCGAGCGTTCGGATTCCACCGCCGCCAAGGCGATGTCCACTTGGGCCAAAATCGTCTCCACTTCGACGCCAGGCGGGAAGTTTCCGCAGCCCAGCCATGTGGTCGGTCGGTCAGGCAAGTAGGCTGATGCCTCGCTGGTCAACGCCTGGAACAATTGCTCTGCGACAGCCTGGGTTGCGCTGAGCGACGGCACCAGCATGGCAAAGTCTGCCCCATTGAGGCGTGCCGCCAATGCATCGGGATAGTTTTGCGAAACCGATACCAATCCGCGACCGAAAGCGCGCAACAACTCATCTGTGTCCTTGCGTCCCAGGGATTGATTGACTGTTGCCAAATTGGCCACACGTGCGATAAAGACCGATCCACCTGCGGAGTCCTCGGCCTGTACTGTGTCGCGCAAGCGCGCCATGAAGTTGCTGCGGTTTGCCAAGCCGGTCAGGGTGTCGCAATTGGCCTCGCGGCGCACACCTTCAAGCCGCTTGGCCTCATCGTCAAACATGGCCTTCAACCGTGCAACCGTTACATTCATCGCCTGGGCAAGCTTCTTCAACTCTGGTACTGAGGGCTCTTCCATCGTGACAAAGCGTCGCTCTGTGATCGCCTGTGCTTGATCAATGACAGCACTCAATGGTTTTCGTAATCTGCGCAATACCAGCGTGCTCATGTAGCCTCCAGCCAGCCCGGCGAGTGCCAGTGCCAACACCATTTCCTGCGCACTCTTCCACAGTGCGGCATAGGCAAACCGACTTTGACTGACGAGGGTTACAGTGCCAAATTGTTTCCATCCGCTGGAAATTTGCGCCTGCCCAGGTTGTGCATGGATGGGTAGCATCTGGGCAAACCAAGTGGGTGCTCCAAGGTCAGTATCGGAGCCAACGCGTTCCGACATCGTCTTGCCTTGCGGATTGGCCACCCGCACCAATTCGTAGTGCCCGCCGTCAAATAGGGACGAGACAACCAAATCGATCGTCACTTCGTCGGGTGTGCTTTGACTCAAAGAGAGTGCCAGCGCTGTGGCGTTGTCGGTATTCTTGATCGACAACTGCGACTCCAAATAGGCTCTGGCGCTGAGCATGGACACCAACAGGCTGCCCGCCAGTGCCAGCAGTGTGCTGGCAATGATCGCGAGCCACAATTGACGAAACATGGACATTTTGTTTCTTCCCTTAAGTGATATCGGAAATCATTCGAAGCCTTCTGAGCGCGCACGCTTGAGCAGGTCTTCCCATCGTGACAGTCGCCCCGTACCGCCGGCGGGAGCCGACTCTTTGCCCGAAACTCCGGCAAACACGCCATCGCTGTTGAAGCTAAATACGGGCACGAGGTCGGGTCGGCGCGAAGCGGGGCGAATGTCGTTGATCAGGTTGTCCAGTACCAAGGGTTCGGACTCAGGTTGGCTGTAGTAGGCCAAGACCATGTGTGCTTGTGCCGCGACAGCGTCAGTCGCGCCGGTTTTTGCACGCACGTAGATCAATCGCAGTTTTTCAGGTGCAACCCCGACTTCTCGCAAGGAATAATATTTCGCAATCGCAAAGTCCTCGCAGTCACCAGCGCCCCGGCCCAGCGTTTCCAAGGGAGTAGCCCAGAAGTCAGGTTGATTCCAGATGACTGAGTCCTCACCAAATGCGATTTGACGGTTGAAAAAGTCATTGACTCGCTTGAGCCGATCGGTATCCGTTGTACCCCGCACCGCTGCCATCATGGTTTGCCATGCCGTAAATTTTGGTGTTGCGCCCGGCCCCCAGCGTTGCGTTAGTGAAACCAGGAGACGCTCGAAGTCAGCTCCGCTATAGGCGGCCTGTCCGAAAATGCAAAGAAAAGTCAGCAGTGCCAGACCGCCCCATCGCGATGGCGCCAGGCTTCTT
>CAIQBN010000102.1 GCA_903870065.1 uncultured beta proteobacterium | reverse complement strand
TGGGTTGCTGCAACCCGTGACCAGGCAACTGTGCAGTTGATTGCGAACCTGTCAATGCAAAAAGCCATGCAGTCCGATGCGGTCAGAAACCTTGAGGCCTGCACTCTGATGGTCGAAGAACAGGTTGATGCGGTTTACGAGTCGGCAACTCAACCGCGGCAAAGGACTTAGGGATTTGCGAGTCGGAGTTCACACAGGTTCGTTTACTGCGGGCCCGGTTGCACCGTCAAAGTCAACCAAACCCAGCGCTTTGAGATCAGCCGCGTTCGTCACGCCCTCGGCGATCACGATGAGCCCGATGCTGTGCGCTATCGTGGACAGGCCCTTAAGAAACGCCTGGTTGCCGGCATTGCTGTCAAGTCCTCTTACAAAACTGCCGTCCACCTTGAGATAGTCCAGTCCGAGATCGTGCAGCTTGCCAATTTCACTGAACTGCCGTCCGAAATGCTCCAGTCCAAGTTTGCAGCCGACACCCCGTAAGTCACTGCACAATGCCTTAAACGCGTCAAAATGCGCCAACGCCCCAGATTCGGCGACTTCAAGCCACAAGCGGTTTGTCCCTGTGCGGTGCTTTAGCAGTTTTTGAAGATTGAGCCGGAACTCTGGCAAATAAATTGAACTTGCCGACAGGTTGATCGCGAGTCCTGTGAGTTGGGGCTTGGTTTCCAACTCGTCAAGTCCCAATGCAACAGCCGCCAAGTCGAGTTGTGGTGTCAACTTCAGGCGCTCGGCTACGGGAAGAAATTTGCCAGCGGGTTGCCACTCGCCGCTTTCATCAAACATGAGGCGCAAGGGGCATTCACGGTGCACCAATTGTCCGTCCAGCGACATGACCGGAAACGAGACCAGGCGAACCCACTTCTGGTCCAATGCCCGGTGAATTAATTTGGCCCACTCGTCCGTACTCTTGGGTGCATCGTCCGCCAAGGCCAAGTTCACAACTTTCATTCCGCTTGAGCCCTCGGATTCGACGCTGGCCAATGCCATGTCGACCTGGGCCAATATGGTTTCTACTTCGACACCACGGGGGAAATTTCCACATCCCAACCATGTGGTTGGGCGGCCTGGCAAATAGGCCGATGCCTCACTGGTCAGCGCCTGGAATAACTGCTCTGCGACGGCCTGGGTTGAGCCGAGTGACGGCACCAGCATGGCAAAGTCAGCGCCATTGAGTCGTGCGGCCAATGCATCTGGATACTGTTGTGCAACTGAGACCAGCCCGCGACCAAATGCGCGCAGCAACTCATCAGTGTCCTTGCGCCCCAGTGACTGATTGACGGTTGCCAAATTAGCCACCCGTGCAATAAACACCGATCCGCCTGCGGAGTCCTCAGCCTGTACTGTGTCACGCAAGCTTGCCATGAAATTGCTGCGGTTGGCCAGTCCGGTCAGGGTGTCGCAATTGGCCTCGCGGCGCACACCTTCGAGCCGTTTGGCCTCATCATCAAACATGGCCTTTAGCCGCGCAACCGTTACATTCATCGCCTGGGCAAGCTTCTTCAATTCGGGTACCGAAGGCTCTTCCATCGTGACAAAGCGCCGCTCAGTGATAGCCTGCGCCTGATCAATGACAGCGCTCAATGGCTTTCGCAGTCTGCGCAATACCAGCGTGCTCATATAGCCTCCCGCCAGCCCGGCAAGTGCCAGTGCCAACACCATTTCTTGCGCACTCTTCCACAGTGCGGCATAGGCAAACCGACTTTGGCTGACCAGGGTGACCGTGCCAAATTGCTTCCAGCCACTGGAAATTTGCGCTTGTCCAGGCTGTGCATGGATGGGTAGCATCTGGACAAACCAAGTGGGTGCTCCGAGGTCTGTATCGGAGCCGACCCGTTCCGACATCGTCTTGCCTTGCGGATTGGTAACCCGCACCAATTCGTAGTGACCGCCGTCAAACAGAGACGAGACAACCAAATCGATCGTCACTTCGTCGGGTGTGCTTTGACTCAGAGAGAGAGCCAGCGCCGTGGCGTTGTCGGTATTCTTGATCGACAACTGCGACTCCAAATAGGCTCTGGCGCTGAGCATGGACACCAAGAGGCTGCCCGCCAGCGCCATCAGGGTGCTGGCAATGATGGCGAGCCACAATTGACGAAACATGGACATTTTGCTTTTTCCTTATGTGATTCCGCAAATCATTCGAAGCCTTCTGCGCGTGCGCGCTTGAGCAAGTCTTCCCACCGTGACAGGCGTCCCGTACCGCCGGCTGGAGCCGATTCTTTGCCCGAAACTCCGGCAAAAACGCCTTCACTGTTGAAGCTAAATACGGGCACGAGGTCGGGACGGCGAGAAGCGGGGCGAATGTCATTGATCAGGTTGTCCAGTACCAGGGGCTCGGACTCAGGCTGGCTGTAGTAGGCCAGGACCATGTGTGCTTGGGCCGCGACAGCGTCAGTCGCACCGGTCTTGGCACGCACGTAGATCAATCGCAGTTTTTCCGGTGCAACCCCAACCTCACGCAAGGAATAGTATTTCGCAATGGCAAAGTCTTCGCAATCGCCAGCGCCCCGACCTAGCGTCTCCAAGGGAGTAGCCCAATAGTCAGGTTGATTCCAGATGACCGAATCCTCACCAAATGTGATTTGGCGGTTGAAAAAGTCATTGACGCGCTTGAGTCGATCGGTATCTGTCGTGCCCCGTACCGCTGCCATCATGGTTTGCCACGCAGTGAACTTGGGTGTTGCGCCCGGCCCCCAGCGTTGCGTTAGTGAAACCAGGAGACGCTCGAAGTCAGCTCCGCTATAGGCGGCCTGTCCGAAAATGCAAAGAAAAGTCAGCAGTGCCAGACCGCCCCATCGCGATGGCGCCAGGCTTCTT
>CAIQBN010000101.1 GCA_903870065.1 uncultured beta proteobacterium | reverse complement strand
GTCGCCCAGGCGTTTCCCGAGGGAACGATATTCACCGACGGTAAGTTTCCGCCGCACACAGCGTTGCCCGCCTCGCGGATGTCACGGCTGAGCATGTCCACCGCAAAACGGGCGTTTTCTTGCACCCGCGCCAAACCTTCGACCAAGGCAAAAGACTTGCGGTTGGCCAGGAGTATTGACATTGCTGCGCCCACGGCCACCAAGCCCAGGGTAATGGCGATCATCAGCTCCACCAGCGACACGCCCGCTTGGGCGTAGCGCCGCTCATGCGTTCTGCTTAGACGCCTAAAGTTCATAAGCGGCTCACCATCTGCACCGACTGCGTAGCGCTGCCGCCCAGCGCGCGGCTGTCGTCCCAATAGACATTGACGGTGCACACGCCCGGCGTGGTGCTATTGACGTCAGTGCAGGTGATGTCAGCACAGGTGCTGGCCACATTGCCCAGCGCAGTCTTCAGGGCGCTAAACCAGGCAACTAGGTCGGTTTCTGCCAGGCTGGTGCTGGCATCCGGCGCGGTGCAAGTCCTGGTGGTCAGGTTGTACGGCAGCGCCAGGTCGATGGCAGCCGCCTTGTTGGCGCGCATGGACTCCAGAATAAAGTTGGCGAGCATGGCCGCGTCGTTGCGCTGCAAGCTGCTTTGGGTGGCTTTGACAGCGCGCACCTGCAAGGCTGAAAAGCCCACCAAGCCGACCGAGAGAATCAAAAAGGCGATCAGCACCTCTATGAGCGCGACGCCGCGCTGCGCTTTTGCGCCTGTTTGCCGTGTTGGCATGCACCTACCCCCTGCCTGTCTTTGGTCTTACTAACAAAATCAGTAATAAATACTGATGTTGGCATTGTAGTCACCGACGGCAAAAGTATTCACAAATATGGCTACCATCTGCAAAATGAACTTTCCAAACCGATTTCGGCAACGCTGCCAAGGCATCACCCTGGTAGAGAGCATGGTGGTGGTTGCCATCCTGGGCATCTTGGCGGCCATTGCAGTGCCCAGCTTCAAGTCCACCATTGAGAGCAGCCGGCGCACGACTTACGCCAACCAATTGCTCGAAGACCTGGCGCTGGCGCGCAGCGAGGCGATCAAGCGGGGGGGGCGGGTGGTGGTGTGTCCATCAAGCAACGGCACGAGTTGCACTGGCTCGAACAGTTGGGCCTCAGGGTGGATTACCTATGCGGATAAAAATGGCAACAACACGTTAAACAATGGCGAACCAATACTTCGTGTGCATGAGGCGCTAAACCTACCCTCCGGTTGGGTCGCCAAAGACAACAGCACCGCTGGTAACTATGCCTCGTTCCGGCCCTTGGGCACGGTTCAAACCAAATTCAGGGTGTGTATGCTGGCTACCGCAGACTTCATCAATTGCAATGACGACGACATTGGCTTGGTGAACAAATACACCAACCTAGTGATCAATGATGTAGGGCGCGTCCGCATTGAGACGAAGAACTAAGGCCTCGGCGCCTTGGTCGCCCCCTAGCCCACCCCCAAAACCCCCACCACCTCCGCCAGCACCTGGCGCGTGGTCTGCCCCGCCAGGTCGAGCACCACGCTGCGCTGGTAATAGGCGCTCAGGTCCAGCCCCACGCCAACACCGCGCAGCTCCACCTGGCCTTGCGCCTCGAT
>CAIQBN010000100.1 GCA_903870065.1 uncultured beta proteobacterium | reverse complement strand
TGTTGGCGCGCGATCAACTTTCCCCAGTTTGACTGAGTAGCGCGCGAGGGAAATTACTCAGGGTGATTAACCTTCCTGCTCTTTTTTTGAGCAGGATAAAAGGAGATGATCACCATGAAAGATTTGGGCATTGTTCGACGTTTGTTTTACCGTGACGGGTTGTCGATTTCAGAGATCGAGAGGCGCACGGGACTGACCCGAAAGACGATCAGCAAGTGGCTCAGTGCACCTGAGCGCACCGAGCCGAAGTATCCACGACGTATCGCCGAAGACACCAAGATAGCCCCATTTGCAGCGCAACTGACCAAGGCGCTGGAAGTGGATTCACGCCGCCCCAAGCGTGACCGGCGCACGGCGCTGAGGTTATTCAAGGAAATTCAGGCGCTGGGGTTTGACGGCGACTACAGCCGTGTCACAGAGTTTGTACGCAAGTGGCGAGAGGCTGGTGGGCAAGCGCTGGTCAAGGCGTTTGTTCCATTACGGTTTGAACTTGGGGAGGCGTTCCAGTTCGATTGGAGCGAAGAGCGACTCCTCGTGGGCGGTGTGTGGCGCAAGATTCTGGCGGCGCACCTGAAGTTGTGTTCCAGCCGTGCCTTCGTGTTGCAGGCGTACCCCACGCAGAGCCACGAAATGTTGTTCGATGCTCACACCCGCTCATTCATGGCCTTGGGTGGCATTCCCCGGCGGGGCATTTACGACAACATGCGAACGGCCGTGGACAAGGTCAACAAGGGCAAGAGCCGAGTGGTCAACACGCGCTTTGCGGCGATGGCCTCGCACTATCTGTTTGATCCGGACTTCTGCAATGTGGCCAGCGGCTGGGAGAAAGGCGTGGTGGAGAAGAACGTTCAAGACAGTCGATTGCGGATTTGGCAGGATGCGGCCAAGGAACGGTTTGGCTCCTTCACCGAACTCAACTTGTGGCTGCTGGCGAAATGCCGTTCTCTCTGGCATGAGTTGCGCCACCCGGAATTCACCGAACACACCATTGCAGAGATGCTAGAACATGAGCAGAGCAGTCTCATGCCCATGGTGGCGCCGTTTGACGGGTATGTGGAAACGCTGGGCAAGGTCAGCAGCACCAGTCTGGTGATCTATGACAGAAGCCGTTACTCCGTACCCTGTGAACTGGTCAGTCAGATTGTGAGTGTGCGGGTGTACCCGGAGCGCATTGACTTCGTCGCGCACGACACCTTGGTAGCCAGCCATATCCGCTGCTTTGAGCGCAAGCAAACACGCTACGACTGGCAACACTACATCCCGATCATCGAACGCAAGCCAGGGGCCTTGCGCAACGGCGCACCCTTTGCAGACATGCCGCAACCGCTGTTGCGTTTGCGGGCCTTGCTGCTCAAACATGAAGGGGGCGACAGGGTCATGGCCAAGGTACTGGCGGCCGTTCCCAGATCCGGGCTGGAGGCGGTGCTGGTTGCCGTGGAACTGGTACTGGAGTCGGGCAATCCAAGCGCAGAGCATGTCGAGAACGTCCTCAACCGGTTGAAATCAGTGGCACCACCCGAATCCGTAGAGACGCATCTGGAGGTGAGTGAAGAACCCATCGCCGATGCTGCCCGGTATGACACCCTGCGTGCGGAGGTGGATCATGCGTGAAGTCGCCACAGAGCTGAAGGATTTGCGCCGGTACGGTATGTCCAGCGCTTGGGATGACCTGATCGCACAGGGCAACTCCGTGGGTTTGCAAACCGCAAGGTGGCTGGTAGAGCACCTGCTGGATATGGAGCACACCGACAGGGCCATGCGTTCCATCCGCTACCAATTGCACAGTGCCAAGTTCCCGGTGCACCGTGACCTGGCTGGGTTTGACTTCGACCATTCCAAGGTGGACCAGGGTTTGATCAAGGAGTTGGCGACCTTGTCATTCGCGCAGGAGGCGCACAACGTGGTCTTCATTGGCGGCACCGGTACTGGTAAGACGCACCTGGCAACGGCACTGGGCGTGGCGGGGATTACCCAACAAAGCAAGCGTGTTCGGTTTTACTCCACCGTGGATCTGGTGAATCTGCTGGAGCAAGAGAAGGCTGCGGGCAAGGCGGGCAAACTGGCCTTTGCCCTGATGCGCATGGACTTGGTGATTCTGGACGAACTGGGCTACCTGCCATTTAGCCAGGCTGGTGGTGCACTGCTGTTTCACTTGCTATCCAAGCTGTACGAGCACACCAGTGTGATGATCACCACCAACCTGACGTTCGGGGAATGGGCCAGTGTGTTTGGCGACGCAAAGATGACCACCGCTTTGCTGGATCGGCTCACGCACCACTGCCATATCGTGGAGACCGGCAATGAGTCCTATCGCTTCCAGCACAGTTCGATGACGGCGAAGTCGCGCATCAAGGAACGCGAGCAATCACGCAGGAAAACCAAGGCAACGCCGATTGAGCCGTTCTGAGGGAGTCGCGCACGGGGGAAACCCGCTTCGGGCTACGCCCTTCGCTCCTTTCCCCCGTGCCTGAAAGGAATGCAAAACCAGGAACAACGCAGAAGTCAAAAACCAGCTACTGAGTACACTTATCCACAGTTGCAAATTCAAAAAGCAGCTATCCGCCATGGGTCAATATTGAATCTGCAGGGTGTTTCAATATTCAATCGGCGCGGACAGTGCTAAGTGCAGATAGTGGGCAGCGGCGGCAGTATCGACTGTCGGGCGACTCTCTTCATCGAGTGGCGTGAATGGCTGATGTGTGGGAACGCGTGTCATATTGACTCCGAGAAAAAATAGCGGACGTCATCTGCTCGAAAAAACGAGCCGAAAACGAGAAGCTACTATCGTCTGCGGAGACTCCCTTTGCGGGGGAGGACACCCTGTAACTGGGTTTGATGGCTTTCCATCAAGTCAGGATATTGCTATCCATGCACGCGCCTCCATTGTAAATCGCACTTACAAATCAATGCAAATGAAATTCAATAGTCACCTTCACCTCTGCCCCCGCTTGTGGGCGCAGCCCGGCAGCGTGAAGTACCTTATGAATGGTGGTCAGTGAGGGCTTAAGCCACGTGCGCCGGTGTCACGCTCAGGCGCAAGCCCACTGCGTGCAACACTTTATGAACCGTCGTCAGCGTCGGATTACCCTCTGCGCTCAAGGCCCTGAAGAGCATCTTGTCGCCAACATCTGCTCGGCGGGCTACCTCCGCCATTCCGTGCGCTTTGGCAACGTGCCGTAGCGCCACCAGCAGCGCGGCGGGGTCGTCCAGTTCCATCGCAGCCTCGATGTAGGCGGCGGCTTCGGCTGGGTCTTTCATGGACTCTGCCATGTAGTCGGCAAAACTCGCGTCACGTGGTGCTTTCATGGTTTACCTCTTTGCTTCCAGTCGTTCAAATAATCAATGGCCTGCTTTATGGCACGGTCTTGGTCGGTCTTGTCGCTCCCACACAGCAGCAAGACAATGACGGGGCCTTGCCTGCTCAGGTACACGCGATAGCCCGGCCCATAGTCAATTTTCAACTCCATCACGCCATCACGCAGTGGCTTGCAGTCACCGAGATTTCCGGACTCCACTCGGGTCAGCCTGACCTTGATTTGAGCCCTGGCTCGAATGTCTTTCAAACCATCAAGCCATTGCGTCAACGGTGCCTGGCCATGCACGTCTTTGTAATATCGTAGTTCCATAATGGTATCTTAAATCGTACTACATTGCTACTGCGCGCAGCGCACCCGGCGCGGCCTTGGCATCGAATTGAATCCCAGCTTGCTCCAGAATGTGCGCTTCAATCTGTGCAAGGTATGGCCTCAAGGCGTCAACACTGCGCGGCCTGTAGCCTTCAGCCGTCGCGCTCGGTTTGTGGCCCATAACTTGAGCGATAGCGCCAGCAGGTGCCCCGGCAGCTTCACCCAGCAGCGAAAACGAGCGGCGTAGCCCGTGGATAGTCAGCCCGTCGATACCCGCGCTCTGTAGGGCTTTTGCGTGACTTGAGCGGCTGTCACTGATTCGGCCTGTTTTGCAGGTACTGGCAAACACAAAATCATTCATCCTTGGCAGGGTTGCCAGCAATTGCGCTAGGTAGGGCGTCAACGGAATGGTGCGGGTTTGCTCTACCTTGTCGGCAATGGTCAGCTTTCGCCACTGAAAATCTACAAGCGGCCATGTCAGAGCGGCCAATTCCTCTTTGCGTGCTCCCGTCAGCAGCATGGCACGCAGATACACGCTGGCGGTGCGGTTACTCAATTGCTCCACTCCCTGCCACCAGCCGGGCAGTTGAGCGGCTTCAATGCAGTCGGTTCGCTTCTTGTTGCTTGGCAGGTTTTCCAGAATGGCGGGCGCTTTACCGGCGTCGCGGTCTATCAGCTTGCGGTACTCAGGACGGGCAGAGCACCAGCGCAGGAAACCACGAAACATCATCAGGGCGCGGGCGGCTTGGTGCTTGCTGGCTTTGGCTTCGTGTTCAAACCAGATTTGCAGCGCATCCTCGGTCACATCAGACAATTTCAGCGCCAGCAGCGGGTATATCGGCCCCCGCCTGGTAAGACCCGTCCCTCGTTTTTTTTTCACGCCACCGGGTGCGGCCATCACGTCCAACGATGCGCGGTAGCCGGGCTTCCATGCATCCCGGCGTTTCGGCTTACCTTCGGCAAGGTAACGCGGCCAAATCTCGCCCACGGTCAGGGCATGGGCAGCAGCGGTGGTCTG
>CAIQBN010000099.1 GCA_903870065.1 uncultured beta proteobacterium | reverse complement strand
GCCGCCGCGCTCGAAAAGTCGGCGCTGGCGCAGCGGCAGGCCGCAATCGATAAAGCCCATCGCGAAGACCAGGACAAATTGCTGGCCATGATCACCCACGAAATCCGCAACCCCATCGCAGTCATTGATGCCGCCACGCAGACACTCCAAGCACTCGATGGCATCCCCAGCGCCGATCGCGAAGTGCGTTACGAGCGCATCCGTCGTTCCGTCCACCGGCTCAGCGTACTGCTTGACCTGACGGTGGCTCAAACTCGCAGCGATGTCAACGACTGGTCACTGGCGCACAGCGTGCTCGAACCGGCCACCTTCACACAGCAAGTGGTCGACCTGCTTGGCGACCCCTTCGCGCAACGCGTCGAAGTCACCGCTGTGGAGCCACTGCCAAGACTCATCGGCGACGACCGCATGCTGCGCTTTGCCCTGCTCAACCTGCTCGACAACGCCTGCAAGTATTCGCCGTCCGGTACACCTGTGCGCGTCCATGTTGAGGCCGCCGACGGGGGCGTGACCTGGCGGGTGGCAGACGACGGGCCGGTTTCGAGATTGCACTGGAAAGCGATGGCGTCGGCGTCGATGCACAACTGGCCGACAGCCCTTGCAAACTGCTAGTGCTCGATCTGGGACTGCCGCTCGAAGATGGCCTCTTTATCGCCCGCCGCCTGCGCCAACAGCAGCCGGTGCTGGGCATCGTCATGCTGACCGCGCGCGGCAGCTTGGATGACCGCCTTGCCGGACTGGAAGAGGGTGCCGACGCCTATCTGGTCAAACCGGTCGACATGCGCGAACTGGTTGGCACCCTGCACAGCGTGCTGCGCCGATTGACGGTGGTGGCACCGCCATCCGAGGCATGGTTGTTGTATCCCGATACCCTGTCGATCGGCTCGCCGTCCGGTGAGCTTGTTGCGTTGACCGCGACAGAAATGAACCTGCTCAAATGCCTGGCCGAGGCGGCACCAGATCCGGTCTCGCGCGAAACCCTCGCCGCCGCCATGGGTCACCCCGAGCCCGACTTCGACTACCGCCGGCTTGAAGTCGCCTTCAGCCGCCTGCGCAAGAAAATCGACACCACTTTGGCAGTTGAATCGCCAATTCGTTCCGCACGCGGACGCGGCTATGTGTTTGCTGCGCCGGTGCGCCTGTTGCCCAGGTAACTACCAGGGGGTTGCGAGGTGGGCTTGAGGGGTGCAACGCAAACCCTGTCCGCATAACATTTTCTTCGTTAAACTAATGAATTGAAAAATTTTCTTAGCTTAACGGAAGAAAAAAATGCGTGGGAAGATTGTTGGATACGAATTTTTGAAAGACGCGCTGGGCACCTCAGCCTTCCCGCTGAATCGCCCCGCCAGAGTGGCTGCCGTGACCAAGGTCACCGCAATGCCGGATGCACTGGCAGTGCCAACCAGCGTTGCACCCCAAAGCGATGCCCCCCTGGAGCACCTGCACTTTGCCCTCAAGCACGAGGGCTTGCAGCTGCAGGCTGCCATTCTGGCTCTCAAAAAAATCGATGGCAAAGACGTTGGCCAAGGCTTTCAGAGCAGTCCCAGCAGCGCGTATATGCGGCAAATCTGC
>CAIQBN010000098.1 GCA_903870065.1 uncultured beta proteobacterium | reverse complement strand
CTGGCTTTTTTCGGCTGGTTGCGTTACAAATGCGGGCATGCCATTTGCGACGTTAACCATACCTGTAAATCTCAAACGAGTACAGGTTCGCCTAATCACCACCGACGAACGTGAGCGCTGGGACGCATTGATGCGCGCCCATCACTACCTCGGTTTTGTGGCGCTTGTGGGACGCAGTCTGCGCTACGTCGCAGAGATCGATGGGCGTTGGCTGGCGTTGCTGGGCTGGGCATCTCCTGCACTCAAAGTGGCAAGCCGAGACGACTGGATTGGCTGGTCACCCACGCTGCAATGGCAGCGTCTGGCCTGTATAGCCAACAACAGCCGTTTTTTGATTCTTGCGGGTGAGCACGTCAAGAATCTGGCCTCGCGCATTCTTGGTCTCAATCTGGCACGACTGAGCCAGGATTGGCAGCTCGTTCATGGACACCGGCTCATCTTGGCAGAGACCTTCATAGATCCGGCTCGCTTCACCGGCACCTGTTACCGCGCCGCCAACTGGATCGAACTGGGGCACACCCGAGGGTTTTCCAAGTCCAACGACACCTACACCAAGCACGGCCAACAAAAGCGAATATGGGTTTACCCCTTGCACCCACAAGCCCAGAGAATTTTGTTCTCTGCTGTTGCGCACCCGGCATTGCCACGACTGGAGGTCAAGATGATGGTATTGAGCGACACCGATGCGCAGGCGCTGTTTGCGCGCTTGACTGCCATAGATGATCCCCGCGCTAAACGAGGAATGCGCCACCAACAGCGCTCGCTTTTGGCAATCATCCTGTGCGCCGTGATCAGTGGCTCCCAGGGCAGTACCGCCATTGGTGAATGGGTCAAGCGCCTACCGTGGCCATGTTGCGCCGATTGCGCTGCCGCCGTGCTGCTGATGGCAGTTATGAGCGCCCCTCGGAGCCCACCATCCGGCGCATGCTTAAAACGATCGACATAGAGCAACTTGAGCGCCAGTTGGGCGGTTGGTTGCAAACCCAAGGCGACGCCGGCGAGCCCATTGCGCTTGATGGCAAGGTCTTGCGCGGCACGCGCAGCATCGGCTGCGCCAAAGACACGCTGCAACTGGTGAGTGCCTTTGGACACCACAGTGGTATGGTCATGAATCAGGTGGCTGTGCCTGACAAGGCCAGTGAGATGAAAGCTGTCAAACCTTTGTTGGACGCGATGGAGTTGACTGGACGGGTGGTCACAGCGGACGCCTTGCACACGCAAATAGACACGGCACAGTACTTGGTCGAAGAAAAAGGGGCGCATTACCTGTTGACGGTCAAGAATAACCAACCCACACTCAAAGCCGATATTGCCGGCCTCCACATGGAGGCCTCTCCCCCCTGAGCATGTCACTTTGGATAAGGGGCATGGTCGGGTAGAGACACGGCGCATCTGGAGCAGCGAGCAGCTCAACGACTATGTGAACTTTCCCCATGCAAAGCAGGTCGCCTGCGTGGAGCGCGAGGTCTTTGAGGTCAGCAAAAACACAACCCGCATTGAGCGCGTCTATTTGATCAGCAGCCAAACTCGGGCACAGGCCGACCCGGCACAACTGTTGGCGCTCAACCGTGGCCATTGGGGCATCGAAAACCGGCTGCACTATGTGCGCGACATGGCCTATGACGAAGACCGCTGCCGCTCACGCACGGGCAACACACCACGCACGCTGGCGTGCTTGCGTAACCTCGCTATTGGCTTGCTGCGAAAGTTCAAAGTCACCAACATCAAGGCGGCGTTTCGTGATTTGGCCGCAGACGCGGGAAAAGTACTCAAGATGCTCGGGCTTTAGCAAGCACCCAACTTCCATCGCGCTGGTGGCGCCCGCTGCGCCGTTGTGATCACGCCTGTGGTCATGTACTGCCACATCCAGCATGCACAAACATTACCGTATTAATCAAAAAACTGCACGATTCATCACTGTCGGCAAATACTGAACCCAATCTCCAGCGCACTGGCCGGGACTTTGACAGGGCCGTG
>CAIQBN010000097.1 GCA_903870065.1 uncultured beta proteobacterium | reverse complement strand
GCAAAAACCAGGAATCAAGGAGAGCGAAAAACTGGACTATTGAGTACACTTATCCACAGTTGCCGATTCAAACGGCAGCTACCCGTCCTGGGTCAATATTGAATCGGCAGGGTGGGTCAATATTCAATCGGCGCCGACAGTTCCGGTCACGCGTCGAAAGATTGGCGCAACCGCTGTTCAATACGACTACCACGACGGCTAAGCATGCAAATACTGAATTGGAGAATGATTTCATGAAAACTTTTTGTGCAGAAAATGTGATGTGAAGTTGGATCGGTGTTCCAAAGCTACTAGTGATCGGACCTCGATCAAAACGGTGGCGACAGGCATGTACCAACATCGCACACCTTGATTGCGCCCGACGCCATCATCACCCAGTGGTCATGCCAGTGCCGACTGAATTTGTATCGAACAGTATCTACATAGCTAAACAGAAATGTGTTGATACAAATGTCGTTACTCACTGGGCGATGTGCAGGACGAGGTGCTGGTGTGGACATAGCTTTCTCAAGCAAATCTAGCCCGCAGGCTGGCAGTGGTTACCTTGACTCTCGCAATCAATTCTTCCTGGGTCACTTTTGGACGCGTCGCTGCATCAAATATGACCTTGTCGAGCACATCTTGAAAGACTAACGCTGGCAACTCAATTCTTGCCGCTAAAGGTGCGTCAAGAGCCGCAAGCCTTTCTAAAGCGACGATGCGCCCTCTAAGGCTTTGCACTGTGCAAGGCCTCCAAGGCAGACAGCCGGTCAGTCAATTCGTCAACTTCAGCCACTCGCGCAAGTTGACCAATGGCGGTAATGAGTTGACTGCCCTGTCCAGGTGCAAGCGCTCCCGCAGCAACTGCGCTTAACACTGCGCGCCCTTGGTCGGTCAGGGTTCCATCCGGCAGGGCTATGGCCTGTGTCTGTTCCATGGCCTTTAGTGGGGCTATGGCGCGCTCTAATAGCAGTCTTGCGGCGCCCGTGTCGCCTTCTAGGGCCTGTGCCAGGAGTTTCGCCAGAATCTCTGGCACCTGGTCTGCAATGGCAGCGCGGATCTTCGACACTTCACCACTGCCAGGGGTTCGGCCCTTTGGGTTTCCACTTTGGCCCGGTTTCCAGCGACCGGGTGCTCGCTTCTTGATGGTCGTCATATTTGCACCTTGCTTGATGTATCAGGTGGTGTGATCGGCTGGATGCGAGCACTGTTCGCGGCATTTTGCAGGCACCCCTCTTGATGAGGTGCGAACTCTTATCACCGGCATCGCTTGACTACGCCGTGAGCATGTCCCGCCGACTCAAATCGGGCACGCTTGCGACTTCGACAAACAGGTAAAAGTCTTCCAGATGGACCCCCTGCGCCTCAAGAATCTGGTACTCGTCCAGCAGAATGGTGCGAAACCCCAATTGGTGTGATCGCCGGATTTGTTCAAGCAGATGTTTGGCTTTAGGTAGGCGCCCGTAGTGCAATTCAGTCATGCTGTCTGCTCCTTACTGTTTTGGGTGAACCCGCGCGGGGACGAATGGGCCGGAGAGTACTCCCTGCACCGCACGCTCTTCAGTTAGCAGTGCGCGGTAGGTCGCCTCTAGACGGGAAACCGGGCGCCCGTCATCCAAGTAGCCCACGCTTTCGGGAGCAAACTCTGCGTCGGAAGTAATAGCTCTTTTGCACCAAGGCCTGGGTTGCGTTAGCTCCACAAAATCATCGAGCGCCTTCAGGGTTTTCGGATGATTCGTACCTAGCGATTCCTCGTACATTACGTGAATAGAAGATGCAAATATGACTTCATCGGATGGGTCGTCAACGGAATCAAGCTCGCCGATATGTCGTTTCCCATCAAATCGGGGTGCATCCTTAAGGTCATCGTTGGATCTCAGGATCCAAGCCGCATTGGGCGCAAGGGCGATAACTTTTTCCATCGCAAGCAATGCTTCGGGGTGGTCTTCGCCCAGCCGTAAAGCGATTTCGACGTAGTTGTCAATCGCTTCTG
>CAIQBN010000096.1 GCA_903870065.1 uncultured beta proteobacterium | reverse complement strand
GGTGACGCGGTGGTGGGTTACCTGTTTCAGCGTGCCAAGCGGCGCACGATTGGTTTTGTGGTCGGTCCTGACGGACTGGTGGTGCGGGCGCCGCGTTGGACGTCTGTCCAAGAGGTTGAAGCCGCATTGCGTGAAAAGGCCAATTGGATCACCCGCAAGCTCGGCGAGTCACGGCAACGCCAAACCCGCCAGCACCAGGCCCGCATTGATTGGCGCGACGGTGTGTTGCTGCCGCTGCTGGGGAGCACTATCCGGGTGGTGCTGGATCCAACCCACGGTTTCACTGCGGCGGGTGCGCATTTGGATGCCATAGTCCAGTGCGCAGGTGCCCTGGCAGATGAGGCTGATGTGCCACAGCTGCGCGTGGGGCTGCCCAGGGCAGCGACGCCCGAGCAAATCCGAGATGCAGTACAGGCTTGGTTGATGCGTCAGGCGAGGGATCACTTCCAGCAGCGGTTGGACCACTTTGCACCCCTGTTACAGGTGCAGTGGCGCAAACTCAGCCTGAGTTCGGCGGGCACCCGCTGGGGTAGTGCGCGCGTTGATGGCTCCATTCGGCTGAACTGGCGCCTGATTCACTTTCGTGCTGCCGTGATTGACTACGTGGTGGCACACGAGCTCAGCCATTTGCGGGAAATGAACCACAGTCCCCAGTTCTGGGAGACCGTAAGCCGCGTGGTTCCGGACTATGCCGTGCTGCGTGGACAACTCCGCGACGACACCATTCCAAAGTGGTGACAGCTGTCGCTGCTTGCCCTTCAGATTTCTAAACACGAAGGTAACCCAATGTCCACAACCCCACTGACAACATGGAGCCAGGACGGCTTTGTCGGAACCATTTCCCTGGATAACGCCAGCCGACATAACGCCCTGAGCCACCAGCTGGTGATGGAGGTGATCGAGGCACTGAAAGTCCTGCACGAAGCGCAGACCCGGGTGGTGGTGTTGCGCGCCCGCGCGGGGAGCAAAATCTGGTCCGCCGGGCATGACATCGGTGAATTGCCGGTAGACGGTCGTGATCCCCTGGGCTGGAATGACCCGCTGCGCGAACTGGTTCGCACAATTGAGACGTTTCGCGCACCGGTGATTGCCATGATCGATGGCGGCGTGTGGGGCGGCGCGGTGGAAGTGGTGCTGGCCTGTGACATCATCATTGCGACGCCTGAGTCGACCTTTGCCGTGACGCCAGCCAAGCTCGGCGTGCCGTACAACGTCAGCGGCATGATGACCTTCATGAGCGCGGCGAGCCTGCGCATCGTCAAAGAACTGGCATTTACTGCGGCGCCCATTTCGGCCACGCGCGCCGAGCATGTGGGCATGATCAATCACGTTGTGGCCAGCGAAGACCTTGAGCGCTTTACCCAGGGCATGGCCAGCACGATCGCGGCCAATGCACCACTCAGTATTTCCGTCATGAAAGAGCAGCTGCGCGTGTTGGCCGGTGCCAAACCGCTGACTCCGCGCGGATTTGAAAAAGTGCAGGGCCTGCGACGCGTGGTCTACGACAGCAACGATTACCACGAGGGAATTCGGGCGTTCAAGGAAAAACGCAAACCCCAATTCAAGGGCAACTAAGCAGCCTGTATTTGTGCCGGGGTCAGCCCCGGTGGCAAGCCAAAACGGTAGATGCCCTGCGCATCCAGTGTGCGCACCAGCTTGCCGGCAAACCACAGGGCGTGCAAGTGGGCCACCGCCTCGCCCATCGCAAAGGTAGTTTGGTGCAGGTCCATGGCGCGACCAAACAACACCGGCAGGATGTCGGCAGCACTGCACGCCTGGTGTGTGCAGGCATTGAGCACATCAGAAAGGCGGTCCCGGTGGTGGTCGTGCAATTGCCCGATGCGGGTGTGCAAGCCAGTAAACGGCTTGCCATGGGATGGCAGGACCAAAGTGTCTTCTGGCAAGGCTCGGAATTTGTCAATCGAATCCAGAAACAGCGCCAGCGCGTTGGCTTCGGGCTCTTGTTCGTAGACGCTGACATTGGTGGAAATGCGCGGCAGCATCATGTCGCCACCGATCAGCACGCCCAGTGCCTCGCAATACAAGGCAATGTGTTCAGGTGCATGGCCATAACCGCTGATGCAGCGCCATGACTGCCCCCCAACTGTCAGCGACATGCGATCCATCAGCCGACGGTATTGCAGCGGGACCGACGGCACCAGTGACGGAAAGTAGCCAGTTCTGGCGGTGATTTGTGCTACTGCGTCCGGACTGTTCAAGCCGTGCGAAGCAAAATACTCGGCAGCCCGCTCACCGCCAAAACCGGTCGGACCCATACAGCCCATGCGGGCGATCTGGTAGTCGGTGGCGCTGATCCATAGCTGAACTTTCCAACGCTCGCACAGCCAGTGCGCAAGTCCAATATGGTCGGGGTGCATATGCGTGACGATCACCCGCAGCACCGGCAGGCCGTCGAGTTCGTTTGCAAAAATGCTTTCCCACTGCGCTTTGGACTCGTCGCGGTGGATGCAACAATCGACAATGCTCCAGCCCTTGCGCCCGTCGATTTCATCGGCCAGCAGCCACAAATTGATATGGTTCAAGGCGAACGGAAGTGCCATGCGAACCCATTTCACGCCCGGGGCGACCTGGAGAGTGCCGCTGCCAGTCGGCAGCGCATCACCATACGGGTAGTCGAGCTGCATTTCCAATGCGTTCATGGGCATGTCTTTTTATTACATAATTGACGTTTACGTAAACGTCAACAAAAAAGGCATTCTAGGCGGCGAAGTGTTCGCGTGCTGTCTCCCTTGTTCTCACCATTCATGAGCATCACCTACAGCATTGGCGACCTGGCACGGGAGTTTGACCTCACCACGCGCGCTATCCGGTTTTATGAAGACCTCGGCCTGCTTGAGCCGCAACGGTGTGGGCCAGGTGGTCGCAGCCGGGTGTACAGTGGGCGCGACCGCACCCGGCTAAAACTCACCCTGCGGGCCAAGCGCCTGGGCCTGTCGCTGACCGAGGCCAAGGAAATTATCGAGATGTACGACAGCCCGCGGGACACCGGGGCGCAACTCAAGAAATTTCTCGATGTCCTGGCTCTGCACCGCAAGCAACTTGAAGCGCAGATGGCCGACATGCAAGCCAATCTCGATGAGCTCAAAACCCACGAAAAAGAAACCCGTGCGCTTTTAGCCAAGACGCTCGGATCCACCAAACCCGTCAAAACGGATGCCGGCACCGGCAATTCCATTCATTCATTAGGAGACAAACCATGAGCCACCTGCCCGGACTGAACTACCAACTTGGTGAAGACATCGACGCCCTGCGCGACGCAGTACGCGAATTTGCCCAGGCCGAAATTGCGCCGCGTGCGGCCGAAATTGACAAGAGCGACCAGTTCCCCATGGACTTGTGGCGCAAGATGGGTGACCTGGGTGTGCTGGGTATCACCGTGGGAGAAGAATATGGTGGCGCCAACATGGGTTACCTGGCCCACATGATTGCGATGGAAGAAATCTCGCGCGCCAGTGCCTCGGTGGGCCTGAGCTATGGCGCGCACAGCAATCTGTGCGTGAACCAGATCAAGCGAAACGGTTCCGAGGCCCAGCGCGCCAAGTACCTGCCCAAGCTGATCAGCGGCGAGCACGTCGGCGCATTGGCCATGAGTGAGCCCGGGGCTGGCTCGGATGTCCTCTCCATGAAGCTCAAGGCCGAAGACAAGGGCGGCTACTACCTGCTCAACGGCAACAAAATGTGGATCACCAACGGCCCCGATGCAGACACATTGGTGGTGTATGCCAAGAGCGAGCCCGAACTCGGCGCCCGAGGTGTCACCGCCTTCCTGATCGAGAAGGGCATGCCCGGTTTCAGCATTGCGCAAAAGCTCGACAAGCTGGGCATGCGGGGCAGTCACACCGGCGAGTTGGTGTTCAATAACGTGGAAGTGCCGCATGCCAACGTGTTGGGCCAGGTCAACGGCGGCGCCAAGGTGCTGATGAGCGGGTTGGACTATGAGCGCGCAGTGTTGACCGGCGGCCCTTTGGGCATTATGCAGTCGGTGATGGACAACGTGGTGCCCTACATCCATGACCGCAAACAGTTCGGCCAGAGTATTGGCGAATTTCAGTTGATCCAGGGCAAGGTGGCCGACATGTACACCGTGCTGCAGGCGGGGCGTGCCTTTGCCTACACGGTCGCCAAAAACCTGGACCTGCTGGGTGTTGAGCATGTGCGCCAGGTTCGCAAGGACTGCGCCTCGGTCATTCTGTGGACTGCCGAAAAAGCCACCTGGATGGCCGGTGAGGGTGTGCAGATTTTTGGTGGCAATGGCTACATCAATGAATACCCGCTGGGGCGCCTGTGGCGCGACGCCAAGCTGTACGAGATCGGTGCCGGCACCAGCGAAATTCGCCGTATGCTGATTGGCAGGGAATTGTTCGCTGAAACCATGTAATGCAGTTGTTTGCTGTCCGTCACCTGAGTCAATTTTTGCATGGTTCGCTACGTGGTGTGCTACGTGGCCTGATGCGTGCCTGGGTGTTGGTAATCCCCTTGGTCGTTGCACTTTCGGTCATCCGGCTCGGGCAGTTGGCGTATTTTTGGCCCACCGGATTTCAGGTTTCCACTTCGGATGTGGCCAGTGTGGTGGTGCAGGGACTGCGCTTCGATCTGAAAGTCAGCGCCATTGCCGGCTTCCTTTTGTTGCTGGTCTTGCCCTGGGTTTCTGGCCAGGTGCAAGGGCGCATTGCGGCTGGGTTTGCCTTCGTTTTTGTAATGCTGTCGCTGGTCAATTTGCACTACTTCAGCTTTTACAAGACACCCATTGACTCGTTGGTATTTGGGTTGGTTGAAGACGACACAGTTGCCGTTCTGCAAACGATTTGGCGTGATTTTCCCGTTGTCTGGACGCTCTTGTTGGCGGGCACCCTGACGCTGGCATCCGTGGGGTTGCATCGCTTTTTATTGCGGCGGTTGCAGCCCGACACCGTGTTGCAGACCCGCCATGTTGCGGTGCGTCTGGTGCTGGCAGTCGTGTTCCTTTTTGCGCTGCTGTTTGCGGGCAAGGGCACCCTGCGGGAAATGGCACTGCAACGCCAACACCTGACCGTTACCACGTCGCCCTTTCTTAACGACATGGTCCCCAACGGTGTCATTGCCTTGAAATATGCGTTTGACAGCCGCGGTCAGTCCCAAGACCTGCAAAACCCCTTGCTCGGACTCGTCAAGATGGGTTTTCAGTCGCCATTGGCCGCAGCGGAGGTGTTGGGTTTGCCGCATGGTGACGAAGCGCAAGTGAAGGCGGCATTAACGGCGCATGATGCCCTGGCCGTTGGCACGGTGAAAAAGAATCTGGTTTTCTTCCTGATGGAGTCCTGGAGTGCCGAACCGTTTCTCTACCATGGCCCAAAATTTGATGTCATGGGCCGATTGGCGTCCACCCTGGACAAGGCTTGCCATTTCAGTAATTTTGACTCGGCGCAAGCCGGAACACACCCATCGCTGGAAGCAATATTGTTTTCCACTCCGATCACACCGCTCACCCTGGGCGATGTCGGCCGCAAACCCATTGCGTGGTCGATTCCGAAGGTGATGCGGGACGCGGGTTACCAGACCCTGTTTGTCACCTCGGCCCGCTCCGGCTGGCGTGACCTCAACCGGGTGCTGGCGGTTCAGGGCTTTGATGAAGTCATTGATGCCAACACACTCAAGGCCCAATACCCCACCGCCACCCTGGGTATCTGGGGCGTATGGGATAGTTATGTCTTCCAGTATCTGCAAAAACGGCTGGCCGCGCAGGCGCCCGATAAACCGCTGTTTGTCTTTGTGCTCACTTCCACCAACCACCCGCCCTATGACCTTCCGGCGGATTACCAGCGGGTGCCACGCGACATGTCACAGTGGCGCGGCGAGACCGGGTCGGACACCCTGATGCTGAACTTGGATTCCTACCACTATGCAACCGACTTGCTCGGCGGCTTTGTGCAAGACCTCCAGCATGGCCCCCTGAAGGGAAACACGCTGGTGGCGGCCACCGGTGACCACAATG
This sequence comes from uncultured beta proteobacterium, assembly GCA_903870065.1. Taxonomy (GTDB): domain Bacteria; phylum Pseudomonadota; class Gammaproteobacteria; order Burkholderiales; family Burkholderiaceae_C; genus Allorhodoferax. The sequence goes on along the minus strand of CAIQBN010000096.1, from coordinate 12,440 downwards.
TGCGCTCATTTGGCTTGTATGCCGAGCCGGGCCGGCGCTATTTGCAGCGCCAGGTTCCCTTTGTGATTTGGGGTGACGCATTGAACTGCGGACCACAACAAGCGTTGCCGGCCAGCCACCGTGACATGTTCAGCACCTTGCTGCCCCTGGCCGGGGTTGATGGCCCCTACATTAACGCCGGACGCAACCTGCTGCGCCAACCCAATCGCAGCCCGCTGGATGCGCCGCGGGCGATGTTCTTCACTGGCGAGGCCCGCAACGCCCAGGGAACGTGGCAGCTCGGAAACAAGGATTCTTTCTTTTGCAGTGCGCCACCCATCAGCCTGTCCCCCGGTGCGCCCTGCCAGTTCAATGCCCAGGACGATTTGCATGAGCGTGCGCGTTACGGTCTGCTGGACTGGAACGTTCGCATTTCACTTAAAAAATAGGCCCCCATGACCACTCAACTTACCGACCTTTTTGCCCGCAACCGTGAATGGGCCGCCCTGATGGAGCGCCAGCGCCCCGGATTTTTCACCGGCCTGAAAACCCAGCAAAAACCGCGCTACATGTGGATTGGCTGCTCTGATAGCCGGGTTCCGGCCAATGAAATCATCGGTTTGGCACCGGGCGAGATTTTTGTGCATCGCAATGTGGCGAATCTGGTCGTGCACTCCGACCTCAATGCGCTCTCGACCATTCAGTTTGCAGTGGAGCGGCTCAAGGTGGCGCATGTGATGGTGGTCGGGCACTATGGCTGCTCGGGTGTGCAGGCGGCGCTGGAGGGTGCACGGATCGGTCTGGCTGATAACTGGCTGCGCCATGTGCAGGACGTGCGCGATCGCCACCGGCATTTGCTGGAGGTGCTGCCCGAACACGGCCGCGCCGATGCCCTGTGCGAGCTCAATGTCATCGAGCAGGTGGTCAACGTGGCGCAAAGTACGGTTCTGCAAGATGCCTGGTCGCGTGGACAGGATGTCACCTTGCACGGCTGGGTATATGGGCTGCACGATGGGTTGATTCAGGACCTGCATATGACGGTGACCGGGCAGGACGATCTGGACGCCCTGTACCGGCAGGCCTTGTCCGGCGTGCGACTCATCCCCCGGCACTAGATGCTTATGAAAAATGTGGTTCTAGCCCTCGTAAAAACTGTGTAAACAGCTATCAATACAGTAGCAATATGTTCCCAACGCGACTCGATTCTTCCGTGGCCTATGACATCGCCAAAGCGATGATGGACGGCTTTAATCGCCACTACCAGCTGTTTCGCACCGAGTCGGCGCGCGCCAAGCATCGATTCGAAACCGCGGACTGGCACGGCCAGCAACGCGCACAACGCGAGCGCATTGAGTTCTATGATCTGCGGGTCAAGGAATGCTCGAAGCGGCTGGAGCGCGAGTTCAAGGCCGGTGAACAGAGCATGGATATTTGGCAGCAAATCAAGCTGCATTACATCGGGCTGCTGGTCAATCACCACCAGCCTGAGCTGGCCGAAACCTTTTTTAACTCGGTCACGACCAAGATCCTGCACCGCAGCTATTTCCAAAACGACTTTATTTTTGTGCGCCCGGCGGTGAGCACCGAGTACATCGAAAACGAAGAGTCTGACAAGCGCCCGACCTACCGTTCCTACTATCCGACCCGGGAAACCATGCGTGATGTGCTGGTGCGCATGGTTAATGACTTTGATCTACAGCGCCCGTTTGACCATCTGGAGCATTACGCGGGGCTGGTCCAGGCCGCCATGATGGCGCGTCTGGGTGATGCCAAACTGCGGGCCAATTTTCAGATCCAGGTCCTGACCGGTCTGTTTTTCCGCAACAAGGGCTGCTATATCGTTGGCAAACTGATCAATGGTTTCACGGAATACGGGTTTGCGTTACCCATTCTGCACACCAAGGCACCTGCCACGGCTGGCCTGACGGATGACCGCAATGCGGCAGGAGATGCTGCAGAAGACACCCATGCGCATAAGTCCAAACTGGTGATTGATGCTGCACTGTTCGGTGAAGATGACCTGCTGATGTTGTTCAGCTTTGCCCGGGCCTATTTCATGGTGGACATGGAAACCCCGTCAGCCTATGTGCAGTTCTTGCGCAGCATGATGCCGCGCAAGCCACGCAACGAAATTTACAACGCGCTGGGACTGGCCAAGCAGGGCAAGACCCTGTTCTACCGCGACTTTTTGCACCACCAGCGCCACAGCACGGACCAGTTTCGTATCGCTCCGGGTATCAAGGGCATGGTTATGCTGGTGTTTGACCTGCCCAGTTTTCCCTACGTGTTCAAGGTCATCAAGGACTATTACCCGCCGCAAAAAGACACCACGCGTGAGCAGATCAAGGGCAAGTATTTGCTGGTCAAGCAGCATGACCGTGTCGGGCGCATGGCCGATACGCTGGAGTACAGCGAGGTCGGTTTTCCGCGCGACCGGTTTGATGATGAGCTGATCGCCGAGATTGAAAAGTTCGCGCCCAGCCAGCTTGAGGTCAGCGACCGCGACGGGGACGGCCGGGTGGAGGTCATCATCAAGCACGTGTACATAGAGCGGCGGATGATTCCGCTCAATATTTATTTGCAGGAAGCGTTCGATGCCGGCGGCGCCAACCCCGCCGACCAGAGCCCGGCAGCGCTGCGAGCCCGAGAGCAAATTGAGCGCGGTGTGATCGAATACGGCAATGCCATCAAGGACTTGGTTGCGGCCAATATCTTCCCGGGTGACATGCTGTGGAAAAATTTTGGCATCACCCGCCATGGCAAGGTGGTCTTTTACGACTACGACGAGATCGAGTACATCACCGACTGCAACTTCCGACAGGTGCCCGCGCCGCGCAACGAAGAGGACGAAATGTCAGGCGAAATCTGGTACAGCGTTGGCCCCAAGGATGTCTTTCCAGAAACCTTCGGACCGTTCCTGCTGGGCAACCCGGCCGTGCGAAGCATTTTCATGCGGCACCATGCAGACCTGCTGGAGGCTTCTTTTTGGCAGGGCCACAAGGACCGGATTTTGGCCGGTCATGTGCACGATGTGTTTCCCTATGACAAGGAAAAACGGTTCAGAGGCCCCCACGTAAAGTGAGGGCGCTGAGGCCCGGCTGGTCGATATCGTAGAGGCTCACAGCCAGATAATCGGTGTTGCCAAAGTAGTGAATCAAGGCCTTCCAATGGTCGCCATTGTCCAGCGGCCATGGGGTGTTGACAGGGTGGGCGGTGTCGTTGGTCTGGATCATCGGACTGGTCCAGGCAAAGCCGGATGGGCCGCCAAAGCTAATGCTGGCTGCGGTGGCGGGTAAGGGACTGAGCAGGGCCGCCGCGCTCACCAAGCCCGCACAAACGGTGGTGGAAAGCAGCGTGCTGGACGGGTTGTGTCTGGTCTTCATGATGGTGTACTCCGTTTCGTTGAATGGTCAATGCAACTCAGTTGCGGGCCATGTGCATCACAATGTGTACCAGACTGACATAAATCAGAAAAATCGTTTATTGACAAAGACTTAGAAACGTCTTTTGCAAAGTTCGCGCAGTTAGGCGGGGCATGATGTAAAGCAATTCGACGTGCAATTCTCGACTTGAGCAGTTTTCCAGATCGGTGGACTCTGTCACAATTGACGTTTACGTAAACGTCAAGTCTTTGCACGTTCTTTTATCAACGTACCAGGAGCAATCAACATGTCTGATTCCATCGTAATCGTCGGCGCAGCCCGCACCCCCATGGGCGCTTTTCAGGGTGATTTTTCCAGCCTCGCAGCGCATGATCTGGGTGGCGCAGCCATCCGGGCAGCGGTGCAGCGCGCAGGCATCGACCCTGAGCTGGTGACCGAAGTTTTGTTCGGCAACTGCTTGATGGCGGGCCAGGGTCAGGCGCCGGCGCGTCAGGCGGGGTTCAAGGGTGGCTTGCCCAAGAGCGCGGGCGCGGTGACCTTGTCCAAGATGTGCGGCTCCGCCATGCGCGCGGCCATGTTCGCCAACGACATGTTGATTGCCGGAAGCCACGAGGTGCTGGTGGCCGGTGGCATGGAGAGCATGACCAACGCGCCCTACCTGTTGCCCAAGGCACGCGGTGGCTACCGTATCGGCCACGACCGCATTTTTGACCACATGATGTTGGACGGACTGGAAGACGCCTATGAAGCCGGTCGCTCCATGGGCACCTTTGGCGAGGACTGCGCTGCCAAGTACAGCTTCACCCGCGCCGAGCAGGACGCCTTTGCCACTGCCAGCGTGCAACGTGCCAAGGCCGCCACCGAATCCGGCGCGTTTGCTGCCGAAATCACGCCGGTTACGGTCAAGGGCCGGGGTGGTGAGGTGGTGGTGTCCATCGACGAAGGTCCGGGCAAGGTCAAGCTCGACAAGATCCCCAGTTTGAAGCCGGCGTTCAAGAAGGACGGCACCATCACGGCAGCGTCCAGCTCCAGCATCAACGACGGCGCCGCCGCGCTGGTGATGATGAAGGCGTCAACCGCCGCCAAGCTGGGATGCAAGCCATTGGCGCGCATTGTGGCCCATGCCACCCACGCGCAGGAGCCCGAGTGGTTCGCCACCGCACCCGTGGGCGCCACGCAAAAGGCGTTGGCCAAGGCAGGCTGGGCTGTTGGCGATGTGGATTTGTGGGAAGTGAACGAAGCCTTTGCCGTGGTGCCCATGGCGCTGATGAAAGAGCTGGACGTGCCGCATGACAAAGTGAATGTGAACGGCGGCGCCTGCGCGCTGGGTCACCCGATTGGAGCCTCTGGTGCGCGCATCATGGTCACACTGATGTACGCACTGCAGGCACGTGGACTCAAGAAGGGCTTGGCCACCTTGTGCATTGGCGGCGGTGAGGCAACCGCCGTTGCATTGGAAATGCTATAAAGTTTGTAGCTACCTACGCATATTTAACGAGGGCTGGAGGCCAAATTGATACTTAGTCAAGACCAGGAAATGGTGCGCGATGCGGTTCGCGCTTTTGCGCAGGCCGAACTTTGGCCCAACGCAGCCAAATGGGACAAGGAACACCATTTTTCCAAGGAGGCGCACCAGGGGCTGGCGGCCTTGGGCGCCTACGGCATTTGTGTGCCAGAAGAACTCGGCGGCGCCGGGCTGGACTATCTGACGCTGGCGCTGGTGCTCGAAGAAATTGCAGCGGGTGATGGTGGGACCAGTACCGTCATCAGCGTGACCAATTGCCCAGTGAATGCGATCTTGATGAAGTTTGGCAATGCTGCGCAAAAGAAACAATGGCTGGAGCCGTTGGCGCAGGGGCAGTTGCTCGGAGCCTTTTGCCTGACTGAACCACATGTCGGCAGTGACGCATCCAGCCTGCGCACGACGGCCGTGCTGGACGGTGACGAATATGTGATCAACGGCGTCAAGCAGTTCATCACCAGTGGCAAAAATGGCGACGTGGCGATCGTCATTGCAGTCACCGACAAGGGCGCAGGCAAAAAAGGCATGAGCGCCTTTTTGGTTCCGACTCGCGCGCCGGGTTATGTGGTGGCACGCATTGAGGACAAACTGGGGCAACACTCCAGCGACACGGCGCAAATCAACTTTGACAACTGCCGTATCCCGGTAGAGAACCTGATTGGAAAAGAGGGCGAAGGCTACGGAATTGCTTTGGGCGGGCTGGAGGGTGGGCGCATTGGCATCGCCGCGCAAAGCGTCGGTATGGCGCGCAGCGCGCTGGACGTTGCTGTGGCGTATGCCAAGGACCGCCAGAGCTTTGGAACCGCCATCTTCAACCACCAGGCTGTTGGTTTTCGGTTGGCCGAATGCGCCACCCAGCTGGAAGCCGCTCGCCAGTTGATCTGGCACGCTGCCTCATTGCGAGACGCGGGCCGCCCCTGCCTGAAAGAGGCTGCCATGGCCAAGCTGTTCGCCAGTGAAATGGCCGAAAAAGTGTGCAGCGCCGCCATCCAGACGCTGGGGGGCTACGGTTATGTGAGCGACTTTCCGCTGGAGCGCATCTACCGCGATGTGCGCGTTTGCCAGATTTATGAAGGCACAAGTGACGTGCAGAAAATCATCATCCAGCGTGCGCTGGCGGCGGGCTAAACTCCCATTCCTTACAGGAGATACAGCATGCCTATCACCAAAACCTCTCGCGACCTTGTCGATGAGGCCATGGAAGAAATTCGGACCTACACGGTGGCCGAAGTCCTGCCCCGCCTGGATGACCCCCGCACGCTGGTGGTCGATATTCGCGACATTCGTGAACTGGCCCACGGAACCGTCGTGGGCGCTTTTCATGCACCGCGCGGCATGTTGGAGTTCTGGGTCGACCCCGCATCGCCTTATTACAAGCCAATTTTTGGTGATGAAGGGCGCGAGTACATTTTGTTTTGTGGTGCCGGCTGGCGCAGCGCATTGACTGCCAAGACCTTGCAAGACATGGGCATGACCAATGTGGCACATATTGATGGCGGGTATGCAGAGTGGGTCAAGCAAGGTGCTCCGACTGAATCCCTGGAAGCCCAAAAGGCCCGCCGCGCGCCCAAGACCTCATGACACAGCGAGTTTTCCGTGCGGCGGTTGCACCGCGCGGTCAGAGTCTCGCTGGTGCTGACGCCACCACAGCGCGCAAACAGAAGGCCTGAATCGCCGTAATCAGTGTGCGGCTCTTTAGGTCGCTGCTGTCACTGGTGGGCCAGGTGAGCGGCCCAACAAGTGACTCGGCAATCACGCCCACCAAGGCGGCCGCACTGACACTGGGTGTTTGCGCGGTAAATTCGCCGCTGCGAATGCCGCTTTCCACCAACTCTAGAAATACATTGGCATAGGCTTGCCGGTATTGCAGGCGTTGTGCATCCAGCACAGCATCCACCGGCTCCGCAATCAGTGCAAATGCCAATCGCGGGTTACGCAATGCCCGCATTGCAAATGCGTCAATGGTTTTCAGCAGCCGTTCGCTGGCGCTGCCTTCACCGAGCGCTGTCTGGCACACCACCTCGACTTCTCTTTCGGTTGCCAAGCGAAACAGTTCCGTGCACAGTGCCGCTTTGGACTCAAAGTGCTTGTAAACAGCGCCAGTGGCAATGCCCGCTTCAGCGGCCACCGCCTGCATGGTGAGCGATGTGAAGCCACCGGCCGCGACCCGGCCCAGCGCCGCGTCAAGCAGGCGCTGGCGGATTTCGGCTTTGCGCAGCATTGTCTTGTGTGTGGGCCGGTAAGCCATCGGTGGTGTGGACTTAGTCAGATTCTTTTTGAGTGCCACACTGTATCCCAGTGTCACATTGCGTGCCGCTGTGCCCGGCGTGGACTATCATGCAAAAGTTGTGAATCAATATTCATACTTTTCAATTGCTGCATCCGCGCACTGCCCAGGAGATTGAAATGGACCACACGACCCTCGAAGCCTCTGCCTACCTGGCCGAAACCCATCTGGTTGAAAACCAGCCGCCGCCGCTGCGGGACTACAACCCTTACTTGCAGGACGCGGCACTCTGCGAATCGGTGGCACGGGAAGGCGCCGCCTGGGCCGAGCCCATGCTGCAAGCGTTTGGCACGTTGACCGGCAGTCGCGAGGTGATCGAGCTCGGTTTTGCTGCCAATGAGAACAAACCGGTGCTATTCACCCATGACAGCTACGGGCATCGGATCGATGAAGTGCGCTTTCATCCGGCCTACCACCGTTTGATGGACATCTCGATGGAGCATGGTCTGCATGCCGCACACTGGCGTGCTCCGCGGGCTGGCGCCCATGTGGCGCGTGCCGCCATGTCCTACTTGCAGGGACAAGTCGATGCGGCGCATGGTTGCCCCGTGACCATGACCTCGGCTGTCGTGCCGGCCTTGCTGGAGCAGCCTGATCTGGCTGCACAGTGGCTGCCCAAGATCACGGCGCTTGCTTATGATCCCCGCAACATTCCCATGGAACGCAAGGCAGCCATCACGGTTGGCATGGCCATGACCGAAAAGCAGGGCGGCTCCGATGTGCGCTCCAACACCTTGCGCGCCCACGCGTTGGGGGTTGGCGGGCCAGGGCAGGCCTATGCGCTGGTAGGCCACAAATACTTTGTATCGGCACCCATGAGCGACGCTTTTCTGGTGTTGGCGCAAACGCAATCGGGCCTGTCCTGCTTCTGGTTGCCACGCTGGCGACCGGACGGCAGCAAAAATCCAATGCAAATACAGCGCTTGAAAAACAAGATGGGCAATGTCGCCAACGCATCCTGCGAAACCGAACTCCGCGGCGCTTTTGCGCAAATGGTCGGCCCTGAGGGGAGGGGTGTGGCCACCATATTAAAAATGGTCACCATGACCCGTTTTGACTGCATGGTTGGCTCCAGCAGCGGCATGCGCCAGGCGGTGGTGCAAGCGCTGCACCATTGCGCGCACCGTTTGGCCTTCGGTAAACGCCTGGCCGAGCAGCCGCTGATGCAAAACGTGCTGGCAGATCTGGTCATCGAGCACGAGGCGGCGCTGGCCCTGACCATGCGGATCGGCAAGGCGTTGGATGGAGCCGATGCCAGCGAGCATGAAAAGATGCTGGTTCGCATCGGCACTGCGGTTGGAAAGTACTGGATTTGTAAACGCACGCCGGCCCACGCCTACGAGGCCATGGAGTGTATTGGTGGCAGCGGCGTCATGGAAGACTGCATCATGCCGCGACTCTTTCGTGAGTCGCCAGTGAACTCCATTTGGGAGGGCAGTGGCAATGTGCAGTGCCTGGACATGTTGCGCGCCATGAGCCGCAACCCCGGTTCGGTTGACGCGTATATGGCCGAAGTGCAATTGGCCTGCGGTGCCGACCGGCGTCTGGATCGCTATGTGGCACAGCTCGCCAGCGAGTTGCATGACCGGTCCGACATTGAATACCGGGCACGTGGCGTGGTGGAGAAAATGGCGCTGGCGCTGCAAGGCTCCCTGTTGGTTCGCCACGGTAACCCGGCGGTGGCAGATGCCTTTTGCGCGGCACGTTTGAGCGGCTCTGGCAGCGGACTGACCTTTGGCAATTTACCGCGTGGTGTGGACTGTGCGGCCATTATTGCGCGGGCTACGCCGAGCTTGTAGGCCTGGGCACAGTTGACGGCAGCCGTTTATGCGCGCTGAGCTTGAAGACCGAAACCGCCTGCACCATGTCCCCAGCCTGACTCCTCAAACTGCTGGCTGCTGAAGCCATTTCTTCCACCAGCGCTGCGTTTTGTTGCGTTGCCTGATCCATTTGTGTAACTGCTTCGCCAATCTGCGCCACGCCGGCAGATTGTTCGTTACTGGCAGAACTGATTTCTCCCACCAGATCACTGACCCGCCGTATGGAGCCGACCACTTCGGTCATGGTTGTTCCAGCCTCATCAACCAGCGTTGTTCCCTGTTCTACGCGCTCAACACTGGCCTTGATCAGGCTTTTGATTTCCTTTGCGGCATCCGCACTGCGCCCAGCCAGCGATCGCACTTCACTGGCAACCACGGCAAAGCCCCGTCCATGCTCACCTGCACGGGCCGCCTCCACTGCCGCGTTCAACGCCAGGATGTTGGTCTGAAAGGCAATCCCGTCAATCACGCCGATGATCTCGGAAATCTTTCGCGAGGAATCATTGATTTGCTTCATGGTCGTCACCACGCGACCCACAACATCACCACCGCTGACCGCTACGCTGGACGCATTGGCGGCCAATTGATTCGCCTGGCGGGCGTTATCCGCATTTTGTTTGACCTGGGAACTGAGTTCTTCCATAGAGGCGGCAGTTTCCTCCAATGCGCTGGCCTGGCTCTCGGTTCGGGCCGACAGATCCTGGTTGCCCTGGGCGATCTCGGCGCTGGTATTGGCAACCCCTTCGGCACTTTGGCGCACATCCGCGACAATTTTGCCCAGGTTCTGGCGCATGCAGTCAATCTCGTAGAGCAAACTCCCTTTGTCATTGCTTTTCAGGACAATAGCGACCCCCAGATCACCCTGTGCGATGCGACGGGTTGTGCTGGTGGCGTAGCTCGGTTCACCGCCCAACTGTTTGAGCAATTCGCTGGTCACGAGTCGGGCAAAGGCCAAGCCGACCACCACGGTCGCTGCAAGCAGCAACATGGTCCAGTTTCGGGCGCTGCTGTTGACGGCATCCACATTTTCGGAGGCACTTTTGCCGCGCTCGAAACCGAATGCGGTGAGTTTGTCGAGTGCAGCAATGGCGTCATCGGATACGGATTTTCCGGCACCTTCGGAAATATCCTTGGCATCATCTTGCCTCTTTGCACGCCCCAGACCAATGATTTTTTTATTGATCATCAGGTACTCGGCCCATGCCTTGTCGTAGGCAGAGAGTAGCTGCTGCGTCTGCGCATCGCGTTCGAGCGCTTTGAATGCGGTCGCATGGTTGCTGACCGTTTCCATGGCCAACTTCATCTTTTCTTCGTATTCATCCATGTAGCCTGCGTCCGCCGCCAAGGTGTGTTTAACCTCCAGGTCGCGCATTTCCAGCATGGCGGTGCGCATGGAGGTGGTGTGTCCAATACCAGACAGCACGACGTCGGTCATTGCATGGGATACGGTGTTGACCTTTTCCAGCTGTAGCAGCCCGAAACCGCCGAGCAGGGCGGTCATCGCCAGCACCGCAACAAAACCGCCCATGAGTTGGGTGCCAATTTTCATTGACGTCATCCAACGGGAAAGACGTGCAAATGCGTTCATTCACGGCACCTCCAGTGCGACTACTTCTTGTAGCCGATGTAGCTTACGCCAATCACTTTTCCGTCAGCGCTCTTGATCGGGTTGTAGCAGGCATCGAACGGTGTGCCCAATACATCGACCGCCCCACAGTACGGACTGCCCTTGCTGACCGCGTCATAAGCTTTTGCACGCGCCAGCGGCGTACCAACGCCGCGTTTGCCCTCGGGGGTCAGGACATTGGTGCTCACGCGAATGAATTCCTCACCATGCTTGACGAACACGGTGGCAGTCGCCCCGCTGGTCTTTTTAATCTCGTCCACGACATCGTAGTTGTTGTTGATCTTGCGGGTTCCGAAATAGATTCCAGGAACAGTCTGGTCACCCGCTTTCTCCGTGCCTTCGAGTCGCGGTGCGCCAATCTTTGCAAGGCGAGCGTCCAGTGCGGCAATGGTTTCTTGCGGGGTCGCAGCATGAACGCTGACCGTTGTCATGCAGCACAAGGTAAACAAAGAGGTGATGGAAACTTTCATAGTCACTCCGTTCGCGATGTAAATTTTTAGACCCCAAGCATTTGAGGGGCATTATGGAGTTTAAGCGCTAACGGGCCACCCAAAATCAGGTCCGCGGTCTGGATCGAACGGTTCGGAGTCGCGTACTGACTATCGCGGACCGGTCAGCCACGCGCGCAGTCCGTCCGGTAGCGGCAATGACTTCTGCTGGGGGAAGTCGAGCCACACCATGGTCTCGCCACCGTTGGCGAAGATGGTGTTGCCGTCGTCGGTGCGCAGCAGTTCGTGGTACATGTCGAAGGACGCGCGGCCAATGCTGCCAACATAGCTGTTGATGATGACTTCGCCGGGGTACTCCAACTGGCGGATAAAGTTGCAGAAGATGTTGGCAATGACAAATCCTTGGCCGAGTGGACTGGTGCTGAATCCGGCACCGCGCATCAGTTCGATGCGTGCGGTTTCCATGTAGCGCAAATAGATGGTGTTGTTGACATGTCCCATGGCATCCATGTCACCCCAGCGAATGGGGGTGGTCATGGTGTGCACGAGTCGTTTGTCTTGCGGTACTTCCAACTTCACGGTGATCCTTTCAGTCTTGTCAGTTTGGGCATCAATCGGGCGAAGGTGTGGCGGGCACTACCTAGTCCAGGGCCTGCACGTAAAAGCTAGACCGCCGATGGCGGGTCATTATTAACTGGCTGCATCGAAGGCTGGCGTTTGCGCAATTCGCCCGGTGACTGGCCAGTCCAGGCTCTAAAGGCGCGGATAAAACTCTTTTCGTTCTGAAATCCAGCGGCCTCGGCCACCTGCTTGATAGGCCGCGCTGTGCGCTGCAGCAGCTCCATGGCGCGTGCCTTGCGCACTTCGTCTTTCAGCCGTTGAAGTGTTGCGCCTTCTTCTTTCAACTGGCGGTGCAACGTGCGCGGCGATACATGCAGCAAGTTGGCCAATGCTTCGGCACTGTGGGTCTGCTGAGCGTGGCTTGCAAGCGTCTGGCGCACCCGTTGGACCAGCAGCCGGTCACGTCGGTACTGCAGCACGGTCAGGGGCAGCGCATGTTGCAACATGTGCTGCAAGGCTTTTTCATCGCGGCGCAGCGGCAGGCTCAGGTACTGCGCGTTGAATGATAGGCTGGCCGTGGCTGCGTTAAAGATCGTTGGGCCGGAGAAAAGCACGGCATAGGCGCCATGGTGCGATGGGGGTGCAAAGGGAAACTGCGTGCCAGTAAGCGTTATGCGGGAGTCGACCAGCCAGCAGGCTAGGCCGTGGATATTGCGCAGCACCGATACAAGGCAGAACTCGCGCATGGGTGCAGGGAGGTTGTGCGGGCTATGGTTCGCGTGCGCTGGGGAGCGCGGTGGCGGGGGATTGTG
>CAIQBN010000095.1 GCA_903870065.1 uncultured beta proteobacterium | reverse complement strand
TGCTAGGCGCCTTAAAGAATTTGCCTTGACCTGCCCGATCTGATCGCGGTGGCGCTCGACCTTGTCGCCAATCTGCATTATTCATCCGCCTCATTCGATGTTTTCGAAGCCGGGTCGCGAACACCCGAGCGCTCCCGCATGCGCCGGGCCGGCAAAGCCACGTTGCGCTCCAGCCAGGTCCTGAAACGCAGCGCCGTGTCGTCATTTTTTTTGCTGAGGTATTCAATCAAGGCATCGTCGCGCATGTGCAGATGCGCTGGCCTGCCAATTTTTAGTAGCCGCTCAGGGTACGAAATCCCCATCAACCGCGCGTTGAGTTTGACGCCCAATACCAGCTCCACGTCCGACAGTTTGACCCAACGCCAGCTGTCCTCATCCTCCAGCACCCGCAGGGTTGTGTTTTTGTAGACATAGTGCTGCCCATGGAGCGGCAGCCAAACGCTGGCGCGCATGGCGTAGCGCATGCTGGCAATCAGGTTGATCAACGGGCGTGAGATGGCGCTGCCATAGGCTATTGCCAAAAAGAGAAACTGAATTTTGCCCCACACATTGCCAAGCATCCAGTAGCCCAACAGCCCGAAACAGGCGGTACACAATGCAATTTGCACCGATGGAAAACCAAGCCATTGCTTCATGGTGTATGCCCCAAAGAAGTGAATCAAACCCAGGCCACTATTGTGCGCGGCTTGACGGGTTCCGGTGGGCATAGGTTGATACGGGATAATTCGCCAAGGAACAACCATGCACCAAGAAAATTTCATCATCGGCAAGGATGCTTCACTGGAAAGCTCCATTACCACCATGCAAGCCAAGCTGTCGGCCCTGGGCTTTCACGTCGAGGAACGGTCCTGGCTGAACCCGGTCGATGGCATCTGGTCCGTGCATGTGCGCGACCGCGATTGCCCGCTGATGTTTACCAACGGCAAGGGTGGCTCCAGGCTGGCTTGCCTGGCCAGCGCATTGGGCGAGTTCTTTGAGCGCCTGTCCTGTAACTATTTCTGGAACCACTATTACCTGGGTCGCGACTATGCCGAAGGCGATGGGCGGGCGTTTGTCCACTATCCGCAAGAGCGGTGGTTTCAACCCGGCGAGAGCGGCGAGTGGCCGGCCGAGTTGCTGTGTGCCGAGCTGCAGCAGTTCTATAACCCGCGCGGCAGCATCGACGCCAACACACTGGTTGATTTCAACTCCGGTAACCAGGATCGCGGCATCTGCGCCATCCCCTATGTGCGTCTGAGTGATCAGGCCAGCGTTTATTTTCCGGTCAATGTGATTGGCAACCTGTATGTCAGCAATGGCATGTCGGCTGGAAATACTGCGCCTGAGGCCCGCACCCAGGCACTCTCCGAGATTTTCGAGCGTCACATCAAGTTCCGGATCATCAGTGAAGGACTGTGCCTGCCAGATGTGCCGCCAGCTGTCATCAACCGCTACCCGCGTATTGCCGCAGGCATAGCCGGGCTGCGGGCTGCGGGTTTTGGTATTTTGGTAAAGGACGCCTCGTTGGGCGGCCAGTATCCAGTCATGAATGTGACGTTGCTGAACCCGCAGGACCAGGGCTGCTTTAGCAGTTTCGGTGCGCACCCGCGTTTCGAAATTGCACTGGAGCGCGCCCTGACCGAGCTGCTTCAGGGACGCGCACTCGACGCGCTGGGTGGCTTTCCGGCACCTGGCTTTGAACTGGAGGAAATTGCCAGTTCGCCCAACATTGAAATCCACTTTGTCGACTCCAGCGGCCTGGTGCACTGGAACTTTCTGAGCGGGCAAAGCGACTTCGCGTTCCATGACTGGAATTTCAGCACCACCACATCCGAAGACTACGACTGGTCAGTCAATGCGATTCACGCCATGGGTTTTGAAATTTACGTCGCCGACTTCCAGCACCTGGGCGTGTATGCCTGCCGCATCATCGTGCCGGGCATGTCGGAGATCTATCCGGTGGATGAACTGGAGTGGGAGAACAACAGTGTTGCCAATGCCATCCGGGAAGCGATCCTGAACCTGGCAGACCTGGACCACGACGAATGCGGCGACCTGCTGGACACGCTGAACGAAAGCGGCCTGACCGATGACCGTCTGGTGGCTGCGCTCATTGGCCTGGCGCCGGGCGACAACCCGTTCTGGAAAGACCTGCGTGTGGGGGAACTCAAAACCCTGCTGGCGCTGTCGATTGCCGACGGCGACGCCACCGATCAAGGCTGCGAATGGATTCGCCATTTCGGGCAAGTCAACCCTGCGCGGGGTCAAGTCTATGCCTGCGTTGAAACCCTGCGCAAACTCGATGCGCAGGCCAACATTACCGACTTCAACTCGGCCCTGCAAGGCCTGTTCACAGAGCAGACCTTGCAGCAGGCCCGTGCCCTGCTCAACGGTGAATTGCGCTTTTTTGGTGAACCATCACCCGGCTTGAGTCTGGAAGGCTGCGATTTGCACCAGCGCCTGCTGGACGCCTACGGCAAACTGCATCCCCAGGCCGCAAACCTGGCCCAGCGCGAAGCCTAGCGCGCCATTGCACGCTCGTACAGCGGCATCACCTTGGGCAAGTTGGCCTGAATGTCGGCGATGCGTCGCGTGCCCGAAGGGTGGGTGGACAACCACTGTGGCGGTGCGCCCTTGTTGGCGGCGCCCATTTTTTGCCACAACGTGACACCCGCACGCGGGTCAAAGCCCGCGCGGGCTGCCAACTCCATGCCGACCAAATCGGCTTCGGACTCGTCTTCACGGCTGAATTCCAGCGTCAACAGATTGGCCATGCCGCCAGCTGCCACGTCGGTAATGCGTGGATCGATGCCAAAAAAGCTCGAGGCCAGTGCCCCGCCCAGCCGGGCAAGCCCCTGAGTCGCCATGCCCTTGCCCATGCGCTCGCGGGCGTGCTCGCGCAGGGCGTGGGCAATTTCATGGCCCATCACCATGGCGACTTCATCGTCGCTGAGCTGCAGCTTTTGCAGGATGCCGGTGTAAAAAGCGATCTTGCCGCCGGGCATGCAATAGGCATTGATCTGGCTGGATGTGATCAGGTTGACCTCCCACTGCCAACTGCGGGCTCGCGGGTTCCAGTCCAATGCAAATGGTATCAGCTTGCGCGCGATGGCCCGCAGGCGTTGCAACTCGGCACTTTCCTTTGACACCAAGGCACGTTTGCCGTCGGCCTGGTGCAGCATTTGCACATATTGCTGCGCAGCTGAGCGCTCCACCTGCTCGGCGGGCACCAGCTTTGCGAACGACGAATTGGCACCCACCTCGACCCCTTCGCGTGCCTGCGCCGGCATCGCCAGGCCCACCAAAGTCGCCGCCAGCCACGCGGCAGTTACCCCGCGCGCAGACCACGTGCGTGCGCGATGATCCTGTGTGCAATGAACGCCTGAATTCATACCGGTATTATTCCTCCATGACCACACCAACGCACGGCATGGGCCCATTCGCCGACAAGCCTTCATGGATTGACACTGTGAAGGTGTACCTTGAGCCTGCATCATTGCGCATGCTGTCCCTCGGGTTTTCGGCCGGATTGCCGCTGTTGCTGGTGTTTGGTACCCTGAGTTTCTGGCTGCGCGAAGCGGGTATCGACCGCACAACCATTGGTTTTTTGAGCTGGGTCGGGCTGGCCTACGGTTTTAAATGGGTCTGGTCGCCGCTGGTGGACCGCATGCCTATTCCGATTTTGACCCGCCTGCTGGGGCGCCGGCGCAGTTGGTTGCTGCTCTCGCAGGGCGTCGTCATGCTGGGGCTGATGGGCATGGCACTGACTGATCCCCGGCTGGAACTGGCACCGGTGGTGTGGTGCGCACTGGCAGTTGCCTTTGGCTCAGCCACCCAGGACATTGCGCTGGACGCCTTTCGTATCGAGTCTGCGGCAGTGGAACGCCAGGCCGCCCTGGCGGCAACCTACCAGGCCGGCTACCGCCTGGCCATGATTTGGGCTGGCGCCGGCGCGCTGTGGATCGCCGCCCGCGCCGAGGCGCCGATCCTCGGCAATGGCAGCGCAGCGATCACTGCCTACCAGCATGGTGCCTGGCAAATTGCCTACTTAATCATGGCTGCCAGCATGTTGCCTGGTGTGCTGACGGTGCTGCTGTCGCCAGAACCGGCCCACCGTCCAATCCCACCAGCCCGCAATGCTATCGACTGGTTGCGCAGCGCCCTGGTCGAGCCGTTTGCCGACTTCATCACGCGCTACCGCTGGCAGGCCGCACTGTTGCTGGCCCTGATCGCTACCTACCGCATCAGCGACGTGGTCATGGGCATCATGGCCAATCCGTTTTACGTCGACATGGGTTTCACCAAGGACGAAGTGGCGGCCGTCACCAAGATCTATGGTGTGATCATGACCCTGGTGGGCGCGTTTGTCGGTGGCGCTCTCGCGCTGCGCATGGGGGTCATGCCGGTACTGATGCTGGGCGCGGCCCTGAGCGCCGCCACCAACCTGCTGTTCGCCTGGCTGGCAGGGCAAGGGCACAACCTGCAAGCCCTGATCTACGTGATTTCAGCTGACAACCTGGCCAGCGGCATTGCCTCGGCCGCCTTTATCGCCTACCTCTCCAGCCTGACCAATGTCAACTACTCTGCCACCCAGTACGCCATGTTCAGCTCCATGATGCTGCTGCTACCCAAGTTCATCGCCGGCTACTCCGGTGTCTATGTGGACCGGTTTGGCTACAGCAGCTTCTTCACCGCCACAGCCCTGCTGGGCCTGCCGGTGCTTACCCTGGTCTGGCTCGCATCCAGAATGAAAATACCCTCTAGCCCTCATTAAATAAGCGTAGACAGCTATCATTATTATAGCATTTTTAAACCAATTGAGGGCAGCGCAGTGCGCGCAACGACCAGCGTGGGGGCACAGACGCAGCCGCCGGGCCGCCCCAAGGCGAGTCGCACCCCCTCGGGGGGCAGCGCAGTACGCGCAGCGACCAGCGTGGGGGCCATATTTACCAATCTTTACAGACCCTTGAGGCCGCACTCACACACCCCGCCGGGTGGGGCGCTAGACTGTTGACATGAACCAGCACCTGTTGATGATTGAAGACGACTCGCGCCTGTCAGCCATGGTGGCACAGTACCTCGGGCAGTCTGGCTATACCGTCAGTTGTGCGGGCGATGGTCAAAGCGGCTTGCACCAGCTGAGCAACCCGAGCCGCGATGCGGCAGCCGACCTGGTGATCCTGGACTTGATGCTGCCGGACATGGATGGCCTGGAGGTTTGCCGGCGAATTCGGGCACTGCCAACGGGCTTGTCCCAGACGCCGATTTTGATGCTGACCGCCAAGGGTGACGCCATGGACCGGATCGTCGGCCTGGAAATGGGCGCCGACGACTATCTACCCAAGCCGTTCGAGCCGCGGGAGTTGTTGGCGCGCATCCGGGCCGTATTGCGGCGCAGGCTTGAGCGCCCTACCACCGAGAACGCGCCCTTGCAGTTTGGCACCCTGGAAATTGATCGGGATGCACGCCGCGTCAGCGTCCATGGCGAGCCATGTGACTTGACGTCCTACCAGTTCGACCTGTTGCTGGCCCTGGCCGAGCGGGCGGGGCGGGTGCTGACGCGAGACCAGATCATGGAAGCGGTGCGCGGTCGTGAACTGGACGCCTTTGACCGCTCGATCGACGTGCACATGGGCCGAATCCGCGCAGCCATTGAAATAGACCCCAAGGCACCCAAACGCATTCTGACGGTGCGCGGCGTAGGCTACGTGTTTGCACGTCAGCAAGACTGAACCCGGCGCAGCCTGCTTGGTGTTTCCATGAACCGGCTCTACGTTCGCATCTGGCTGGCCGTGGTTTTGGCAGTTGCGGTGCTGACCCTGGTGGTGGGGTGGGTTTGGCGCATGACGGCAGATGCGCCACTGCGCGAAGTGGTGGCGCGCAACGCGGCAGGCGAGGTGATCGGTCAGGGCCAGGTGCGGCCACGCCGCCCCTTTGGTGGGCCTGGCATGGGCATGCGTCCTGACGGGCGCGGCATGCACCGACCACTGCCACCTGCGGATTGGGATCCGGCCGCAGATGCACGATCGGGCAATGGTGAGCCACGCTGGCAGGAACCCGAGGCGCGGAGCCGCTTCGGTGCCGGCCCCGAATTTGACGTGCGCATGCAAGACGGGCAAATCATTCACATCCATTTGCCCCGACCGCCCCCGACCAATTGGCGCGCGCCTTTCGGTATTTTTTGGACCCTGGGGCTGGTGGCCGTGGCCGTGGCGCTGGCCACCTATCCCATTGTGCGCCGACTTACCCGAAGGCTGGAGACACTGCAACACGGTGTCGAGCGCTGGGGTGGTGGAGACCTGAGCGTGCGCGTTCCTGTGGTCGGCAATGACGAAGTCGGTTTTCTCGCTAATCGGTTCAACCATGCCGCCGAGCAAATTGAAACCTTGGTCAACGCCCGTGATGCCTTGCTGGCGTCGCAAAAGTCCCTCCTTGCCAATGCATCACATGAGTTGCGCTCGCCCCTTACCCGCATTCGAATGGGGCTGGAGTTCTTGCCTACCGCATCGAATCCGGCCGACCGGCATGCCCGAGACGAAATTGCCCGCAACATTGCCGAACTCGATCAATTGATCGACGAAATCCTCCTGGCAAGTCGACTCGACGCGCAGGAAGCTGACCTGGGAACGATTGAATCGGTGGATTTAATGGGACTGGCAGCCGAAGAATGCGCCCGCACGGAAGCTGTATTGGAGGTGCAGATACCTGGGGCGGAGTGCAACGTACCGGGCGTGAACAAATTGCTGCGCCGCGCGGTGCGCAACCTGCTTGAAAATGCCAGGCGCCATGCCCAAGGCCCTGCGGTGTTGACGCTGTACCGGGACGGGACCAACGCCTGCGTGCGGGTTTGTGACAACGGACCGGGCGTGCCACCAGCCTTGCAGGAACGGATTTTCGAGCCCTTTTACCGCCTGCCGGGCGCTTCGGAGCGCGATGGCGGCATGGGGCTCGGACTGGCCCTGGTCAAATCCATCGCCGTGCGCCATGGCGGCTCGGTCAGTTGCAGCAACCGTGGGTCCGGGGGGGCCTGTTTTGAGTTGCGGCTGCCTGCTGGTGGCTAAAAAACCAACAATTCAGCAAAAAACTTGGGCCAGTTCACGTTTTTTGCGAAAAAGCAGGGGTCACTCACACAAACGTGGGATACCGCATTCGCCAAACAATCGGTACAGTTCACCCAACTGCTGTCACAGTTCACAAGGATCAAAGTACAACCACCCAATAGGTTGACTTTTACGAGTCCAACGACGTCCCCCTCGGGGGGATTTTTACAAAGCCACCCTCGGGTGGCTTTTTTTTTGGCCTGCGTCAAACCCATCAGTCAACAAACTTGTTTTGCTATACAAATAGCAGCGCTTAGCGCAATCCAGACGAGGGCTGGAGGTCAATTGATTCAGTCATCTTCGCCAACCCACGGTAACGCGCTCCACGCGGGCTCAGGCTGCCAACTAGCCACCCATGCGGGCATCTGGTCTGCCGGCATGGGCCGGGCAATGCCATAACCCTGTGCCAGTTCGCAGCCGAGGTGCAGCAGCAAGGTACCATGGGCCACCGTTTCCACCCCCTCGGCA
>CAIQBN010000094.1 GCA_903870065.1 uncultured beta proteobacterium | reverse complement strand
GGCCTCATCGGTGAGACCCTCGTCCACCATACGAATAGCTTCGCTGCGCATGCTAGAAAAACCTCTGGCCTCTATCGCCTCATAAAGCAGCGAGGGGGTATCACCCCGATCAATCATGCGCGCCAGATCACGGTCAATCTCGAGCACTTCGGCCACTGCCTGTCGGCCGATATAGCCAGTACCCAAGCAGCGTTCACAACCCGTAGCGCGGTAGCGTCTGGACGCGGCTTTTGCACGCGTCTCAGACACTGCCAATGCCACCGGTTCACGGCAGCTTGGGCACAATTTGCGCAGCAACCGCTGCGCCACAATGGCAGTCAAAGTAGCAGCAATCAGGTAGCTTGGCACACTCAGGTCACGCAGGCGAATCAGGGCACCTATTGCGTCATTGGCGTGCAGGCTGGTCAGCACGAGGTGCCCGGTCTGCGCGGCACGCATTGACAAGGCCGCGGTTTCTTCGTCGCGCACCTCGCCCACCAGAATCACATCAGGGTCTTGCCGCAAAAAACCACGGATCGACGTGGCAAAGGTGAGTCCGGCGCGCTCGTTCACCTCGACTTGGTGGGCCAGTGGCATGCGGTATTCCACCGGGTCTTCAATCGTCATGATGTTGCGTTGCATCGCATTGACGCGGCGCAGCAGCGCGTACAGCGTGGTGGTTTTTCCCGAGCCGGTAGGTCCGCAGATAAACAGTGTGCCATGCGGTTGGCTGACTGCGTGGTCAAGCACGCGGGTTTGCGCCGTTGACAGGCCCAGGCTACCCAATGACACCAGTTCCGCTGAGCCCGACAGCACCCGGATCACCAGGTTTTCACCGTCGGCAGTTGGCATGGTGGAGACCCGCAAGTCGTAGTTTCCGTCGATGAACTTGAAGGTGGCGCGGCCATCCTGCGGGCGTGTGGTATCGGCAATATCGAGCGCGGCGCGCACCTTGCAGGTCGACACCAGCCGGCCGTGAATGCCTGCAGGAAGCGTAAAGCGCAGGTGCAGTACACCGTCAAGACGCAGTGAGATTAGCGACGCACTAATTGTGGGCGAAACATGAATGTCTGAGGCGCGGGCGTCTACTGCGGCAGACAATAGAAGATCTAGCAGCGCTTCGGTGTTGACCTCCCGACCGCTTTGCAACTGGCTGGCAAGCCGCGTCACATCCGCGGCAATCGGGTGCTCAGCCATGTAATAAACGCGTTGAATGGCCCGGCGCAGGCGTGACGCAGGGGCGGCAACCAGTTTGAGCTTCCAACTGGTAAAGCGGGTGGCACGCTCGGCAATATCGGTCTGGTAGGGGTCGTCGGTGGCCAGCACCAGGCAGTCATTTTCAAAACCCAGCGGCAACACGCCAAACTTCTGGGCAAAGTTGGACGGAATCTGCGCGAGGACCTCACGGCTGGGGTTGATGCTGATCAGGGGCTCATACGGCGCACCGGACTGGCCGGCCAGCGTGCGGGCAACCTCGTCGTCGGTGACAAAGCGCAGCCGCAGCAGCACATCGCCCAGGCGCTCTTTCGAGACCAACTGCACCTGCAATGCGTAACCAATCATTTCTTCATTGATAACACCTGCATCCTTGAGCAGTTCACCGAGCGGCTTGGGATGGGGCATAGGGCTCTACTCAAGAAACGCAGTTTCCTGGGTCACCAGGGTAATCAAAAGGCGCGAGGGTTGATCGTCTCCAACGCGCAACGCACTGCTTATCAGTTTGCCCTTAGTAGCCAGCGCAGACATGATTGCGGCAGACCTTTCCTCGGACTGCGAGTAGGCCCCGGGCACTTCGAATTCAATAGCAGCCAACCAAGACTGCGCAGGGGCTGATGCCTCTTTTTCCTCTGAGCTTGGCGCCACCATTGTGGCGACGGGACTCGGGTTGGCGCTTCGGTTAACCTCCAACTTTCGGATGATCACCCCGGGAGGCGTGTTGGTCGAAATCCAGGCCAGAAAGCGGTCCAGCCGCAGTCCCTCTAGAGTGCTCTTAACGCCGAGGCGGCGCTTGATCTTCTCTACCTCTTCGGGCTTGGGCCGCTGGCTGTCAACCGCTTTGAGCTGGGTTTCCAGCGTAGTGCGGCGCGTCTGCATCGCCTGCTCGAGCTGACTGGCCTGCACTGCATTAAAGGCGGCTAACAGGCCAAACACGGCGCTTGTCAACGCCCCCGGCACCAAGAGCGGCCGGGCCAACAACGTGCCTCGCACCTCACCCTGGTAATCACTGCTCAGGAAATTGAAGTGATCGGTCACAAAACGCAGACCATAGAGCTCCGGCCATTGCGCCACATCGTCCGCCGGTGCACCGGTAAACAACCGGTGCAACTGCGCGCGAAGACCGGCGCCCAGGGTGGAATCAAAACTAGCGGCCAGGCCACTCCAATCACCCAGTGCCAGCGTTGGCAACACCCCTGCAACACTGGCGGTTGTGGAAAAACGTGCAACGGCAGCACCCAGGAGCGGCAGCACCCGCAGAGCGAAGGCGGCCTCGTCCGCGGCCACATCCTGCTCGACCCTGGCGGCGTGGCGCGCATGGATTGCACCCTGTCTGACCAGCAGACCCACCATCTGACGTCCCCTGCGCCAAAGCACGCGCACCGGCTCACGAGTAAGCTTACTCAATAGGGCTGCCATGGCACATTCAGCGGGAGTGATACAGGCAAATGGCCGGGTTGCCAGTGGCAAGCGGTTGGCCAGAAGGGCATAGTCTGCCTCAGCGACTGCGGCCAAAGCCAGATTCTGGCGCCCTCCGCCGGGCAGCGATGTGGCATAGTGGCGCGCCAGGAAAGGCTCGTTAAAGGCCAGGTCGGCATCGATCTGTCGGCGAACCTGAATAGGCAACAGCTTGGCCGAGCGTCGCTCGGCCTCGCTCTGGCTAAAGTAGGCAGTACGGGTGTAGAACGCCAGCCGTGCTGTGCCCACCGGCAAGTCAGCCAGGGCAATCAATCCGGTCGCGGTTACCCTGCGGCGCAGACCCAATCGGGCAAAGCGCACATGGGTATCGCTATTGGCCGCATCAGTGACGGAAAGCAACAACATTGTCATATGTCAATCCTGACTTCAGTGAAGCCTAAAAGCCCGGCATACAGCACCGGGGACTTAACGTCTCATCGCATCAAGCCCAATAGCGTCGGATGTCTCGCTATCGGTAGTCCCTACAAAGTCAAATCGCTGGTGTGGTGAGTCAATGGATGTTGGTGTCTATACTAGGAACCGATCGTCCAAAAATCGTCCAATAACCAACCATGGATTGGCTGTGGACAGCCTTTAGCAAGGTGAGTTTTTGCGCTAGGTCAAGGCATATTGCAATTTGCGGACGTGGGTGCCCTGTGACACCTGCTTCTTTGACGCGGTTGAACCAACGGTTGGCTGCCCGGCGGTCTTGCGCCACCCGGGCTTGCTTAACGACGCGTCAGGCCCAGCAGGGCACCCAAAAGCGCGCCGCAGGTGGTCAGGCCAATACCCACAAAGGCACGCTGGGCCACTGTGGCTTCGTCAACACCGGTCACGGGCGCCAGCCACAGCAGCGCATAACCCGCACCCACCAGGCCCAGCGCCAGCAACCACAGCAACTGGCGCGTAGTGCGCCGCAGCAACAACCGCAGCACATGCTGTGGGCGGATTTCGACCGCCGGGGGGACAAACCAACGCTACAAAAAACGAAGCTGGTTACGCAGTAACAACGGGGGCTGTGGCCAAGCCGTTCGCTTAATCTGTTGAGCTTTAATCTTAGTGCCGAAGATTTAACCCGGCCAAATTCATTAACATGTTGAAAAAGTCGTATCTATTTTAATAAGTACGTTAAAATAGTC
>CAIQBN010000093.1 GCA_903870065.1 uncultured beta proteobacterium | reverse complement strand
CTTTCAGGACGAGCCACAAACCTATGCGCCCTTGGGTCCACTGGTGCGACCGGTGTCACTCTTTGTAGGACGGGTCTCGTACGAGAAAAACATCGAAGCATTTTTGCAGCTTGATGTGCCTGGCACCAAGGTGGTTTGTGGCGTTGGTCCTCTTGAAGCGGACTTGCGTGCGCGATACCCCCATGTGCGCTGGCTCGGTGTCTTGTCGCGTGATGTCCTGGCAAAGGTATATGGTTCAGCGGACGTCTTTGTGATGCCCAGTCAGTCTGAAACCTTTGGGCTGGTGATGCTGGAATCCATGGCCACCGGAACACCGGTAGCGGCATTCCCGGTCGAAGGACCACTGGAAGTGGTAGGTGCGCAGGCTGTTGGCGGTGCTTTGCACCATGATTTGACGATGGCCTGGTACCAGGCACTGGCGATTCCACGCCATGAGGCATATCTGCGCGCGCGGCAGTTCAGTTGGTCGTATGCGGCGCAGCAATTTGTCAGCTATCTGGTGCCAGCGGATGCAGGTAAACGGCTCATTGACGAACACTCAGCTACTCAATCTGTCACATAAATGTCATCAAATCCGTAAACAATGCGTCACTGTTATGTCATAGTCAAGGCGTGAGCATGTTGTCATTTCTCCGCAATCCAAAACTGCAGGCGCCGTTGCAGGCGCCGGAGCTGCTGGACCGCGATCATGCAATTTTGGCGTTCAACGAGCGAGTTCTGGACTGGGCCGTTCGTGACGATGTTCCGTTGCTGGAGCGTTTGCGCTATTTGTGTATTGTGTCGTCCAACCTGGACGAGTTTTTTGAGGTGCGGGCTGAACCCCACCTGACCGCCAACCAGGCCAAGGAGCGCAAGGGGCTTTTTTCAGTCGACTCCTTCGAGCGCCTGTCTGCCGCCGTTCACGCGATGGTCGAGCGCCAGTACGCGCTGTACAACGAAAAGCTGATGCCGTCGTTTGAGCGCCTGGGGATGAAAATCATTTCCCACGGCGAGCGCAACAGCGCGCAACGTCAGTGGGTTCGGCAGTATTTCGAGCGCGAGGTCCGGCCATTGTTAATTCCGGTCGGGCTGGACCCGTCCCATCCGTTCCCCCAGGTGGCCAACAAGTCGCTGAACTTCATTGTTCGTTTGGGTGGACGCGACGCCTTTGGGCGCGAGAATGAAATTGCAATCGTCAAAGTGCCCCGTGTTTTGCCACGTCTGATTCGCATGCCGGCCAAGGTGTCCGGCTCGCGTATGCTGTTTGTGTCGCTTTCAAGCGTGATTCGGGCGCACCTGGGTGAACTGTTTGCAGGACGGCAGGTGAGTCAGTTCTCGCAGTTCCGGGTTACGCGGCATTCTGACCTGGCAGTGGATGAGGATGACGTCAAAAACCTGCGCATGGCGCTACGCCAGGGTTTGGTACACCGCCACTATGGGCAGGCGGTCCGGTTGGAGGTTTCGGCGGGATGCTCGGAGTACTTGTCTGATTTCTTGCTTGAACAGTTTGACTTGCCCGCCAAGGCGCTTTACCGGGTGGCCGGCCCTGTGAACTTGGTACGTTTGACGCAGTTGATTGACCTGATTGACCGACCGGAGTTGTGCTTTCCTCCGTATAAGCCGTCTTATCCGACCCAAATGGGTTCTGGTACTTCAATTTTTGAGCAATTGAAGCAAGGCGACATTTTGATCCATCAGCCGTTTGAAAGCTTTGACGGTGTGTTGCAACTCTTGCGCGAAGCAGTCGACGACCCCAACGTGCTGGCAATCAAACAGACCATCTACCGCACCGGAGCAGATTCGGAATTGATGGCGCTACTGCGTGAGGCGGTGCGCCGTGGCAAGGAAGTCACGGTGGTTGTGGAACTGAAAGCCCGCTTTGACGAGGAAGCAAACATCAATTGGGCCGAAATGCTGGAATCCATCGGCGCACAGGTCCTGTACGGTGTGGTGGGCCTCAAGACCCACGCCAAAATGATGCTGATCACGCGGCGCGAAGGCAAGGCGCTCAAGCGGTATGGCCATTTGTCTACCGGCAATTACAACCCTCGCACTGCCGGACTGTACACCGACGTAAGCCACATCACCGCCGACACCGCGCTGACGACCGACATGGAGCATGTGTTTGTGCATCTGGCAAGCCAAAGCCGCCTGCCGCGGCTGCGCAAACTCTGGTTTGCGCCGTTTTTCTTGCAACGCAACACCATTGCAAAGATTGATGCCCTGGGGCTGGCGGCCAGCCGTGGCAAGGACAGCCGCATAGTGGCCAAAATGAATTCGCTGACGGATGAAGCCCTGATCCACAGCCTGATGCGGGCGGGTCGCAACGGTGTGCGAATCGATCTGATCGTGCGCGGGGCCTGCATGTTGCCGGCCCAGGTGGCAGGCCACACCGACAACATCCGGGTTCGATCAATCATTGGTCGCTTCTTGGAGCACTCGCGGGTTTTTTATTTTCGCGAGGGCGACACAGAGGAGTTGTATTTGTCCAGCGCCGACTGGATGAATCGCAACATGGTGCGCCGCGTGGAAATTGCGTGGCCGGTGACCGATCCGGTACAGCGGCAACGCCTGGTGGACGAATGCCTGGTTGCCTGCTTGCACGACGGTGTGGATGCCTGGGACCTGGGCCCCGATGGCACCTACACCCGCGTCCAGTCCGATGGCAAGACCGCAGCGCATGGGGCCCAAGCAGCGTTGATGGCGCGTTATGCGGACTACGACAAGGCACTCAACTCGGGATGATCCATGGACCTTATTTTGTGGCGACATGCTGAAGCCGTAGACGCAGCGTTGAATGAAGACGACATGGCACGCACCCTGACGAGCCGTGGTGAAAAGCAGGCGGCTCGCATGGCGGCTTGGCTCGACCGCCAAATGCCCGACAGCACCAGGATCTGGGTGAGTCCGGCCCGGCGAACTGAGCAGACTGCCCAGCTTTTAGGTCGCAAGTTCAAGGTCAATCCGGCAATCGGGCCCACGGGTTCGGTCGATGCGCTACTGGAGTTGGTCCAATGGCCCCATGCCAAGGGGTGTGTCCTGGTGGTCGGACATCAACCCACGCTGGGCCAGACATTGTCAAGGTTGCTGGGTTTGGATAGTCTGGAATGCCCGGTCAAAAAAGGCGCGGTTTGGTGGCTTCGCTACCGTGAACGCGATGCCACCGGTCAAACCGTTGTGGTGACGGTTCAGTCACCTGATTTGCTGTAAATCCTCCTTAGTCGGCTTCAGGTTTCGCGGGTCGACCTGTTTTGATGCTCGGAACCGCTTGCAAAGCCGCGAGAAACTTGGCGTCAGGCATCGCAGCAATCGCTTTTATCCCAGCACGCAGCAATTCTGTCTTTTTGACCGGGTTGCCGAGCTTGGCAGCACGTAGTTTCAAGGCGTCTAGCACCGTGTACTCATCTTTTGGAAAGGTAAAACTGTCGCGGACCATTTTGGGCTTTTTGACCTTGTCTTGCTTCACTGCAACTTGCTTTGACGATGGCTTGGCGGCAGCCTTTAGCGGCGCTTTGGGTTCGACCTTACTGGCAGGTGCTGATTTGGCCTTGGCAGCGGTACTCGCCGCCGCGGGGTTTAGCGGCGTGTTGGTCGTTGGCTCGGAAACTGTGTTCTTGGGAGTTGGGTTTGTCATCAAGGTTCTCTAAAAAGTTAAACGGTATATACAGTTTATATTTAATAAAAGAAAAAATCAAGATGAGCGACAAGAGGCTGTCAAGAAGAGTGCCGAGAGTGATCGTGGTTCTGCGTTCACGATTTCATCAAAACGTAACACAACGATGTCACCATTGTCAGTTTGCCAAGGGTAAACCCGAGTATATTTATGAGTGTCCTGTGTAAACTGGTCAAACCGATCATCCCAATGAGTGATCAACGTGTTTGGAGCTATAGATGTCAAAACAACTAGGCAATTTGCAGCGACTGCACCAAAAGCTGGAGGCAGCACTGGGTACCGAACATCCCCACGTCCGCCAGTTACAGGCAGAGATTGAGTCTCATGCGCAGAACGTGAAGCCGCCCGCACGCTGTGCAGTGGTTCAAAGGCAGCGTGAATTGAGCCGAACGTTTAACCACCGTTGGCACTCTATTCATCAACTTTTTCCTTAGCCGGCGCAAGGTGGCACCCTGGTTGTCACAAAACTGTCGCATGATTGTGTAACCATCGCACGATGGTTAAGACTCGATTCACGGCGTCCAAACGCCGAGCTACTTCAAAAGTAATGGATGCGGTAACACGCGAGCAAGTGTGTCTGTCACTTATTGAGCAACTACAGGTGTTGCGCCAATCGATGCACGAGCGCGAAGCGGCGATGCAAGCCACGCTGTCCCGCGTTTCTACCCGGTACCAAGAGAGTGCAAGAAATTTGATTCATTACCTGGCGCTGCGGGTGCACGATCTCAGGCCGCTGCAAGAGCAGTTGGCTTGGCTGGGGCTGTCCTCGCTGGGGCGATCAGAGTCCCATGTCATGGCCAATCTGAACAAGGTATTGGGTATCTTGCATAGTTTGACCGGACAAGAGTGGCTGGACAAGTCAGATGAAGAGCCGGCGGGCAGTGTCAGTAGTCGGCGTCTGCTAGAGGCCCACGCAGTGGATTTGTTGGGCACTTGCCCACAGGGCCGGCCAGTGCGAATCATGGTCACCTTGCCTGCCGTGGCCGCTGCCGATTACAGCGTGGTTCGGGAACTGATAGAGGCCGGCATGGACATTGCGCGCATCAACTGCGCACATGACGAGGCGTCGGACTGGGTCGCCATGGCAAAAAATGTGCGTCATGCCGCCAAAGCCATCCAGCGCGACGTAAAAATCCTCATGGATCTGGGCGGGCCAAAGATCCGAACGGGCGACGTGGCACCGCGTCCGGCAGTGCTGCGCATGCGCCCCCAGCGTGATGAGTTTGGCCGGCCCTTCAAACCTTACCGTCTGGGCCTGAAGTCAGCCGACGCCCCCACCGAAATGGCCGACGTCGATGCCAACATTGAAGTCGATGCCAAGTGGCTGGGGCATCTGAAGATCGGCTCGCAAATTGACTTTTCCGACGCGCGCGGTGCCAAGCGCCATTTGCTGGTGGTTCAACGCGACGAGCGCGGCGCCATTGCGCAAGGCCTGCACACCGCCTATTTCACGCCGCAAACCCTTTTGACTATTCATGGAGCCGACGGCAAAAAGTGGCGGTCGGCGCTGGCAGGCCAGATCGAGAGCCTGCCCGGTGCGCTGCACCTTCACCGTGGCGACTTCATTCGCGTAACGCGTGACGGACTCGGCAGCGCGGCGGTGATGGCTGATGGCGAACCCGGCGTGGTCAAGGAGACGGCCCATATTGCCTGCACGCTGCCGCAAGTGATTGAGCAAGTTCGGGTTGGTGAGCGCATGTGGTTTGACGATGGCAAGATCGGCGGAGTCATTCGCAAGGTGACGGACGAAGGTCTGGAAGTTGAAATTACACAGGCCCGCGACGGTGGCGAAAAGCTCATTGGCGACAAGGGCATCAACTTTCCTGACAGCGAGCTTGACTTGCCGGCATTGACCGAAAAAGACCTGCAAGACTTGAGCGCGGTGGCGCAGGAGGCGGACATGGTGGGCCTGTCCTTTGTGCAGCGGGCACAGGACGTTTACCAATTGCGCGAACAGCTCGACCGTTTGGGCCGCAGCGACATCGGCATCATATTGAAAATTGAGACGCTCAAAGGGTTCGAAAATTTGCCCGAACTGATGCTGGCGGCGATGTCCGGTGGTTGCGCGGGCGTCATGATTGCGCGCGGCGACTTGGCGGTTGAATGTGGCTATGAACGCCTTGCCGAAGTGCAGGAAGAGATACTTTGGTGCGCCGAGGCGGCCCATATGCCGGTGATATGGGCAACGCAGGTGCTGGAGACACTGGCAAAAACCGGAGTTCCGTCCCGGGCCGAAATCTCCGATGCGGGGCTGGGCGTGCGCGCCGAGTGTGTCATGCTCAACAAAGGCCCTTACATCACGGACGCAATTCGTACGCTCGATGACATTTTGCGCCGCATGGGTGGCCACCAGATCAAGAAGCGCTCGATGCTCAGAGCGCTGCGTTCATGGAGCGCCAAAGAGGGTGACGGACCAAAAGCATCGAACTCAGTGACTGGTGATCCTGGCTGATGCACCGCCAGGAAGTCAACACGGTGACGACGGAGAAAGTATTCGAATTGCTGAGAAAGCAAAGGCGGGTGGAAGGCATGGTGCATGGGCAAACCATGCCGCGCCATGACATGGTTGAGACACTGGTTCAACGCCAGCATAGCGCCGAACTGCAGAACTTCATTGCGCAGACACCATCGCAAGCCATTGGCGCAATTCTTGAAGCGCTGGCGGCAGATGACGCAGCACTTTTTTGGCAGCAAGTGCCCGAGAGCCGGCAGAATGAGGTTCTGTGGGAAGTTTCCGATGCCTGCCGCGAACAACTCGTTGGCAATCGTGAGCCAACATTCGATGCAACCCAAATCAATGCATTCGAATTGCGCGGCGGAAAGCTGCAACTCATTGCTATTGAGAGCCGAAAGAATCTCGAGGGTGTTCGACCGGTCTGGATCGACCTGATCAACGCCACCCCGTCTGAGCGAGCCTATGTGGGAACACACTTTGGTTTGAATTTACCGGATCCGGGCGACATGACCGACCTGGAGGTGAGTTCCCGCTTTCATATTGAGGAAACCGGCGATGTCCACCTGCACTCCAATTTCTTGCTCGACCGCGAAGGAAAATCACGCAGCGTGCCGGTGGTGTTCATCGTGCACAAAGGCGTCCTGTTTTCGCTGCGCAATGAAGACTTGCCGGTGTTCAGGTTACAGCGCCGACGTGCAGGCACACAACCAGGCTATGTATCGGACTGCAGTGACCTGCTGTTAGATCTTTACGGTGCTGACGTCGAGTATTCGGCAGATTCTCTGGAGGATATTTACGCCACGCTGGGCAAAGTTGGGCGGCAAGTCCTGAGTGAGGCGATTAGTGACCGCGAAGCTGCCGCCATTCTTGGGGATATTGCAGAGGAGGAAGACCTCAATGGTCGAATCCGCAGCAATATCCTGGACACGCAGCGCGCGATCCACTTTTTGATCCGATGCAAGATCCTGTCCACCGTTCAGCTTGACGACGCCAGGCAGATTCTGCAGAACATTGAGTCGTTGAATAGTCACACCTCTTTCTTGTTCGACAAGATCAACTTCTTGATGGACGCGACGATCGGCTTCATCAACATCAACCAGAATAAGCGGGTTAATCAACTGACCGTTTTTGGCGTGGTCTTCATGCCGATCAACATTCTTGCTGGCGTGGGTGGAATGTCGGAATTTTCCATGATGACCCAGGGGGTCCCTTGGCCGCTGGCGTTTGGTGGTTTTTTGCTGGCGGCGGTTCTGGTGGGTGGGCTGACCTACATCGCGCTCAAGCACCATGAAATTCGCCAGTCCAGACGGGGCAAGCCCGGTTAGCCCCGCGTATGGCTGGCGCATCAGAGCCTGCTGCCGCGAGTTTCGCTATGCAATATATAGCACTCTAGGCATATGATACGAGGGCTACAGGCCTATTTGACCATTCGGATGCCAGCTCTGAGTGAACTTGGAATCGGGCTACTGCACGTCGCAGATGATGGGTTTCCTGATTCAGGCTGCATGCACCCGCTGCCGACTCTTCCACCATGGCCGCATTTTGTTGCGTGGCCTGGTCCAGACCGCCAATCGAGGTGTTGATGTGGGTAACGCCTTGCAACTGCTCGTCCGCAGTCACCCGAATGGATTCAATGGCGCTTGACACCTCGCGCACACTCACCACCATGTCGCGCATGGTCTGGCCTGCGTTCTCAACCAAAGCAGAACCTTGTCGGACGGCATCCAGCGAGTGTGCAATGATGCCGCGGATTTCACGCGCAGCCTCGGCGCTGCGGCCGGCCAAGCTGCGCACTTCAGCGGCCACTACGGCAAACCCGCGCCCCTGTTCGCCAGCGCGCGCGGCCTCCACAGCCGCGTTGAGCGCCAGGATATTGGTTTGAAAGGCGATGCCATCGATCACACCAATAATTTCCGCAATGCGACTGGACGCTTTGTCAATGTCGCGCATGGTGGTGATTACTTTGGCAACCGCATCACCACCGCGACTCGCTACCGCCACTGCGTTGGTTGAAGATTTGACCGCTTGCGAGGTGAAATCTGCCGTGCTCTGCGCCGCCGCAGCCAGTTCATCCACAGAGGCGGCGATTTTTTGCAGTGCAATGGCGGCACTTTCGGTTCGCTGTGCCAGATGGGTATTGGCAGTGGCAATTTCGTGGGTATTGTTGCTGACGACCGCGACACCGGAATGGACTTGCGTTACCAGATTGGTCAATGAATGGTGCATGCGATCGAGGTCACGCTTTGCGTCGGAAATTTCACAGTGGCCGCTGACATCCACCCCCTGGCGCAAATCGCCTTGCCCCCAGGCGCCAGCTGTATTCTGCAGATCGCGAATCGGCGAAAGAATCGAGCGCACGATGGCTAGCACCAGCAGTGCGGCCAGAACGGCCGACAGGGCGGTTGCAGCGACCACCAGCCAAGGCGCTTTAGCAGCCGTGGTTGACAATTCCTCCCGCCGGTTTGCGCCCCGGGTGGAGAGTGCTGCGGAAAGATCGGCCACCGCTTGGTCAATCCTGCGGATATCGTCTTGGAGTGGTGCCATTGCGGCGTTGGCAGCCCATGGGTCGTTGAGCTCGCCGCGTGCCAGTTTGCCCAGCAGCTCCTTGAAACCGTTGGCATAGATGGAGGTGCTTTTCAGCATGGACTGCAGAATCTGCTGCTCGGCTGGCTGCGCCAGTGACTGACTCCTCGCAATGGATTGGCTGATATGGACTACTTCGGCATTCCAAAGTTCGGTGAATCGCTCCGTGTCTTTTTCATCGCCCATGGTCAGAAAGATGTCCTTTTCAAAACGTCGCGCGCTGCCCACCGCTGCACGGACATCACTGAGCGCCCGCACGGACTCGAATTCACTGTCTATAAACGCTGTAGCGCGTGACGCCTCAGTCTGAATGGTGAAGGCTGCAAACGTGCCAAGCCCCATCAGTGCGACGATCGAAAAAGTCAGCAACAGCAGCAGTCTTGAGCGAATGCGCAGCCTGGCAAGAATGTTCATTTTCAGTTCCTCAAATCTGCGCGGGCGCGCACTCCCACTCACCGTGACAATGGAGCAGGTCAGGTTGCGTCCGCGACTTCATGGATCATTTGCTGTGTGGGGCCAATCGTGCCAGCGTGGCGTGTCAGCACGATGACAACGCGGCTGTCACATTAGTGCCACGCTTGGCGGCTAAATTCAGTGTCACCTGCCTCACTCATGCCTGCTCCTTCCTTATGTCTTACACCAGCCCAGATCGCACGTGCATCCTTCCCGAGGTCTGGGGACTGCACACGCCTGCACGGGCTGCTCCACACGACGGGAGTATTCATTGCGTTGACGGTCAGGGGCCGCTGGAGAAGATATTGCACCAGGGTAGCCTTTACCCCGTCTTTCAACCTATTGTTAGCCTGACCGATGCCAGTATTCATGCACACGAGGCATTGATACGCGGCCCCAGGGGGACCCAGCTGCACACGCCGGATGCGCTGCTGCATGCTGCCTCTGTGGAGTGTTTGGGTTTCGAGTTCGAATACGCCAGTGTTGTAGCTGCCTTACGCCGATGGGGCCAAGTCGATGTGCCCGGGCGACTGTTTGTGAATATGAGTGCGACGGTGCTGACCCAGCTGGTGCACTCAAGCGCCCCGGGTGACTTACTCAATCTGATTCGCAGCCTTGGCGTGAATCCGCGCCTGCTGGTGGTGGAAATTACTGAGCATGAGCGAGTGGACGATATGGATGCGCTCGCAGAGGTGGTTGCGCAGGTTCGCTCTGCTGGAGTCTTGCTTGCACTGGATGACTTTGGCGACGGGCGTTCAAGCTTGCGGTTGTGGTCGCAGCTCAAGCCCGAAGTGGTCAAGATCGACAAGTACTTCACACGCAATATCAGCCAGCACGGTGACAAGCTAAAGACCATACAGGCGTTGCTTCAAATTGCCGACATCTTTGGAACTTCGCTGGTGGCTGAGGGCATCGAGTCTGCACAAGACTTGCGCGTGCTGCGCGATCTGGGCATTGCCTACGGTCAAGGCTATTTTCTGGGCCACCCCGATTGCGCGCCAGTGCGTTATGCAGCCGTGCAAGCCCAGCGTGTCCTGGCTGAGCGCCAGGTGGTGGTTTTTCCTGAGTTGAGCCGAGTTGCGCCTAACGGGCAATTGCGCAACATTGCATTAGTCCAAGCGCCAACCGTCACCGCAGAAACAACCAACGATGATCTGGCGGCCTGCTTTGCGCAGTGGCCCGATCTGCACGCCATTGCGCTGCTGGACCAGGAGCAGCCGGTCGCCTTGATCAACCGTGCGCAGTTTATGAACGAGTACAGCAAGTTGTACTACCGCGAAGTGTGGGGACGAAAATCCTGCGCGATGCATGCCAATTTTCGGCCGCGGCTGATCGAGCGCGAGCACAGTGTGGATCAATTGATCGGAATTTTGACTTCACAAGACCAGCGCTATTTGGCTGACGGTTTTATTGTCACGGACAACGGCCGGTATGTGGGTCTGGGAACAGGCGACCAATTGGTGCGTTCAGTGACGGAAACCCGAATTGAAGCTGCCCGGCATGCCAATCCTTTGACCTTCTTGCCAGGCAATATCCCCATAAGTCAGCACATCGATCGGTTGATTGAAAAAGGGGTTCGTTTTGTGGCCTGTTACGCCGACCTTAACAACTTTAAGCCATTCAACGACTATTACGGCTACTGGAAGGGTGACGGCATGATTCGGTTGATGGCGCGCTTGGCCATGGCACAGTGTGAATCACAGAGCGATTTTTTGGGGCATGTTGGTGGGGATGACTTTATATTGCTCTTTCAAAGCCCTGATTGGCGAGTGCGCTGTGAACGCATCGTGATGGACTTCAACGCACAGGCGCTTGATCTATTTGATGAAGTGGCGCGCCGCGCAGGCGGCATTGAGGCCGAAGATCGCCAAGGTGTTCGGCGCTTTTTTGCTTGCACCACGGTATCCATTGGCGCGGTGGCAATTGATGGCAGTCGCTTTTCACATGCTGAAGAGGTGGCCAATCTGGCCGCATTGGCAAAACACGATGCCAAGCTGAAGGGTGCGGGATTGTTTGAACGCACGGCTCCAGTGTGATGCGTTGAACTGCTCGCCGGCATTCAT
>CAIQBN010000092.1 GCA_903870065.1 uncultured beta proteobacterium | reverse complement strand
GCCTGTTTACCGCCTTCACACAGGCCGACAGCTCCGTCACACGCAAATATGGCGGTACCGGTCTGGGGTTGACCATCAGCAAGCAGTTGGTCGAGCGAATGCACGGTCAAATCCACGTCGAGAGCGATGCCGGAGTGGGCACCTGCTTTAGCTTCACTGCCCGCTTTGGTTTGGCCAAGGACGATGCAGCAGCGCAGGCAAATCCACAGGGCTTGACCGGCAGGCGCGTGTTGGTGGTGGAAGACAACGATGCCATGCGCACCCTTTTCAGCCGCAATGCCGCGGACTTTGGCTGTGAAGTGGAGGCGCTAGGATCGGGCGAGGCCGCATTGGCACGCCTGCAAGGTGGTGCCCAGTTTGACATCATGCTGCTGGACTGGCACCTGCCCGGCCTGGATGGCCTGGCCACAGCGCGCAACCTGCGCGTTGTGGGCAACCCGATTCCCATCATCCTGATCACAGGCGGCGAGCCCGAGGTGGCCCGCGCCAAGATGGGCAAGGGCGATATTCAGGGCATTCTGTCCAAACCCATGACACGTTCCACCTTGCACGACACCATGCTCAATGTCCTGCGGGGGCAAGCCACCCAGGCCAAAATCAGTGCCCAACCTCTGGCTGCCCCCGACCTGAGCGGGCGTCGCATCCTGCTGGTGGACGACAACGATTTCAACCGCGAAATTGGCCTGGCCCAGCTGGAAGCCACCGGCGCCACGGTGGATACCGCCGAAAATGGTGCGCTGGCCGTTGCTGCCGTCAGACAGCAGACCTATGACCTGGTGCTGATGGACATCCAGATGCCGGTGATGGACGGCTACAGCGCAGCGCGCATCCTGCGCAAGAGCTGGCCTGATCTACCGATACTGGCCCTGACCGCGCACGCCATGGTGGAGGAAAAAGACCGCGTGCAGGCCGCCGGAATGAACGATATTTTGACCAAACCAGTGCTGCCAAAGCTGCTATACGCGGCTCTGAGCCGCTGGCTTGTCGATGGGCCAATTGCGGCCCCGATACATCCCGCCGGGCTGCCTGTGGCAGCAGAGCCCTTGCCGCCCTCTCCTCTGGTTTTTGACCTGGCCACCGCGCTAACACGCGTCAATGGCGACCGCCAGACGTTGGACCGCTTTCTGGACCTGTTTCTCCGGCGCAACGACAGCATCGTTGCGGACATTGGCGCGGCGCTGGTGGCCGGCGACGTGGAAACGGCTCGGCGGCTGGCGCATGCGCTCAGAGGTGGTGCCGGTACGGTCGGCCTGGTGCGGTTGCAAGCCGCTGCGAAGGAACTTGAAGCCATTCTGGCTGTGGCATTGCAGGGCAAGACAGACGCCGCGATCCAAGCGCAGCAGTTGGCCGCACTACAGGACGCTTGGACGCAGGCCCAGCAGACGCTGAACGCACGGCTTGGGTCCCCGGCACTCACAGCGCCGGCACCAGTGGTGGCAGCATGAAGCGCGGCATAGCGGCTCACATCCTGGTTGTGGATGACGATCCGGTGGTCTCGGGCATGCTCGGCGCCTCGTTGGCGGCTGCCGGCTACACCATCACCGAGGTGAACTCGGGCGAGGCGGCGCTGTGCGCGCTGACTAGCCCGCAGGCCCTGGCGCTGCCCGACATTGTTTTTCTGGATGTCGAGATGTGGGACGGTATTGACGGGTTCGAGGTCTGCCGGCGCCTGAAAGCCAACCCGGCAACGCGCGACATTGCCGTTATCTTTTTGACTGGCAAGAGTGAGCCCGCCTATGAGCAACTAGGCTTTGCGATCGGCGCGGTCGACTACATCAGCAAACCGGTCAGCACACCCATCGTGCTGGCGCGGGTGCGTACCCACCTGATGCTGCGAGCGGCGGTGTGCGCTTTGGACGAACGCAACAACCACCTTGAACGGGAGGTGGCGCGGCGCACCGAAGAACTGGCATGCAATCTGGACCAGCTGCGCGTCAGCCAGGAGGTGACCATGGTGGCGCTGGCCTCGCTGGCCGAAACCCGGGACAACGAAACCGGCAACCACCTGTTTCGCACCCAGCACTATGTGCTGGCGTTGGCTAGTCAGCTGCGCCGGCATCCGCGTTTTTCTGGACAACTTGACGATGCGATAGTGGACCGCATGTTCAAGGCCGCACCCCTGCACGACATCGGCAAGGTCGGCATTCCCGACCGGATTTTGTTGAAACCGGGGCGACTGGACCCACGGGAGCTTGAGGTCATGAAGACCCATACCACCATCGGCCGCGATGCTATTGCGAAGGCCCAGCGCCACGCCGGTGTACGGGTGCCGCTGTTGGAGACGGCCATGGAGATCGCCCTCTCACACCAGGAAAAGTGGGACGGTAGCGGTTACCCCCAAGGGTTGGTCGGCGAGGCCATACCGCTGTCAGCCCGCCTGATGGCTGTGGCCGACGTTTACGATGCCCTGATCAGTCGCCGGGTCTACAAGGACGCGATGTCACATGCGCAGGCCAGAGAAATCATCGCAAATGGACGCGGACAGCATTTTGACCCAGATATCGTTGATGCGTTTCTGGCGCTAGAGGTCGATTTTCAGAACGTCGCACTGCGTTTTGAAGATCACGATGAGGCGATTGTGCAACGCGATGAGCGCAGGCAACAGGCCCTTCTCGAAGATTGAAATTTCGGTACACGCTCAACACCAGGAAACCAGCGTGAAATCCATCGAAAACGGCCTTCCATCGACCTTCCTCGGTAAAACTTTGACGGGTTGTGTGCTTGGATCGATGAGCGCAACCTAAATTGGGTATGTTTGGTGTTTTTGTGGATGAAATTGGCATCCAGCTCCCGTGAAATATGCACAGATAGCTATCAATTTAGAAGACTCCAAGGTGCGATGCTTGACGGATAGATGCATTTCAAATGCGTGAGGCCAAGTATCGACCCCTGGAAGAGCCCTCAACCCACGTCGAAACCCGCGCAGCGCCCGCAGTCAGGCCGTGCCTGGCCGATCCAACGCCAAAATGCGCTGCACACAAGAGGGATTAGCGGTGCACCGGGTATGCCTAGCGCATAGCTACCCAGCAGCGAGTCTGAGTCACCGTTTTTCCCGGTCACCAGTTGACGCGCTGATCGACCTCAAAGTCGGGTGCCGGTTGCTCTGCCAGATCCCAATCGGGCTCAATGTGCTCCCCCTCATCCGCCTGCGCATCACTACAGTCATCCCACAGTGGCGTCCCGCGCGCCGGGGATATGTGTGGTGGCTCTGAGTCGACCCCGATGTGATCACGGATCTTTCTGATCTGCATGCCCTCGGTGATAAACGCGATCAGGCGCATCTGACCACCGCACATCGGGCACAGCAGCGGGAACACTTCGTAGATTCTGGCGATCAACACCGCCCACATCATCCAGAGCATGACACCGTTGGAGCGCCGCAAGCCCGAACTCATCAAAGCCACCCGCAAGCGCCGCATCGCCGCCGGTGCGGGAGTGCAGGTTCAGGAGGTCAACCGCATGCTCAAAGAGTTCGAGCAGATGCAGGACATGATGATGAAGATGAAGGGCGGCGGCATGATGAAGATGATGAAGCGCCTGGGGGGCATGAAAGGCATGCCCAAGATGCCGTTCTGAATGGATTGTGCTGTCAGCGGCTGGCGGGTGCGGGGGACGGCAAAAGCTGCAAGCCGGTTCAAAATGACCCAAACATCCCCAATTCGGGTGTGTTTGAAACAATTTCGAGAAAAAACACTATCCAGCCATCGTGGAATATAGCTATGTCGCTATGTAAATAGTAGCAAGT
Source organism: uncultured beta proteobacterium (assembly GCA_903870065.1). Taxonomy (GTDB): domain Bacteria; phylum Pseudomonadota; class Gammaproteobacteria; order Burkholderiales; family Burkholderiaceae_C; genus Allorhodoferax. The sequence continues at coordinate 11,069 of CAIQBN010000092.1, read as the reverse complement.
AGAGTGTCAGGCAGGGTCTTCTTTCGGACGCGCTTGGTACTTCGCGCGGGAAATGGACGCATGGACGGGTTGGCGGCGCACCCTGTTAACGCAAAAAGAGGCACTCAGTCTGCGTGCCTCTTTTTTTGCGGGTCAGCGGTGACTTTCAGTACACGTCGTGCTGTGTGTTGTAGACGTTGAACTTGCCGGTGGGCGTAATCAGGGCCTTGTCCTTGATCACGGCCTTGAGTTTCAATGTCTTGTCGTCCACCACCACAATGGCCGACTCCTCGTTGGCGGCGCTCCATACCGAGAACCAGACCTCGTTACCGGCCTTGTTGTACTCGGGCTGCAGCACGCGCTTGGCGCCCTTGCCCAGCCCGGCCCATTCGGCGATGGGCAGCGACTTGAAGCCATTGCCAAAGTGGTTGATGTCAAACACGGCGATGGACTGGCTGACCTTCTCATCGGGATTCAAAGGCGTGTCAACCCACAGGTTCTTGGACTTGGGGTGGCTTTTGAGGAACAGTGAACCGCCGCCAGCGCCCTTGAGGGTTTCCACGACCTTCCAGGCTTGCTCCTTGTGCTTGACCGGATCGGTGCCGATCAGGGTGATGGTCTCATCACCCAGGTGGCCGGTGGCCCAGACGGGGCCGAACTTGGGGTGCACGAAGTTGGCACCGCGACCGGGGTGGGGCGTTTTGCCCACACTCACAACGGCCGCCAGCTTGTCTTCTTTTGTGTCGATTACCGCAATCTTGTCGGACGCGTTGGCAGCGTCCATGAAGTAGCGGCCCGTCGACTCGAACCCGCCGTCGTGCAGGAAGCGTGGTGTCTTGATCATGGTGACCTTCAGGTTTTCCAGATCGGCGTAGTTCACCATGTGCACCATGCCGGTTTCCTTCGCATTGACCAGGAACTCGGGTCGGAAGTGGGAGGCCACGATGGCAGCCACGCGCGGCTCGGGGTGGTAGTCCTGGGTGTCCGAGGTCATGCCCCGGGTACCCACGATGCGCAATGGCTTGAGCGTGTCGCCATCCATCATCACGTACTGGGGCGGCCAATAGGCGCCAGCAATGGCATAGCGGTCTTCAAAGCCCTTGAATTTGGAGGTCTCAACCGAGCGGGCTTCCAGGCCGACCTTGATTTCTGCCACGGCGGCAGGTTTTTCCATCCACAGGTCGATGAGCACGATCTTGGCATCACGGCCGATCACGTAGAGGTAGCGGCCCGAGAGCGATATCCGCGAGATATGCACGGCGTACCCGGTATCCAGAATCTGAACGATCTTTTTGCTGGCACCGTCGATCAGAGCAATCTTGCCAGCGTCGCGCAGCGTGACAGAGAACAGGTTACCCAGATCCCATTTGTTCATCTGCTGCTTGGGACGGTTCTTGGGTTCAATCAGCAGTTTCCACGTCGCTTCCACTTCCTTCATGCCCATTTCGGGAGGCGTTGGTGGCTCATGCTGGATGTACTTCACCATGATGTCCACTTCTTCCTTGCTCAGGGTGCCCGAGGTGCCCCAGTTGGGCATGCCCTGTGCCGAACCGTAGTAGATGAAGGTGTTCAGGTAGTCAGAACCCTTTTCCAGGGTGATATCCGGAGTCAGCGCCTTGCCGGTTGCGCCTTTGCGCAACACGCCGTGGCAGCCGGCGCAACGCTCAAAGTAAATCTTGGTTCCGGTTTGGAACTCGGCCTCGGTCATGGCCGGAGATTTGGGGTTGATGTTCTGGTGCAACTTCATCGCGCCCAGGGGTGACGCGCCACCGATCTCCTGGGTGGACGAAAGAGGCTCTGCCTTTTTTTGCGGCTCTGCCGTCGCACCGATGGCTGCCATGGAGATGGCCGCCATCAATGAACTGGCGATCAACTGCTTTATGAAAATAAATCTCACAAATGTCTCCTCAATGTGGTTTTTTGCTTGGGCAGATGCACCGTAACGCAATAAGAAGCATATTGCAATCATCTTTATTGACGCAGGATAGCTTTGCGAATCTATTTTTCTTGCTCTCCCAAAAATTCCCTGACCGGGGTCAATTCCGAGCAGGCACTGCGCGCGCAGCCTAGCAATCACGTTGGCACAAATGCCACGCCAGGGTGACCAGCCCCTCAAGGCTGGGCGTGCCCTGAAGTCTTGGCAGGGCAATTTCAAGCGAGACGACCTCAACATTGGGGACAAACAGTTTCATGGGATGCCTATGGCAAACAACGACTCCACGATACCGGGCAGCGGCCCCGGGGACCCGTTGGGCCGCTTGACGGACGGACCGGGTCCATACGATACTGACCTCGACACCACGGAAAATCAACGGTGCCTGCGTTTTCGTCCTTGATTCAAGAGGAGCTGACTATGAACCTGATCAAGCGTGGTTTGGCCACATTGGCTTTGGTATGGGCGATGTTGCCATTACACGCCGCACCCGTTCCCAACGGGCTGCAATTCACCTACACAGGTCCTTCGGAGTTTGTTTATCCCTTCGACGGCAAGCAGCAGAGTATCCGATTCAACGTGACCAATACCGCTGCGACGCCGACCGGCGTCTATGCCTTGCGAATCTCGGTAAATGGCTCAACGAACGAGTATCCGGGTTATGCCCATTTTCCTAACGGAAGCAATTTCTCACTAGTCGCTGGCGAGTCGTCAATCGTCTCGTGCTGGGTGCAAGGTGTTTATGAGAATCTGGGGCCAACGGCACCGCCCACCGTGGGTGAAAGCAAGCAATACACCGTTGACTTTGTGTTTACCGACGCCTCTAAGCCGATCGCCACCGCAGAGTCTTTCATCGTTTCGCAAAAAGTGACCTTTACCAATCTGGGAGACCTTCCTACGCTGACCGGAGGGCTCACACTGAAGGCCGCGGTGCGCTTTGACGGTGCCACGACGCTGCCTGCAGGCGCACTCGTGGAACTGGCCACACCCTACACCCCGAGCTGGTTTGCGGCAACCGCAACTGCGGCACCTGCCAGCAACGGTGCCACATTGCTGAGCGTGACACAGCCGCTTCCGTTGCGCAGTGACTGGCTCGCCCGGGTCTCTGCACCGGGCTATGCCTCTCGGATGGTGGCTCTGGCGGACGTCACCACGCAGAGCACGGCAACGCTGGACGTGACCTTGAGCAAGGCGGCGGCGCCCACCATCGCCTACAAACTGGCCACGCAGATGGCGACGCCAACCGGGTTCTGGCGCGGAGCCGTCTCGGAGAGTGAAGGTACGTTCATCGCGATTCCCGGCCAGGAAAACTGGAAAATTGGCGCCACAGACGCCGAGACCCGTTCCTATCGCGAGGCGAGTCGGCTTTATAAGTACCGTTTTGATGGAACCAAGGTCTGGGAGCACACGCCGGGTTGGGAAATCTGGGGTGGAGACATGACGCCAGACGGGAAACACGTGGCCTATGCACTCAATCCGAGCCAGACCAGTTTCTACCGTCCCACCGAATACAAGCTGGTGCTGCTTGACGGCACCACCGGAAGCCCTCTGTGGACAAAATCTGGCTCGACCGCAGACATTGCGGTCGGGAGCGAGGCCAAGAAACTCGAGTCGCTGGAAGTTGCGCTCTCGCCCGACGGGAAGTATCTGGCTGTGGGAAGCACGGGTAGCGGGCAGGTCTCGGTGTTTGATCGCGAGACCAGTAACCCGGTCTGGTCTACCAGTAGCGCGCTGGACGCGAATTTCGGGCAGGTTCGCAATCTCAAGTTCTCCAGTGATTCCGCCTTTCTTTATGCCGGTAGTGGCGACAATTTCTTACGGAAGTTTCGCATGAGCGACGGTGTGGTACTCTGGAAGACCATGGTCGGTGGCTGGCCGTTTGTGAATGGACTGAATTTTTCGCCCGATGGTTCGCTGATCACGACGGGCACCAAGTCGTTCAACACGGCCGCAGTACGCACCGCCGACGGCGCTGTCGTGTGGTTGAGGAACACGCAGTATTTTGACTCGGTGCCATCGGCGGATGGTGCAGTCACGACGTCGTTCAACGGAGTCATTTATCGCCTCAGTGATGGTGTGATTGCCGGCATGACCAAAACCCATGCATTGAGCGCCTATACGCCCGACAGCGCGTATCTGCTTCGCCTGAGTTCGGACTTGTCACTGTACGATTTGACTGGCGTGAAATTGGCGACGTTCGACAAATCCACGCTCAACATCAACCCGGGAGAACAGCCGCAGTGGTCTTATGCGACAAAGGACGGGCGCTATGTGATAGCGCTCGGGCGCGACATGGCCACGCCGGGGTCTACGGGCATCGCGATTTGGGAGCGCACTTCGGGAGCCACAACGACCGCGTCCTCGACCGATTGCCTCTTCAATTGGGCAGAAGACAGTTATCCAATTTTTTTCAAACCAAGCCGGCCAAGTACCGAAACCGTGGGTGAATACACGCTGCGGCGCTACCCTACGACGAGCACGTATCTGGGTGTGGCCAGCAGCAACGGCCGCCTGTATTTCTATGCGCCGTCAGCCTTAACCAATCCGCTGCTGGACCTCGGACTGGCCAGCCAGTGGAAAGACACTGCCGGATGTGGGCCATGATCACGAGGAGATCAATGATCCACCTGGAATCACTTCGCACCGCCATGCTGCTGCTTTTCGCGCAACTTGCGGGCCTTGTGCTGGTCAGCCTCGCTCTGTGCGCTAAAGCCGACGCCCAAGATCTGACCGCAGGCATCGGTATCTGCGATAACGTGGGGACAACAGGACAGCTTTCGCCTTCGCGCTACCTGCCGGAACAGAAGCGCCTGGAGTTTCCGCTGGTGTTTGCGCCGGGCCTGGGCTGGTATCGCATGGTGCTGCAAGAGGCAACGGGAACCCAGTTCGAGTTCGAAATCAAGGAGCTCAGCACGACCGGCCACAAGCAGGCATCGCCCGCCGCTTACCTGCCACTGGGCTAAACCCTTTTCGCGCCGGCAGTAGAGGTGGCAGACAGCAACGGCAACATCAGCACGGATAGGTATTCCAACCACATGGGGCCAAGTATCGCACCTTGGAAGCGCTGGCGATTCGCGTGAAGCAATCGATTTTCCGCACCACTTGTCAGATTCACTACCAGGGTTTGGTGTACAAGGAAGTGATCTCGCCCGCCATGCCCAGGCTTGGCCCGCAGCGAGTCAAAACCGCCGGTTTTGTCGGTCACCAACGTGTGCGCTGATCGACCTCGTAAGCGGGGGCCGGTTGTGCTGCAAGTCCCAGTCCGGCTCTGCTTCGACACCCTCACCGACATGCACATCGCAGTCATCCCACAGCGGTGGCCCGCGCGCCGGGGAAATTTGCGGAGGTTCTGAGTTCGACCCCGATGTGATCAAGGATCTTTCTGATCTGCATGCCCTCGGTAATGAACGCGATCAGGTGCATCTGCCCACCGCACAGCGGGCACAGCAGCGGAAAAACCTCGTAGATGCGCGCTATCAGCACTGCCCACAGATAGTGCGCTGGGCGCTTGGGCGGCACCGGCTGTGCAGGCTCGGCCCGAGTTGGGAGTGCGTTGCCTACCCCAAGTGCACCATCGCCCACGCCGTCGCACGTACTGACTGGCTCGGCCTGCGCCTGCGCCGTGGCCGGTTGCACTGCTGCGTCCTGGGCCAGTGCCGTCACCGCTGCCCTGCGCGGAGAGTTCGGTGCCAGCACCCCAAAATAGCGATGCCGGTGCGTGCGCGGCGGTGGCACCAGGGCCGCAATGCGCTCTATCAGCTCCAGCGGCGTGAGATGCAGCTCGTCGACCTCGGCACCACGCTTGTCCGAGCCAGGCTCGCTGTGCTGATAGCCCAGCATGTCTTTGGCGTCAGCCTTCTCGATCAGGCCCCGGCCGACGAAGGCGCGCAGGATGCGGCGGCGCAAAACGGCCTGTACCTGGGCCACTCCGGCCTCGTCGATAGCACTGGCCGGGTGATGCGCCATTCGACTATGCAATCCTGCGCCAGACCTACCGGGCTGCGGGGGGGGAGGTGACCTGGATGGTCAACAACGCGTATGACCGGGCACTGGCAGACAGTGCGCTTGCCGATGACGCGGACTTGGTGGCGTTCGGCCGCCCGTTTATCGCCAACCCTGACCTGACGAAACGCCTGCGTGTGGGCGCCGCGCAGAACCTGCCCGATCGCACCACGTTCTACGGCGGATGTTCCAAGGGCTATGCCGACTATCCAATACTATGATATTGATAGCGATATCTTTATATTTCACGAGGGCCAGGGTGTATTTCGGCTAACAGATAAGTTGGCTTACATTCATCTGACTGCATGGGTGCGTCTCAGGGTAAACCACCGAACCCCGTATCGACAATCTGCATAGACTGCCCGGTAACACTACGGACGGAGACAGACCATGCAGAGCGCCAGACGTTGGATGACCGGGATAGTTGGCACAGCAACGCTGTGTATGGCACTGGGCGTACAGGCCCAGTCGGGGTCGACCTTAAAGATTGGGGTTATCGGTCCGTTCACAGGTCCCTCGTCCGACTTTGGCATTCTTATGCTGCAGGGCGTACAACTGGCAGTCGAAGAAATCAACGCTGCGGGCGGCTATATGGGCCGTCAGTACGAGCTGGTGGTCAAGGATGACCAGGGCAACCCGGACATAGGGCTCAAAGGCTCTCAGGAACTGGTGGCTGCGGGTGTTGTGGCGGCGATCGGGTTTTGCAACACCGGTGTGGCGCAGAAATCACTCGAAACCTTTCAGACCGCCAAACTGCCATTGATCATTCCCTGTGCAACCGGTTCGCCACTGACGGCCAAGTACCCGGTCCCCGAGAGTTACATTTTCCGAACCTCCGCACGTGACGCCATCCAGGCTCCGTATGTGGTGGAAGACATCATCAAGCGGGGATGGACCAAGGTCGCCATTTTTGCCGACACCACGGGCTATGGTGACGCGGGCCTGAAGGACGTGGAGGCCGCGCTGGCTGCAAAGAATCTCAAGGCGGTGCACGTGGCGCGCTTTGCGCTGGGCGTCAAGGACCTGCGGGGCGACCTGCAGGCGGCGCGGGACGCAGGTGCAGACGTGGTATTTAGCTATACGGTGGGCTCCGAAAATGCCGTGATCGCCAATGGCCGCAAAGACCTGAAGTGGAAGGTTCCCCAGGTAGGCGCATGGCCGCTGTCGTTCCCGTTCTTCATCAACGGTGCCAAGGAAGCCGCAGAGGGCGCGATGATGGCGCAAACCTTTATCGCCGAGCCCAGCAATGAGCGCAGGGCCTCTTTTCTGACCGCGTACAAACGCAAGTTCAACAAACCCATGGCCGTTCCGATGGCGGCGGCACAGGCCTATGACACGACCTATCTGCTGGCATTTTCACTGTTCAGCATCCGCGATGGAAACGTCCCCGGCCCCCAGCTGAAAGCGGCACTGGAAAACATTTCCCGCGTGTATTACGGTGTCGTGGCGACCTATGAGCGCCCGTTCAGCCTCAATGACAAGGACGCCATTTCCCAGAACATGCTGGTCATGGGTAAAGTCAGCAACGGCGTGGTGACCTTTGCGCGGCCAGAGGATGCCAAACGCAACGCGGTGGTCAAGCGGAAAAACTAGCCCCACGCTCGGCACTAGCGTGTCCTCGCTGCCCCCAAGAGGCCGCATTTCGCCTGGGGCGGCCTGGCGGCGAAACCTAGCCCACTGTACGGCGTTAGGTCGCGCTCGTGGAATCGCCGAGGCCCACGAAGGCGCGCAAGATGCGTTTGCGCAAGGTGGTCTGCACCTGCGCTACGGCATCCGCTCCCACGCCTGTGGCTGGGTGGAAAATCACCTCTGGCGGGGGTACTGCGTCATCGCCATCGGCCGTGCCCGCCACCGCCTCAAACACCCCATCGACCACGCAGACGTGAAAGTGCACATGTTCATTGAGGCTGGAACCGAACCGATGAATGAAGGCGACTGCGCCGATGTGCAGGGCGGCCTTGTCCACCTGGGCTACACCGGGGCTGTGGGTACACAGGCTTTGCTCAATGACTCTCAGAAAAATACGCAGCACCATGTTGAGCACTGACCCGTCACGCTGCATGAAGTAACGCAGCCGCTTGGGGACTGACAGCACCCACTGACGCACCGGCAGACGCGGGAATACATGATCCGTCAGGTGCGCCGCCGTCTCCACCATGCGCCGGCTGTTGCACGAGGGGCAGACGCCACGCCATTTGCAGGAGAAGGCTACGAAATAGTCGTGTCCACAATCGTCACACCACGCCCGGACAAAGCCGTGGGCGAAGATGCCGCATTCCAGATATTTGCGAAAGGTCTGGCGGACAAAGGCCTTTGGCGAGTGGTGGTCGCCCTGCCCGTCAAACTGGCCTGCACTGGCAAGCTCATGCCAGGACTCGAAGTGTTCGGCAATGGTTTGGTACAGCAGCGTGCGTTCGGGGTGGCGCGGGTTGTAGAGCTTGGGCTTTGCAAACGCTGGCCCGCTAGCATGAGAATGCGCTTGCGTTGGGCGGGCGGCGGTGGGCATGGGGCAGTGCCAGCATGGGCTGGGTGCCTGATGTTATTCGCGTCACGAGAGCCGGGGGCTGCACTTCAGCCGCGGCTAACCGCCCAGAATTTGGGTCAATCGGTCTGCGTGGTTTGTCGGAATTTTTAATACTGAGTAAAACTCTTAGAAAATGACCGAGACCCAAGCTGCAGGCCATTCTCAAGAGGATTCCATGGCCAGATTTAATACGCAAGGCACAGAATAATGCGCAAGTTTTGCGATCTCCATTACGTTAGCCTACAAGAAGGAGGGCGAGCGTTGACTTGCTGCATACTTCGATAATTGCTGCGCAAAAGGAGCGGAAACATGGGAAACGTGAAGTCAATTGAGAGTGCTGTGGAGTCTCTACCCCCTGTGGAGTTGGCTGAATTCCGGCGGTGGTTCGCTGAATTCGATGGCAACGCGTTGGATAGACAAATTGAGCAAGATGCAGCTTCTGGCAAGCTCGACCTTTTGGCAGCCGAGGCGCTTGCCGACTATCGTGCAGGTTCAGCGAGGCAACTTTGAATTTGACGCACACAGCGTCAAAGCGGTTTTGGCAATGCCTCGATGCATTGCCCGTCGAAATTCAAACCGTAGCGCACCGAAATTTCGCGCAGCTAAAGGCAGATCCAAGTCATCCATCGCTGCATTTCAAGACTGTCGCAAATGGTCGATTTCAGAGTGTTCGAGTCGGTCTCTATTACCGCGCACTTGGCCTGCCCGTGCCGGACAGCGCCAACGTTAGTCCTCAGAACCCACCCTCCACGCAAGGCACGCATGATCAAGTCCGTCGGCGGTGTCGCCGTCCTGCCAAAGCATCGGCTCTCCTGTCACTGCGGTACGGTCGTCCTTGAACTCGACCTACCGGATGGCATCGTCAACCCTCGGCGGTGTGACTGTTCTATTTGTCGCAGAAGGGGTGCAATAGTCGCATCGGTTGTACTGTCTGGTATCACGGTCATCCAGGGCGAAGATGCACTGAAGCTCTACCAATTCAACACGATGGTAGCCAGGCACTACTTCTGCTCCAACTGCGGCATCTACACCCATCATCAACGCCGCTCGTTTCCGGACCAGTACGGCTACAACGTTGGCTGCTTGGAAGGCATCAACCCGTTTGATCTTGAGCCAGTGGTGTTGAATGACGGTGTCAACCACCCGGCAGACCGCGCGCAATGAAGAATGGGCTCATCAGTATCCCGGCGCGGCTTCGCCGAACCCGGCAGTCCACACGGACGCTGCGCGATGAAGCCGCGCACCACCTCTAACCCCAACGCTAACCCAAATGCCTTCTGGTGATTCCACCCGAGTCTGGTTCCCTAAAATGCTTGACGAGTTGCAAAAGCAGTGGAGCAACACGCTTAGCTGGGAGGAATGTGGGCGACTTTGTGACCGTATGACTGCTGCTAGGACAAAGCTAAAGCTGGCAAAGGGTGTGAAGGGTCCGATGATGCACTGCCGCCATTGCAATGCGGTTCACGAAATGAGCCTGGCACCGATCACTATCCGCTCGCTGTTGTTCGCCCTGCGCAAGCAAGGGGTACTGAGCGAGCCCGAATTGAATCAGTTGGATGCTGATTGCGGACAAATTGCGCGCTGGATCAATTTTTTTGTGGCGTCGCTTGGATCCTGCATTTGCCAATGCTCTCGTTCAGCACTTTCAGTAAGCCTTTTGGGTCTCTTTTGTTCAAATAGAAACCGATACCACGCGGCTTGCCTGGGCTGGTCTGTACTCCGTTTGGCCACGTAGCAGCCATGGCCAAATAGACCGACTTCGGAACAATGACTGCATCCACAGCTTTTGAACTTAGCAGTCGTGGTAGATCACTGTATTCATAAGTGGATTGAACGGATGAATAGCCGTCAGGAACATAGTCATTGTCTTGCGGGGATCCCAACTTTGAACCGATAGCTAGTGCCAAGTCGCTCGTATCAATGGGCTTCAAGCTGACAAAGACATCTGGATTTTGCCAAGTCCACGCGCTTTGCAAGAATTGGGACGCCCTCTCCGCATTGAATCCCATTGGATAAATCACATCAACCTCGGCATGGGTCAACTTTTGCAACAACCTCTTCGTCGGGAAATCTACCCACCTGAACTTGGAATGCAAAAGTTCTTCTAAGCAATTCGTAATCGCCTTCTTCCCCGCATCTAGTATCTCCATCTCTCCGCTTGGAAGAAGACGGTATCCCGGCAGTCCGGTTGGGATTCCCACGGTGATGTGAGCTTGAGTGGTAGGAGAGGCGATCGCAATGTTGGCGTGAAAGCACAAAAGTAAGAAGAAGCCAACAAGGATGGAAAATAATTTCTTCATGCGTCTTGCCCTGCAACAAAAAATTTCGCGTCAACCTGTGTCAGTGTACAAGTTTAAGCCTAGGTTTCTGGCGGCCCACTGAACTGTGGACAAGAGCGCCTAATCGGAAACAGGCAAGCCAGACCACGCCACATCAGGCCGCCAGCTAGCCGCCCATGCCGGCAACTGCTCGGGCGGCATGGGTCGCGCAATGCCGTAGCCCTGCGCCAGTTCGCAGCCCAGTTGTAGCAGCACGGTGCCGTGGGCCACGGTCTCTACCCCTTCGGCAATCACCTCGCGCTTGAAGGCTGATGCCAGGCTGATGACGCCTTGCAAAATAGCCAGGTCATCG
>CAIQBN010000091.1 GCA_903870065.1 uncultured beta proteobacterium | reverse complement strand
TGAAGACACAGGCGCCGTTCTCAGCATCAGTGTGCAGGACTCCGGCCCCGGCATTCCGCTGGCCGACCTGGAGCGCGTTACCGAGCCATACTTCCGGGTCGACGGTGCGCGCAACGCCGAGTCGGGCGGTGTGGGGCTGGGGCTTTCGATTGCAAGAGACATTGCGTTCTTGCACGGTGGCGAGCTCGAGTTAAAAAACCGGGAGCCCAACGGCCTTGCGGCCACGCTGTTGCTGCCGCGAGGCTAAGCCGTTCCTTCCCCATGGTGGCACCGGCCGTGTCACTCCGAAATCCACCAAAACTACTGCTCACCATACAGCTATAGCAAAAAAATTAGTGCGCATGACCATGAAATTGCGTGGCCGATGCATCACCTGGCGCGCACGACTCGGTGAACGGGGCTTTGACCACTTGCATGGTCACATGGTTGATCTGAAATCGATCCTGCAATTGCTGCGTCACGTCACGCAAAAACGTATCATCCGCGCAATCCTTGGGCATCACCAAGTGCGCGGTCAAGGCAATGTGCGCTGTGCCGGTGGCCCAAATGTGCAGATCATGCACGCGACTGACACCCGGCAACCCTGCCAAATAATCATGCACAGCATGCGGATCCACACTGTCGGGCACGCCATCAAACAGCAAATGCAGCGACTGCTTGAACATGCCCCAGGTACCCAGCAGGATGACCCCTGCAATGGCCAGACTGACCACCGGGTCCAGCCAGCCCCAACCCATCCACAGCGTCAAAACGCCGCCCACCATGACACCTGCAGACACCAGCGCATCGGCCGCCATATGCAGAAAAGCACCACGAATATTGAGGTCGAGTTGACGCCCCCGCATAAACAACAAGGCCGTTGCCGTGTTGATCACAATGCCTAGCCCGGCCACCAATACGATGGTCATGCCCTGTTCCCGCGCAACTTCGTGTGCAGAAAGCAAGCGGCCAATCGCTTCCCAGGCTAGTCCACCCATGGCAGTGAGCAGCAACAAGGCATTGGCAAACGCCGCCAAAATTGTGGCCCGCTTCCATCCGTAAGTGCGGCGCGAACTCGCTCGCAATCTCCCCGCAAGAGCACCACCCCAGGCCAAAACCAGTCCGGCCACATCGCTGAGGTTGTGTCCGGCATCCGCCAGCAGTGCCAGGGAATTGATACGCCAACCATAAAACGCCTCGACTCCGACAAACAACAAATTCAAGCCGATTCCCACTGCAAATGCGGTGTCGTAACTCGCCGGTGCATGATGGTGTGACGATTCGTGTTGAAGGCTCACGGGGTGTTTGCGCAATGCGTCTAAAAAGGCCAGGGAAACACACTACCAGGTCGCATTGGCAACATGGGCGTGGCCACAATTAACCAGATCAGGGTGGCGCTACACCCAGAATGCGTGCCGCGATTTTGCGCGCCACCGGTGCCACAAAAAAGATGACTGGCACCCCAACGACATAGGCAATCGCAAACGCCTTGAGCCAGGTCACCAGAAATTGTGCGCTCCAGCCCACATTCACAAACGTAATAACAAAGGTCATGATAAAGATCATCATGGCGCCCATCACCATGGAAAACACCAAATGAAATTTCTTTTGCGGATGCATACATTCACTCCTCAACAACATTGCCAAACTGAGCACACGAGCCTGATGGTACCGGCAGACGTTTTGCACATCACTCGGCCATTGACGTACCGCCGTTGGGCACCCGCCGCTCATACCACGGTCTTGTATTGTTAACGATATAAACCACCAGCAACATTACCGGCACTTCGATCAGCACGCCCACCACCGTGGCGAGCGCAGCGCCCGAGTTGAAACCAAACAGACTGATGGCGGCCGCAACGGCAAGTTCGAAAAAATTGGACGCACCAATGAGCGCCGATGGACAGGCCACACTGTGCTTCTCCCCTACCACGCGGTTGAGCCAGTAGGCCAGCGCCGAGTTAAAGAATACCTGGATCAAAATGGGCACGGCAAGCAAGACAATCACCAGCGGTTGCCCGATGATCGCTTCGCCCTGGAATGCGAACAAAAGCACCAGGGTCAGCAACAGCGCAGCGATGGACCAGGGACCCATACGCGCCATTGCCGCCGCCAGGGCTGCCTCGCCTTGCGAGACCAAGGACCGCCGCAAAAGCTGCGCCAGAATCACCGGAATCACGATGTACAACACCACCGATGTCAGCAGGGTGTCCCACGGCACCGTGATCGCGGAAATACCCAACAACAAGCCTACCAGCGGAGCAAATGCGACCACCATGATGCTGTCATTCAATGCCACCTGCGACAGCGTGAAAAGCGGGTCGCCGCCGGTCAACCGGCTCCAAACAAACACCATGGCGGTGCACGGCGCAGCCGCCAGCAAAATCAGACCCGCGATATAGCTGTCGAGCTGTTCTGCTGCCAACCACGGGGCAAACAGGTGCCGAATAAAAATCCAGCCCAGCAGGGCCATCGAAAACGGCTTGACCAGCCAGTTGACAAACAGGGTCACGCCAATACCCCTGATGTGCTGGCGCACCTGCCCCAGGGCCCCAAAGTCCACTTTGACCAGCATTGGAATAATCATCACCCAAATCAGCCCGCCCACGGGCAAATTGACCTTGGCAAATTCCATCTTGCCAACGGCTTGAAACACCACCGGAAACACCTGCCCCAGCGCGATGCCGGCGACGATACACAACAGAACCCACACCGTCAGGTAGCGTTCAAAAATGCTCATGGGTGCGACCGACTGCTTGGTTTTACCGCCATTGGATTGCTCGTGCATGCACCTGCTCCTAGTCTGTGTTGCGTACCGTCGCCCGAGCCCCGATTTGACAGGGGCTGGTGAGGAGGAATGCATTATTGCGAAAGTTGTAGCAGAGCTTTCACGCCAACCGGCTCAACCGCCTGCAGCGCAACCAATGCGTAGCGCTTGGCATGTCGGTTTGCCACCGCTTCAATTTCGAAACGCTCCTTGTGCGCACGTTCCCGCAGCAGCGGCGAATGCGTTTGCGCCGCTGCCACGCTGTTGTTAATGACCCAGGCCCAGGGCTCGATACCGGCGCGGCGCAGATCTGCCTGCAAGTTGGCCGCTTCCAGCACCGGTGTGGTTTCCGCCAATGTGACAATGAGCACCTTGGTTTTACGAGGGTCCTGCAATTGCATCATGGGCGTTATAAAGTGCCTGCCAGTTCCGTCCATCTGCCGCACTATGTCGCGATGGTAAGCACCAGTTGCGTCCAGCAGCAACAATGTGTGACCAGTTGGTGCCGTGTCCATCACCACAAACTTTTTCCCCGCCTCGCGGATGATTCTGGAAAATGCCTGAAAAACAGCAATTTCTTCTGTACAAGGTGAACGCAAATCCTCTTCCAGCAACGCTCTCCCGTGCGCATCGAGCCTGGCACCTTTGGTGTCCAAAACCTGCTGCCGATAGCGCTCGGTGACTTCATGGGGATCGATACGGCTAACCGTCAACTCCGGCAAACTGCCATGCAGCGTGTCAACAAGGTGCGCGGCCGGGTCAGAGGTTGTCAAGTGCACGGCCAGCCCCCGATGTGCCAACTCCACTGCCACTGCCGCAGCAAGGGTCGTTTTGCCAACACCGCCCTTGCCCATCAGCATGACCAGGCCATGCCCGTCCTTGGCAATTTCGTCCACCAGCACGGAGAGACTTGGGCCCACCAAGCTACTGTCTTCCAGCAGCGGCGCTGGATGAACAGGCGTGCCGGGATTGAGCAGTTGGCCCAGCGCAGGCAGTCCAACCAGGTTGAACGGCTTGAGTTCAATTTGGTCCGTAGGCAATTCGCGCAGGGCAGCGGGCATGTTTTGCAGCGCCAATGCCTCGCGCGCACAGATCGCCTCGGCCAGCGGATCGGCCTGCGCATCAATGGGCGGGAACACCCCGTTTACCACCAGGTACTGTTGTTCCAGCCCTATGGAGGCCAATTCACGCCGGGTGCGATCCGCCTCGCGCAAAGCGGCTGTTTGAGCGCGCGCCACCAACACCAGGCGCGTGCGCTCGGGGTCCCCCAACGCGTCGACGGCAGCCTTGTACTGCGTGCGCTGTTTCTCCAGACCAGCCAGCGGACCCAGGCACGAGGCGTCTCCTTTACCCTGCTCCAGAAATCCGCTCCAAGCACCTGGCAACTGCAACAACCGAATCGTGTGCCCGGTGGGCGCCGTATCGAAAATAATATGCGCATACTGAGTCTCCAACTGTTGGTCGGTCAGCAGGTCGGTGAACTCATCAAACGCGGCAATTTCGGTAGTGCAGGCACCCGACAGCTGTTCTTCAATTCCTTTGACCACCGTTTCCGGCAGTACGCCACGCACCGGTCCAACGATGCGGTCCCGATACGCCTGCGCCGCAGCCTGAGGATCAATTTCCAGCGCAGAGAGGTTCTGGACCTCGGGCACCGATGTGATCTGGTTGCCAATCATGATCCCAAATACCTGCCCGACATTGGACGCCGGGTCGGTGCTGACCAGTAAAACGCGTCGCCCTGAAGCAGCCAGGGCCATGGCGGTCGCGCAGGCAATGGAGGTCTTGCCAACGCCGCCCTTGCCAGTAAAGAACAAAAAGCGCGGTACGCGTTGAAGAAATTGTAGGGACATACCGCCGGCTCAACCGCATTTGCCGCCGGAGCAGCAATTGCTGACATCGGCCTTTGACAGCGAGACCTGAACAATTCCGGCCCAGCGCGCCAGATCCGCCCGACTGGGGTAGCGCCCCGCCAGCGCGACCTCGCCGTCCACCAGTGTCAGCGGCAATGCGTCTTCACCCGTGCGCTCCAGCATGGCCTTGACCACGGGCCGCTCTGCAAACACCATGGGTTGCTGCGACAGGTTGTAGCGCTGCATCTGCACGCCGTTCTTTTTGGCCCAGTCAGCGTCGGCCGCGAAGTCAACCAACTTCTGATCAACATCCACACCGCAAACACCAGAATTGCAGCACAGGGCAGGATCGAATATTTCAATGGTTTTCATTTAATTTCTCCAGTTTGTAAAAGACGGGCTGGCCCACGTTGCAGTGGGTACCCTGTGCAGCAATCTTGCGCCAAATACTTGAACAGGTCTTGCTACAGCGCAATGTTCGTGCGGACGCGTTAAAACACCTTTTCTGCACGCGGTAATCACGCGCGCTTGGAGCCATCTTTTCAAATGCAACGACAAATCCCAGGACAACTCACAGCCCCCACTCGAAGACTGACATAACTGAGCCTACTTTTATATTTCAATATTACAAACTTTATTGAATTATTAAAAATAGCACCCCCATAACTGCAGACTGCGCCAGCGCAGTATTCGCTGCACGTGACTGCGCACCTTAACAAATCAGAATGCCAGACTGTCTCAGTGCACTGATTGACTGGTCGCTTGCAGTTGCACAAAGCGCCGCGTCAATTCGGCCAATTCGCGGTAAAACGCAGTATGCGCGTTGGCAGCAACCGCTGCCGTAAAGGGTTCGATCCAGGCGCCCAGGTGTTCGCCCAAAAAACGCGTCTGCAGAGCCTCGTTAGCCGACGCTTTTTCCAAATTGCCCGCCTTGTATGCCAGGTTCTTGTTAAAAATCAAAAGGTACAAAAACTCAAGCTCCACAGCCACATGGTCTGGCAACTCCATGAACTCCGCATCCATACCAAACCCACCTTCGTCGTATAGTTCGAGCACGGCCGGTGGCGGGTTATCTTCCGTTTGCGCCGGCGGTTTTAGCCAGGCTGAACCATAGGGCTTGGCAAGCGCCTGCATCGGCCCTAAAAAAAGCCGTGCGTAATCGACCAGCAATGTCTGCAAATCCTGTGCCGCAAATGCATCGCCAAGCCTACGCGCCATTTCACCCAATTCGGGTTGCTGTTGCATTGCAGCGACCCGCATGGACTCAAACAGTTGCTCCTGCGAAAACTCCACCGCCGGCTCATAGAAACAGGCCGAGAGAACCCTGCAAAGATCCTCGCGTGCAGTAGGCTCGTCGGGGCAATAGTCAGACATCGTTACTCCTCAAACCAAAAGGGCCGGTCTACCCGGCCCTGCAAACACTTGGCACCGCTGGCACTATGCGCGCGGGCTGTACTTGCCAATGTAATGCACATTGGGCTTGGTGCCTTTTTCTTCCAGCAAACGGAACGATTTCTCATTCTTGAGGAGCACAGAGACCTGGCTA
>CAIQBN010000090.1 GCA_903870065.1 uncultured beta proteobacterium | reverse complement strand
TGGACGCCTTGGTGTTCTCCAGCCCGGATGCGCGGTTTGATGCAGTGTATGTGGCGGGGCAGCTTGCCCGGTTGCACAACAACGGCAATTTTGCACCCGCCATGCGCGCTTTATGGGGCGGTTGACCGATCACTGCGATCCGGTAACCGGTGTAGGCCCGACTTGATGTGTTTTATAGCGTTTCTTGCACTGGGTCCTCGTGGAATGTGAATTGACTGCTATCAAAAACAAAGCGTCTGTTCACTGTTCCCGGATTCCACATCCCAAGTACACCAGAGGCTGGTTGAGCCATTGCTTCCAGGGCACCCACTCGCCAGCGCTGCTGGAGCGAAGCTTGAGGGCAGGGTTGAAGGTGTAATAGCCATTTTTGGTGCGTTTCCACAATTGGCGGCTTGGTTGATAGCTGCTATCGCATTCCGCGCGTGCCAGTACCGCATTCACATAAGTGCGCTTTTTGCGCTCTGGGCGCAGCACACTGTCGGGTATCCGGTCGTCGGCGCGCATCAGGAAGTCAGCGCAAAAGCCGTACAGATTACGTTGAACGTTCGGGTTCGGAACCGCCTGCGAATAAAGCTTCTTGTAGCTGATCATCATCACGCCAAGCATCCAGTATTCACCCTGGTGACGCTCCAGCCGAACCAGTCGCTCACCAGTTTGCACATCAACCATGGGTGGCGATAACAGGGGATACAGCACATCTAGGCAGTGCTGTGCGTGGTACGGGTCGTCCAGCACACGCCCCAACGCATAGTCCCATGCATTGTGGCCGTATTGGTCGCGCACAAGTGGGTCTGCACCGCGTTCCAACAAGGCTTCGACCAGGGGCACGTTGCCACACTGCGCGGCGATCATCAAAGGGGTGGCGTTGAAATAAGTGCGGTGATCGACACCATATTGTTCACAGTGGCGCAGCACCTCCTTGAAGGTGCGTCCGGTGTAGCCTAGGCGTTGGCGCTCGGCAACAGAATCCACTTTCTTGCCCAGAAAGATGGCCGCGTTATGTCGCTCGTTTTTGAGTCGGTCGATGTAACGGCTCGGCGCTTCACGCGGCAGCATGGGCTTCGATACATGGCTGTCCATAGCATTCATCGCAATGGCCAACTGCACCGCGGGCTCAAACCGGTTGTTGCTGGCCATCTTGTGGATCCAACTTGTCTGGCCGTGCCACAGGGCGTAGTCAAGCAAACTCTGGCGGGGTTTGTTGGAAATCTGGCCAACCTGCAAAGCTTTGGGCAATAGCTCTTGCACTGCAGTCTCATCCCACACCGGCCATCCCGGCTTTTGGGTTTTGAGTACGTTTTGCCGAATGGCATCAGCCTGCTCCTGCTTGCCCTGGAGCTCCAGACGCCGGGCCTCTTGCGCCCATTCTTGCTGACTCGATGTCTGCGCTTGCGCCAGCGTCATGGCCTCATTGGTGCGCAGATTCAGCAGTTGCAGCACGGGGTGTGCGGTGTCACTTTCCACCAGATACAGGTTCTCTACCGCGCGGGTCATGGCGACATACAGGGCGTTCACATAGAACTTGAATAACTCCAATGAGTGGTCGGTTTTGTCACGTCCGCGGCTATAGTTCAGAGAGTCACCATCCAACTCACTGGCCAGCACGTCTTGTGCGATCTCCGCGAAGGCCTGGCGCTGGCCGGATACCATGTCCACTAGGATGACATTGGCGTACTC
>CAIQBN010000089.1 GCA_903870065.1 uncultured beta proteobacterium | reverse complement strand
GGACTCAGCCTGCCCGAGCTAGAGGTAAACACCGTTTACCGCGCAGCCTTTGGCCGTGATGCAGAAAAAGCCGGGCTTGACTACTGGACCGCCCAAAACCTGCACGGCAAAGCCCTATTTGATGCCATCACCGCCAACGCCATTGACGGGACCAGCATTGGCGGGGGCAACGACATTGCCGCTCGCAAACGCATCCTGGGCTTTGCCGTGGGCACCAACTACGTACCGCGCGACATGACCGCCCGCATCCACGAGGGCGAAGCCATTGTGCCCAAGGCGTACAACCCGGCAGCGGGTGCACGCCAGTCCGACAACAACGCACTGATCGCCGAGCTAGTCGCCGAAACCCGCGCCCTGCGCGCCGAAGTGGCCGCACTGCGCAAAGCCGCAGACAGCAGCGCCAAGTCCAACCAGACCACAGCTACATTGCTGCGCAACGTCATGCCAACGGGCGACGCGATCCAGGTCACAGCGCCCGACAGCACCGCCACCGTGCTCGTGCTCTAAGCCATGCCCACCAAAACCCTATCCCAGCTAACCCAGGCCAGCGCCGTCGCTGGCACCGACTTCGTGCTGGTGTCCCAGGGCACCTTAGCGCGCAAAGCGACCGCGACCCAGCTCATGGCCACCGGCGCGCCCCTATACGCAGAGACCGCAGTGCTAGGCAATGCATCTGGCACCGGCATCAAAGTAGACCTAGATACCCCAGACTGGGGGTGGCGCGACATCACCTCTGACATCAACGTTCGTGGAGTGGGCGCATCAGACCCATCCTTTGCCGTCTACGGTGCCACAGCCATGCGGGCTTACAGCTTCAGCGCAGGCACCGAGCAAGAAGTATTTATGTCCTTCCACATGCCGCACGACTACGTGCCAGGAACGGCCATCTATTTCCATGCGCACTGGAGCAACGCAGCAGCCACACCCAATACGGGTAACGTCGTCTGGGGCTTTGATTACAGCTTTGCCAAGGGGCATAACCAACAGGCATTCCCAGCCTTCACTCCAATCACCGTCACGCAGGCCAGCCCCGCCACCCGCTACTGGCACAACATCGCAGAAACCACCGCAGT
The DNA here is from genome assembly GCA_903870065.1 of uncultured beta proteobacterium. Lineage (GTDB taxonomy): Bacteria > Pseudomonadota > Gammaproteobacteria > Burkholderiales > Burkholderiaceae_C > Allorhodoferax. The sequence continues at coordinate 5,838 of CAIQBN010000089.1, read as the reverse complement.
CACCATTACCGGCCTAGAGGTGGACGGACTCATTCTGGTGCGGGTGTACCGCAAGGCCGCCGACGCTGCCGACACCTGCAGCGATGCCGTGTTTTTGCATACCGCAGACATCCATTACCAGTCCACCAACATAGCCACCAAGGGCAAGGCTCCCTCTTTTTATTGAGACAAATATGAGAGTCACACCCCCCATCGACATCGGCGCAGCCTCGCGCCTGACCTCCAGCACCGCCGCCGACGTGCACAACCCCGCAGAATACGCAGCGGGCACCACCTACGGCATTGGGGCGCTGGTAAGCGTGGCCGCAGACTTCACCATTTACGAGTCGCTGCAGGGCACCAACCTTGCCCACACCCCGTCAACCTCGCCCTACTGGTGGCGCATCCTTGCCCCTACCGAGACCGTGTGGGTTGCCGCGCAGACCATCGTCCAGGGTGCCACACGCGCCTACAACAACCGCATCTATGAGGCACTGACCGCCCACACATCCGGCAGCACCAACACCCCGCCCACGCTGCCTGAGACCACCAACGAATACTGGACCGACGTTGGCCCCACCAACAAATGGGCCATGTTTGACCTCAGCACCAACACCAAGACCGCCATGGCACCGGGCGCGCCACTCACGGTCGTGCTCGCACCCGGCCAACGCATCAACACCGTAGGTATCACCGGCCTCTCTGCCCACGCCGTCACCGTCACAGCCACCAGTGTTTATGGTGGCGGCACGGTATTTGGACCCGTCACCACCAACCTCGTCATCCGCAACGTCGCCGACGGCTACGACTACGCTTTTGAGCCCTTTCGCATTCAGCCCTCGCTCGCCCACTTTGACCTGCCAGCGTTTAGCGACATCGTAGTCACCATCACCATTACCGCAGCCACCGGCAACGTCAAGTGTGGTGCTGTCGTGCTCGGCACCTACGTCTATCTGGGCGACGTGCAATACGGAGCGCGCGGCGACTCCATCAATTTCTCGACCGTCACCCGTGACGCATGGGGCAACGCCACCCTGGTGCCCCGCCGCAGCGTTGACAAAATCCTTTGTACCACCAAAGTCAACTCCTTCGGGGTCAACAAAATCCGCTCCGTGCGCTCAGAGCTAAACGCCGTGCCAGCCCTCTACAGCGGCCTGGACGACGGCTCAAGCGAGTGGTTCGACATGCTACTCACCGTTGGCATTTACAAGACCTTTGAAATCGACGCAAGCGACCCCCGCCAAGCCACCATCCAACTCGAAGTCGAGGAAATCTAACCATGCCCATCACCGCACTGCCAACACCGCCATCAGCCACCCGCCCAGCCACTTACGCCGCAGAGGCCGATGCCTTCAACGCCGCGCTTGATGCCTTTGCCGATGAGCTGATCGTCTACGAAGACACCAGCGCAACCAACGCTGTCACGACTAGCCTAAACGTCACCCAAGCCGCCACCAAAGCCATCGAAGCGCAAAACGCCGCCATCAGTGCCAGCAGCGCAGCATTGGCCGTCGGCGCAGTCGTCTGGATCACAGGTCTCACCTACGCCATCGGTGATTTGCGCTTTTCGCCAATCAATTACATGACCTACCGCCGCAAGACCGTAGGCGCAGGCAGCACCGACCCCAGCGCAGACACCACCAACTGGGCACCCTACATCGTGGGCTACATCACCAGCGCGGGCGAAGAAACCCTCACCAACAAGAAAATCAGCGCCTACCAGTACCTGGACCGCACCGTCACCAACGCCGCCTGCACCGGCACCGTCACTCTGGACCTTGCGCTGGGCAGCACCTTTGACTTGACCTTGACCGGTAACACCACCCTGGCACTCACCAACGTGCCCACGCTCACCAACGAGACCTTAAACATCGTCATCAGCATCACGCAGGGCGCAATCGCCTACAGCTTGACGTGGTTTGGCACCATGACGTGGATCACCCCCAGCGGCATCGAGCCCGCAGCCCCCGCAGCAAACAAAGTCATTGAGTACATCATCACCAGCAAAACCGCAGGCCAGTACAAAGGCCGCAAAGGTGCCAGCACATGAGCGCCCATGGCCGCGCCCTGCGCTGCGCAGTCAATCCGGCGACCATTAGCGGATCGCTATTCGGCACCGGCACGCTGGCGATCCCCGTGGGCGTGGTGTCGGTCACTGTTACGGGGGCGGGCGCACCTGGGGGAAATGATTATGAGTACTACGCTGGGCAGGTGTATGTGGCAGAGGTGCCCTATACCCCGCGCAGATCACTAACCAGTAGCTATGGCCCCGGCGAAGTGTATGTTTGGGTGTCTAACACTTACATGGGGGTTATAGAATCAGCCACCCCTCTCCATGTAACGCCACCTCCTTTAGGGGAGAATCTGGTGCCAGCCATAGGAGAATCGGTGGACATAAATGGCCGAACCTGCTGGGTTACAAAATGTGTATTTGTAGCCGCAGATGTCTACGCTTGCCGTGTTGTCAGCGGTGTGGTTTACTCTAAGCGTTTGCCAAATGTCAGCCTGCAGGAAGAGTCAGCGGGATCGCCTTCAATCGCAGCCGGTTTCTACTGGTCCGATCGGTTCATACTCAAGCCTATCCTGCCCCTACCATATTCGGATTTTGGATATGCGACGCAGGACATCCGCCTGCAGACGCGCCCTACCGCAAACAACCAGATACTCGCTGGGCGTGTTTATACGATGTTTGAGACCGATGGTGGCGAGTTGGTTTTGTATAACTATAGCGGCAGCGGCTATATTGAGTCTCGCTACTACCTCGCGCAGGCCCCTGTTCCCGCCGTGCCCGCTGTGCCCTACATTGCCCCCAGCGAGACAGGTGGACCCTACACCGGCGCCAGCGTCACAGCCACGCTAAACAGCGTGACCAAGACCTGGATCGGTGGCTACTACACCACCCCGCCCGTGTCTGCCACTTACGCGCTCACCAGCACCGGAGCAGGCCAGACCCTGAGCTACAACGTCCCGTCGGGCGGACAGCTTTACTACGAATACGCATTCTAAAAAGGACCGAAAATGTCACTCGAATCCGAAGTCGCCGCGCTAAAAATCGCAGTTGACACCCTCACCAGCGTTGCCGTCACGCTCGACACCTCCACCACGTCAGCCTACAACACCGCCGTGGCCACAGCCACAACCAAAGCAGGCGAAGCCGCAGCGCAGGTCACACTTGCCGCAGCGCAAGCGCAATCCGCAGCCCTCGAAGTCGCCATAGCCCTGGACCACAGGACCGCCGCCGCCGCATCCGCAGCAAGCGCAGCCGCTGCCCAGCTTGCAGCCCAAGGCTACGCCTCCACGGCCCAGGCCACCAACCCAGACAGCCCTATCCGCATCAACCCCCGCAAGATCACCGCCGACTTTACGGTCGGGTCTGAATACAACGCCACCAGCGCAGGCCCCATCGCCATCAGCGAAGGCATAGCCGTCACCATCGAAGACAACGCGACCTGGTCCATTCACTAAACCCGCTTTAACCCGTCTTAACCCGTCTAAATCCCACCCCCAAGGAACCCCACCATGTCCACCCTCTCAGTCCGCACCATCCAATCCCCCGACGCATCCCCCGTATCCTTCCCGAACGGCATCCGCATAGGCACCGCCACCGGCGCAGGCGCAATCAACCACATTGGCACCCCTGGCCAACAGGGCTTTGGTGTGGGCATTGCCCCCAGCCTGCCCACCAACATAGCCAAGCTCTACGGCACCGAAGATCCGGCCAGCGACAACTACGGCAACTACCAGTACAGCGACGGCTCAATCATGGTCTACGTGCCCGCGTTTTTCTACAAATACGGCACCGGCGCAAACGGCTTTGCCGTCAACGTAGTCAGCATCAAGCCCCTCTCAGAATACGCAGACGTAGCCACCGCCAACGCAGCAGGCTACGCCCTGCACCGCGCCTTCTACAACGGCGGCAGCATCCGCCCCGGCTTCTTTGTAGACAAATACCTCACCAGCAAAAACGGCTCCATCGCATCCAGCGTCAAAGACGGCGTGGTACTCACCAGCGCCACCCGTGGCGGGCTTGCCACCACGCCATTTAGCAGCATTGGCCAAGCCGACGCTTTCTATGGCTGCATCGGTGCGGCCCGCACCCGTGGCGCATCGTTCCACCCAAAAACACAATTCCAAAACGCCGCCCTGGCCCTGCTAGCCAACGCCCACGGCAGCGCAAGCCTCAACACCACCTACAACGCCTGGTACAGCGCAGGCAGCACCAACTTCCCCAAAGGCAACAACAACAACGCATTGGGCGATGCCAATGACGCATCCATTGCCTACGTATGGGACGGCAACGCCACCCATGCAGGCTGCGGCAAAACCGGCAGCGCAAACTTCTTTGCCAAAACCACGCACAACGGCATGAATAGCGGGGTGTGTGACCTCAATGGCCTTGTTTGGGAGATCACCCCATTCGGCCTCACCAGCAACGGCACAAACTTTTTCCTCCTCAACACGGCGGTGGATGTAAACACCATCACCGCCAGCAACACCCTGGCCACCGACGCATGGGGCGCAACCGGCCTGGCCGCCATGTACACCGACATTGGCACCACCTACGGCTCACTCACTGCCAGCAGCACAAACAAAACCTTTGGCGCAGCCGCACAAGTGCTGTCCGAGGCCACCAGCGGCACCGCCTGGGCTATGGCCGGTGCAGGCGTGCCCCTGGTTGGTGGTGTTGGCGGCAGCAACCAGTTTGGCAACGACTACATGTATGACGCGCGCCCGAACGAACTGTGCCCGATTGTCAGCGGTTACTGGAGCTCCTCCTCGGACGCGGGGGTCTGGTCTCTCTACCTCGACAATTCCCGGTCAGCGGCGGGCGATAGCTGCGGGTTCCGCTCCGCCTGTTACTTGTAACCCTGAGCGATAGCGATGGGGTTGCACGATGAAGCCAAGTTGGATGTCAAGTTTATTGCCTTTGCAAAGCAAATGAACCTGTATTTGAACCACTTCCCGAAGCACGAAAAGTATGGTTTGTCCCAACAAATCAGAAATTCGGCTTACGAAGTCTATGGCTACATCGTGGAGTCTCAAAAGCGCTATTTAAAGAAAACTTCACTCACAAACCCTGAAAGGAAAATTCCATGACCTCTTTAATCGCCTTCCGTCGCGTTGTAACCGACGTCCATACCCACAGCCTCAATTTGCCTGATGCCCCCCAAGGCCAGCAAGCCGCCCAAGAGCTAGCCACCCTGCCCGATGGCCGCACCGTTGTGGCACTGTTTGACGGCTTCACCCTGCCCGCTGGCCAGCCTGCCGCAATAGCCGCCAGCATCGAAACCTTGCCCACGCCGCTCGACCCCGCGCTAAAAGAGCAAATCAAAGCCGCAAGCCCCATGGTCGCGCTCATTGCAAAAAACATGGTCGACACCATCCGAGCAAGCTACTCGATAGACGACGAAATGTATTACGCCCGCATTGGTGTCGGTGCAGCCACCGGCCTGTATGCACCCAGCGCAGACGAAATGCAAGAGCTGACCGTGTTTGGAGAGTTTGTTGAAGGCGTGCGGCAGTGGGGCAGGGCAGAGCGGGCTAAGTTGGGACTGTAAGACTGTGGACAGCATCCTCAGTGCGCTGCTGTGGCTCGACATTAAGCTACTTGCAGCCGTCACCCTGGGCAAATCGCTGCCTGGGGAAACGATAAGCGCCGCCGCATACAACGGCGAGCGCACCGGCAAGTTCATCGGACGCATGGCCCGCCCGGTGATCGACCTGCTGTTCCGCCCGTTCGAGAAAAATCACTGCCGCAGCGCATGGCACTGGCAGAACCACCTGTATTACAAGGACTGATATGACAGACCCCATGGCACCCCCCGTGCCGCACCCGGTAATTCCAATCACCGACAACCG
>CAIQBN010000088.1 GCA_903870065.1 uncultured beta proteobacterium | reverse complement strand
TGGACTTGAACCACCGACATCAGCATTATGAATGCTGCGCTCTAACCAACTGAGCTATATCACCGAAGCCATAAATTATAGCCAATAATTTTCACCTAAACGCTCACTGGTGGGTAAACTCGGCTTTGCGTTTGTTGACGAAGGCGTCCATGCCTTCTTTTTGGTCCTTCGTCGCAAAGAGGGCGTGGAACAGGCGGCGCTCATACATTAGGCCGTCGGTTAGACTGCCTTCAAAGGCACGGTTCACGGTCTCTTTGGCGGCCATGGTCGCAATTTGGGAGAAGCCGCAAATCATCAGCGCAGCGCCCAGCACTTCGTCCATCAGCTTGTCCATCGGCACTACGCGGCTCACCAGGCCGGCGCGTTCGGCCTCGGTGGCGTCCATCATGCGGCCGGTCAGCGCCAGGTCCATGGCTTTGGACTTGCCCACCGCTCGGGGCAGCCGTTGCGTACCCCCGGCACCGGGGATGATGCCGAGCTTGATCTCGGGTTGGCCAAATTTTGCTGTATCGGAGGCGATGATGAAGTCGCACATCATGGCCAACTCGCAGCCGCCGCCCAGAGCGAAACCGCTCACAGCCGCAATCACTGGTTTGCGAATTGAGCGGATCGTTTCCCAATTGCGTGTGATGAAGTCACCCTTATAGGCATCCGCAAAGGTGAAAGTTGCCATGGCGCCGATGTCAGCCCCGGCGGCAAAGGCCTTTTCGCTGCCGGTGATCACCATGCAGCCTATAGCAGCGTCGGCGTCAAAGCCTTTGAGCGCGTGGCCGAGTTCATCCATCAGCCGGTCGTTCAGGGCGTTGAGCTGCTTGGGCCGATTCAGGGTAATGATGGCGACTTTTCCGCCTTCAATGCGGGTTGTGATGCATTCGTAATTCATGGTCTTTTAGGAGTGGGTTTGGAATCAGGGTCGCGGCGCTTGGTATTCAGCCCGCTTGTTGGGTCGATTCGAGCCAGCTATCCATTAGTGTGGCATCGCGCACTGACAAGCGAACAGCGTGGCTGGGTTTGGGCATCGTCAGCGGCAGGGTCAACACGCGCTTGTCACGTGCCACGATGGCGGCAACCTGTTTGGCATTGCCACAATACAGGGCGAAGTCATCAAGCGACTGAATGCGCCAGGTGTTCGAGGCGCCGTTGGGGCCATCCGTGCCGTTCGTGCCGACTTGCACGGCCAGCCACTCGTCACCGCTAGCGAAGCCGGCCTTTTCAGCCGCACCGCCACGCAACACGTTTTGAATAAACACGCCATTGGATTCTCTTACGCGCAAGCCCAGTTGAGGCCCCAGTGGGTCGCGCTCCTGTTCAATTTGTACGCCATGGCGTTCCAGCAGCGCAGTCACGGGCAGGTCGGCCGTACCGTGCACCCAGCGCGTAATTTCGCGTGCATAAGGTCTGCCGGCCATTTCGGCTAACACAATGAGCAGGTCCTGTTCGGACATGGGCCCACCGTCGCAACGCTTCCATAGCGCGCGCATCACAGCATCCAGCGTCGTTTTACCCTCGGATCGCAGCGTCAGATCAAGGCACAAGGCCACCAGTGAGCCTTTGGTGTAGTAGCTTACCGTGGCGTTGGGCGAGTTTTCATCCTGGCGGTAATACTTAATCCAGGCATCAAAACTGGCCTGTGCCACCGATTGCACCTTGCGCCCTGGCGTCTGCGCGACGCCGTTAATGGTTTTCGTCAACAGTTTCAAATAAGCTGCGTTGTCGATCAGGTTGGTTCGGCGCAGCAGCAGGTCGTCGTAATAGCTGGTGAAGCCTTCAAAGAACCAAAGTAACTCTGTATAGTTTTCTTTTGAATAGTCGTAGGTGGCCAGTTCGACGGGGCGCAACCGCTTGACATTCCAGGTGTGGAAGTACTCGTGGCTGATCAGACCGAGAAGGGTCTTGTAGCCATCAGGTTGCTTGTGGTCTGATGGCGTTGGCGTTGCACGGGCTAGTCGAGGTAAGTCCTGTCGTTTGCAGATCAATGCTGTCGAATTGCGGTGTTCAAGGCCACCGTAGCCGTCGGCAACGGCATTGAGCATAAACACATAACTATTGAACGGAATAGGACCCTGGCCCTCGTGTTTATTGCGTTTGGCGCTATCTTTCTGGACATTTTTTCCATGCCAGAAACGAATTTCCTCTTCGCAAATGGTCTGGGTGTCGGCCAATAGGTGGTTCCCATCAAAACTGGCGGGTGCACCGGCAACTACAAAACGATGGGCAACGCCGCACGCAACAAAACTGCCACTCCAAAACATGCCCATCTCAAATGGGCAGTCAAGCAAGGTGTCATAGTCCACAAAAACGTAGCTGCCAAACCCCTGCTTATTGGCTTTCCGTGGCGTGGCTCCGGTTGCCACTGACCAGTGCGCGATGGGTTCAGTGGCAACCAACTCCAGCACATGCGCAAGATGCTCATGACCGACAGCCTGCAAACACAGGCTGGTCCCATTGAAAAAACCGCGCGTGGCGTCCAGCCATGCCGTACGCACCGAATTGTCAAACGCATAGACTTCATATTGCACGACCAAGGGAACGCCTGGACTGCAAGTCACCTGCCAGCTTGCTTTGTCGAGTTGCTGCGTTTCCAGTGCGCGTGTGTCCTGGTGGCAGCGTAAGTTTTGCAGATGCTTGGAAAATTCACGGACCAAGTAGCTGCCGGCAATCCATGTGGGCAAGCGCAGCACTTGCTGCTTAGCGGGATCAGCAATCGTGAGCGTTATTCCAAACAGGTGGCCATGCAGGTTGACCACTTCAACCCGGTAATGAATCGCTGCCATGCAATTAACCCTTGGCGTCGGTCAGCATCTTTTCTACTTGCTTGGCGTCCATTGCACCAGGTACCCGCGAGCCGTCAATAAAAATCAATGTTGGTGTGCCAGTGATCTTATGGTTACGCCCTAGTGCCACATTGCGCGTAATGGCCGCCGTGTCGCAGTCGGCCGCTGCTGCGCTTATCTGCAGGTCGCGCACCATCCAGTCCTGCCAGGCCTTGGCCTGATCTTTGGCGCACCAAATTGCTTTGGACTTGTCGTTGGAGTCGGCGCCCAGTATGGGGTACAGGAACATATACACCGTGACGTTGTCGATTTTTTGGAGGTCACGCTCAAAACGTTTGCAATATCCACAGTTTGGGTCCTCAAAGACTGCAACGCGGCGCTTGCCATTGCCGCGCACAATGGTGAAAGCATCTTTAAATGGCAGATCGTCAAATTTGACAGCCGTGAGTTTAGTGACCCGTTCTTCGGTCAGATTGCGCTTGGCTCGGGTGTCGATCAGGTTGCCCTCGATGAGGTAGTTAGCCTGCGCATCGGTGTAATAAATTTCGCTGCCGTTAACCCGAAGTTCGTACATACCGGGAATGCCGGTTTTGCTGACTTCGTCAATGGTTTTAAGTTGCGGCAAACGCTCCGCCATATTCTTGCGAATGACAGCCTCCTGAGCGAGCACGCCCGTGAAAAACAGCAGGGTTGTGAGCCCCAACAGAGTCTGAATGCGATGTTTCATGTTGATTTCTTGCCTTGTGTTGTGGGTTTGGTTGACGCACCCATGGCGCGACGCGCTACCCATCGTTTAATTGATCCGCTGTCTTCAAATCGGTTCATACCCCAGTTGCGCACAGCCCGCAATGTCGGGTTTGGGTGCGTAAACAGTCGCTGCAGCGCGTCATTGGCATTTCCCATCACTGCAAATTCAGCCTTGCGCGCGCGCTCATATTGGCGCAATAATTTTGGGTCGCCCACGCTGCGCCAGTAAGGGCGCTGTGTGAGCACCTGCACTAGTTCTGCTACGTCGCCCATTCCCATGTTTAATCCTTGCCCTGCCAACGGATGCATGTTGTGTGCCGCATCACCTGCAAGTACCCATGCACCTTGCGCCCCAGCGCCACACCAACGCTTTGCAAATGCTTGTTGCAGCGGCCAGACTTTGCGCGCGCTACACAGCGACAGCGTGCCTGCAACGCCCTGGCTGGCAGACCCTAACTCTTCACAAAACGCATCATCCGAGAACTGCTGGAGCAACCGAGCCCGCTCAGGACTGACAGACCATACAACAGCGTATAAGTTCCCAAGTGGCCCATCTAGAGGTAAAAATGCCAGTATTTCACCCCGGTTAAACCATTGTCGGGCTACTTGCTGGTGCGCGTTTGCCCCCCGCACACGGGTGGCGAGTGCCCATTGGCCATAGGGAGTGACCTCCCACTGCACCCCCCATTCCTGGCGAGTGCTGCTAGCGCGACCCTCGCAGATGACGGTCAGGGCTGCAGGTACAGGTTTTTCAACCAATTCAATCTGAGGCTGAAAGCGCACTGCCTGTGCTAACTGGGTCTCCAGAGTGCTGACATCCACAATCCAGTTTAGTGCCGCGGCAGCCGATTCTGCAGCTTTGAAGCTTACCAAGCCACCCTGATCTCCTTGGACTTGCATGGTAAGTACTGGTGTCGCGTGTTGTGTGTCGGGCCAACACCGAACCGAATCAAGAAGTTCGCGTGACGTCTGGTTTAGCGCGTAGGCGCGTACGTCGGAGGATTCCGCTTGCGCCGCCACACTAGCGTTGCCAGGCGCAACCAGTGCCACACGCAACTGTCGGCAAGCCAAATGCAGGGCCAGTGTTTGTCCGACGATACCCGCACCGCGGATACAGATGTCAAAGGGTCTTGTCATGCAGACATTGTAAAAGCCGGGCGCACAAGCGAAGGGTTGGTGTGTGAACTCACGCTGGACTGCTATCGCCCGTCAGTTCCGAAGCCTCGGTCGGAAGTGCCTCCAGAAACCGGATTGGGCGGCGGGTCTGGGGCGACATGCTGGCAAGCAGCTCCCGCAAATCGTCTAGCACCCGGCTGGCCGGGACGGGATTGTCGTGCAGCAACACGCAGGCGGCCTGGAAATGCAATGTGACTTCGGGCACTAGGCCAGGAAGCGGAATCAAACCCGACGCGATGAGCTTAACCATCCGTTCAGTGAGGGCGTCCCGGGTAATGACGCCTTCCATTAATAGCGCAAATTGCGCGGTGCCAACCCGTCCTGCCGGGTCCACATCGCGCAAAATACGCTGTAGCTTGACCACTGCGCGCAGCAGGCATTGTTCGGCGACTGTATCTCCCAAGGTCTGTCGGATGTGACTGTGGTTGATGACCCGCACAACCACCAAGGCAATCGGCTCACGGCTTTCTAATGCCCGTTCGACAGACTCATCCAGATGAGACTGGAACACTTCCTTGGTCAACAGGCCGGTCAATGCGTCCTGGGTCGGCAAGTGGTTGGCCCGCACAACCAGTTCTTTGCGGTCGTGGGTGAGTTGGCTCAAGGCGTAAAGCAGCGCGGGAACCGTCAACGCCACAGCCAGTGAAGTAAGGTAACGCATTTCCCAGAGGACCGTCACAAACCCAAGCGCCTCGGCAAACAAAAACAGCTGAGCAGTGAACTGCGGCAGCAGCGCCAGTGTCATCCATCGCCCCATTCGAGTTCCACCGCGCCAGCTCAATAGGGTTGCTACCACCGCCACGCAGGTCGCAAAAAACAGGAACGAGCCGGTCACCCGGTCCGCCACGAACCGGTCCAGCGCAGCAAAACTCAATACGGAGACGACAGTTCCCCAGCCAACGGTCGACAAAAACCGATCAAACCATCGAAAGTGCACGGCCAATGCAAATATGTTGCGCACAAACAGCAGGGTGCAACCGACCGCCACCACCGGAATGACGCTATAGGCATAGTTGCCTATTTCCGGAACGCCAGTCCAAATAAACTCACCCAGGACGCCGGAGATTTGCGCAATGGTTGTTGTGATCAGCAAGCCGAACAAACTGGCCCACCCATCAATGGCCTTGCGATGCTCGGCGAAGCGAAGCAGTGACAAGGCGGTCATTGTCAGCAACGCTCCAAGCATCAACGAAAGTGTTAACAGTTCGAGCTGGCGTTCACGTGCACGCTCTGGTTCAGTGGCAATCCGGATCGGAACCGTCACCGCCTTGAAATTGCGAATTTGTAGATAGAACTCGCGGGGGACTTTGCCCGATAGTTGTAAGTCAAAGTCCGGGTAAAGTCCTGATTTTTGCCAATCGGCTTGTGCCAGCGTATCGCCCGCTACCTGTGTGGTCCACCCCCCGCTACCATCCGGCTGGTACAAAACAACGGAGTCCAAGAACGGAAGCGGCAGATTTAATGTCCAAGGTTTGGTCGAGCTCGCAGACCTTACGACCCGCAGTTTGATCCACAGCGTGCCAAATTTGCTCAGCGCGTGACGGGCATGTGCCTGCGTCGGTTTGAACTGCACCTCAGGACCCGATACGTGGTCAATGTCGACGCGCGAACCCTCATCGATCCAAGTGAGAATGTCGCCATCAATTTGAAAAGACGGGGTGCGCTCGTCGAGCACCAATGTTCTAGCGGGTGCCGTACTGGCAGCCCAAGCCATCCCGGTCCACAGGAACAAAATAGCAAGCACGATGCGCACGAGCACGGATGGCATACACTTGGCTTCCCCGCTTTTTAGAGGTTCTTATGAGTTTGAAGTGTGGCATTGTAGGCTTGCCCAACGTCGGCAAATCCACGTTGTTTAATGCCCTGACCAAGGCTGGAATTGCTGCGGAAAATTACCCCTAAGGCTGGAATGTTTAAGAACGCCTTTCGGATCAACGACATCCGGGATCTCCTAGGCAACTATCAAGAAGGCGCGGACAAAATTCCTTGCTGATAGAAGCATCAACAGGTATGAGCCATCTTAGGATGGTCGTTGTCGTTTGTGGATGAATTTCAGGCTTCTTCTCAGTGTGACGACGTATCGCAATCGCTATGCGTCCCCGCATATCAAGACGAGGCGCACCCGGTTGCGTACGGGGACCTCTATTTCTGCTCGTGCGCCGGAGTGAGTGTTTTGACGCTGGCAATGAGTCCGCATACAAAAAAGGGGAGATTGCAAGTGAATACATCGGACCGCACAATACTTCAACGCACTCTAGGTAACAGTTTCTTCCTCATCATGTCATTGCTGGGTTTTCAAGTCTGGTCCGCGACGCCGATGATCTCCGCGGGCAATAACCACTCTTGTGCTTTGCTCATTTGTGGCACGGCGCGGTGCAGTGTTGGGGATTTAATGGTTGGGGCAGTTGGGAATTGGCACCACGACCGATGGTTCAGCACCCGCGACTGTTGTCGGTATCGCCGACGCAATTTCAGTCGCGGCGGGCGAGTACAACGCTCTTGGGTTAGTCTTTTGAGATTGGCTGGACCAGTAGCCCCCTGAGAAACAACCGCGAGCTTTTGCAGCCGCCAGTGCGTCCCGGGTGCGTTCACTGATGCGACGGGCCTCATGTTCTGCAAATGCCGCCATGATGTGAATGGTCGGTTGAATGCTTTCGGTAAGTCACAGACAACAAACTTGACCTAGCTCTCCATCAAGCCGGAAACGAAATACACATTCCTCGCCAGTCGATCCAGCTTGGCAATCAGCAAAGCGGTGCCAGGCTTCTTGCAAAGATCAAGGGCAGCACGAAGCTCAGGACGGCGATGGGGTCATGCAGCACGAGTCGGTGCGCACCCAGCCGCATTGCCATCTTTCTAGCCGGAGCTACGTTCCAATGAAAGAAACAAGTTTCTTGTCTTCGGTGGACGTGTGCAGTGCAAACCACTGAAATAAAAAATCAAACACCTGACTTGGCCCTGTCACTTCCGCAACGAGTTTGAAGTGTTGATCCTCTAGAGACGCAACTAGGATGCGATGCAATTTTATGTGGTGCTCCAGATCGGGGTAGTTGGAGTCAATCATCAGATTCTCTTCACTGAGAAAGTGAAACTCGGCGTATTTGCCGATTTCTTTCAGGGCCCGAACCAACTTGTCTTTAGACGCGCCTAGTGTCGCCAATGAATCAAATTCGACAATTAGGTCAAGGAAGATGTGATGCTCTGCATCGATCTTTTCGTTGCCAAGGTTATATTTTTCGTCCCAGTGCAAGGGCATGAAAATTCTCCGCGAAAGAGAGGTGCGGTTGGGCTGAATCGCAAGGTTCGTTTCCCACCATATTAGCTATTCTGCTCTTTGGGTGCAAATATCTGCAGGGTGGAATCGAATTTCGACGTTAGGCCGTTTGGTGAACATCCTGCATCGTCCTTCCCAACTCATCTTGAATCCTCTTCAACCCATCAGCAACATCCTCGTCGCTCAACCCAACGTAATGACGATGCAGCACATCAGTTTTTGGCGGGGTGTGATTCAAATCCACCGAAGGACTGCATCCCCCAGACCCAACTTCGGCCCCCACTGTCACCACCCGTCCCACTAAAGCGCGAGGTCAATCAAAAAAGTTGTCCAGGTCACTTTGGGAGAGCTTTTCTCCGCCTTCTGGGGAAGTGGGCTGTGCATCGCCAGTGCCGCTTGTGAGGCTGGAGTGATTTGTGTCGCTGTTGAGGCCGGGTGTGATCACGGGATTGGGTAGACTTTCAACCAGTTCAAGGTGGCGCGGGTCCACACGAAACAGGCGAAGCTCTGGCTTGCCGTCGTTGGCTGGGAAATAGACCGTCGGTTTGCCAGCATATTTGCTGTCAGTTTGTATCACACCGATACGACCGGCCAGACCTTGCCTATCGCGCGGCGTCAAGACGGACAAGCGTTCTTGAGTAAAACGAACCTTCGCGTCCGGCGGCAATTCAATGCTCATAAGGCGTTTTTTACGGGAAATGAATAAATTTCTCAAACAAGTGAAACCCAGTATCGCATCTTGATCCAGACAACTGCCTATGCACTTGGGCCAGCGGTCCGCATCATTCCCAGCAACGCCTTCTGAGTCCGCACCAACCCTTCCGCCACATTCTCGTCATTCAACCCGATGTAATGCCGATGCAGCACATCAGTCTTCGGCGCTGTGTGGTTCAGTATCCGACGCAGCACTGCATCCCCAAGTCCCGACTTTTCCCCCACTGTTGCCAGCAGCTTCCGCAGGTCATGCAGCATCATCCGAACACAGAAGCCACAAAGCACCCGGTCGCGAAGGAGCCGTCCGTCCCTAAAGGTGCTTCGCTGAAGCAAGGATTCGCTAATAAGTACAATTGGCATCAGTTTCCCCTAGGCAAAACGAGGACAAAATCCTCGAAAAATCGTCGTATCCGTACTCGGTTTGCATTTTTGCTGTCCGGTCTTGCCATCTGCACGGTCGGGCACCTCGACGATGCCAACATTGGGCTCAATGGTGCAAAGGGGTTTGTTTTCTAAGGAATTTTCATGAGTTTGAAGTGCGGAATCGTTGGACTGCCCAACGTCGGCAAATCCACGTTGTTTAATGCCGTGACCAAGGCAGGAATTGCAGCGGAGAATTACCCCCAAGGCTGGATTTTTTAGGAACTCCTGCTGGATCAACGACTTCCGGGATTTCATAGACACCGATCGGCAAAGCCAGGACAAAACTTCCTGCTGACAGAAGCATCAACAGGTATGGGCCATCTTAGGATGGCCTTTGTTTTTGGTGGACCTATTGCGGCGGATCGAGCTCAACATTTGGGTTGCCTGCTCCGGGACAATGTCGCCAGCAGGTTCAGTCGTCCCTCATAATTCAAAGCGAGTGACAACCTTCAGTCACCCGAGCGGGTCCAAACCTTCATGGGAGTTTCATCTGTCATGTCAGCTGAAATACAGCAGCTTCAAGCATCCATCACAGCGTTAGAAGCGCAGCGTCATACTTTGGGTGATGTTGTTGTTGACTCATTGCTTGGCCCTGCACGCACAAGACTTGCAGAACTTTCTTCAATAAGAAAGGCCGAACCCCACCAGACGATCAAGCAAGCAACGATTCTGTTTATGGATGTAGTGGGTTCGACTCCCCTGAGTCAACAGCTCGATCCTGAAGAGTTTCACACCATCGTGGACAGCGTCCTGGTGCGTGGCACCGTCGAAGTGCAGAACCGGGGCGGAAAGATCATCAGCTACGCTGGGGATAACCTGATAGCTGTGTTTGGTGGCGTGGCAGCGAGGGAAGATGCTGCAGAGAATGCTGTGAATGCTGGCTTGGCGATTATTGAAATCGGACGTTCGCTGCATGACCAAGTGTTGGAACGGTTCAATCTCGATGGCAGCAACGTGCGCGTTGGCATCCACACCGGCACGGTGTTGCTTGGTGGCGGGGTGCAGGCAGATAACACGATCAGTGGAATGAACGTCAACATCGCCGCACGAATGGAGCAGACGGCACCACCCGGAGCATTGCGAATCAGCAACACAACCTGCGCGATGGTGCGTGGTGTATTCGATGTTGAACCCCAACCCCCCATTGAGGTGAAGGGTTTGAGTGAGCCCATGATCACTTACTTGGTTCGCCGTGCAAAACCACGTGCGTTTCGGGTTGCATCACGTGGCATTGAAGGTGTTGAGACAAAGATGGTGGCTCGCGATGCAGAACTCGGCGCCCTTCAGAAATCGTTCGAGCTGCTCTTAACGAAAAGACGACTTTCCATCGTTACAGTAGTTGGTGACGCAGGCGTTGGCAAGAGCCGGTTGCTGTACGAGTTCGAGAACTGGGCAGATGGTCGCCCCGAGAGTTTCACCTTCTTTCAGGGTCGAGCCAACCCACAAACTGTGTCGCAACCTTATGGGCTCCTGCGCGACATTCTGGCCCGTCGCTTTCAAATTGCCGACGACACGCCCATGCAAGACGCCAAGGAGCGCCTGATTGCCGGCGTCAGCCCATTGTTCGCCGATGACGGCCCGGGGATGGAGCACTCCCACGCTCATTTATTGGGACAACTCATTGGACTGGACTTCTCGGACAGCCCCCATGTGGCAGGTATTTTGGAGGATGCCAAGCAGATCCGAAACCGTGGTTTTCATGCCGTTACACAAATGTTTCGACGCATTGCGCTGACGACAGGAAACCCCATCGTCTTGCAACTGGAAGATCTGCATTGGGCTGACTCTGGATCTCTGGACTTCGTGCTTCAACTGGGTAAGGTGAACGGGGATGTTCCCATCATGGTCATCGGGCTAACCCGAGACACGCTCTTTGAACGCCGTAAAGACTGGTTTCCCTCCGATGGCGCACGTCAAAGAATTGACTTGCATCCGCTGGACCAAAGTGCCAGCGCGATGTTGGCGGGCGAGCTACTGAAGAAACTTCCGGAGGTGCCCGCTTCACTGCTCGATTTGATCAATGTTCGGTCAGAAGGGAACCCGTTTTACATGGAAGAGTTGGTCAAGATGTTGATCGACCAGGGTGCCATTCAGATCGGTATTACCGAAGATGAAACATGGCGTGTCAACCCAGAGAAGCTCGGGGCGACCACGATTCCGCCAACCCTCGTCGGGGTACTGCAGACGCGATTGGACAGTCTGCCAGCTGCTGAACGCTTGGCGATGCAGCAGTCCAGCGTGATTGGTCTTGTGTTCTGGGATAAGGCACTGGAGGCTTTGGATGCAAATTCAATCCAAGTCCTGCCGACTCTGGTGGAGCGCGACCTGACCCGACTGCAACCCGACGGTCGGACTGAGGGCCTGCGGGAATATATCTTCAAGCATCAGATACTCCACCAGGTCACCTACGACACGCTTCTCACGCGGCACCGCAAAGAACTGCATGCAAAGGCGGCGGACTGGTTAGCGCATCGAAGTGGATCGAGGTCCAAAGATTTCCTTGGCGTCGCGGCACAGCACTACGAACAAACTGACGACTTTGTCCATGCTGTGGAGTTTTATGCACAAGCAGCAGAACACGCTTTAACGGGTTTTGCACACGAACTTGCTCTGGGCTACGCACAGAGCGCAATTAATCTCCTTGGAAAGAGCAAGACGGAGCAGCCGGGCATATTCGTTGATGTGGCTGGAGTTCAGTGGAGACTCTTGGATGTGCAAGACAAGAGTTTTTCCAGGCAAGGAAAGCATGAGCCTCGATTACCTATTCTTGATTCTTTGGAAGAAATCGCTGAGGCATTAAATGATGACCGAAGTCGCGCCGATGTATTTTTGCGGAGGGCGAACGTCGCAAAAGACATGGGTAAAGTCAATGATCAAGCATCGTTTGCGCGGAAAACAACAAAATATGCTCGTCTAGCAGGCAATGAAGAACTGCGTTTCAAGGGTTGCGGTGTTCTTGCTCTTGCGCTGATAGAGCAGGGAAAATTCCGACAGGCTAGTAGACTTCTCGGAGTGGGACTCAAAAAGGTGCGACACATTGGATTTCGACGGCTAGAGGGTATGTTCCTTAATGCCACTGGGTTCCTGTATGAGCGCAGCGGTGAGATCGGCAGTCTTCTGTCGATTTTTCAACAAAGTTCGGAAATTGCTCAGGAGGTTGGCGATCGTGGTCACGAAGCGGTCGCAATGAACAATGTAGGGGTCACCTGGAGCACACTGGGCAAGTTTGAATTGGCGAAAGAGTGCCTGTCCGACGCTTTGGATCTTTGCCGAACCATAGGTGGCCATCATTTACAGGCTCATATATTTGCCAATCTAGCGGGGGTTTCGCTGAACCTGGGCAGCAAGGACACCGCAATTCTGTACGCCAATGAAGCTCTCAACCTTGCTCAGGCGCTGCGTGCGCCGCCTTTGGTGGCGCTTTCAAACTATTGGATTGGTGTGGTACTGCTGTCGCTCGCAGAATTTGAGCAGGCGTTAACCGCATTTTCAGAGGCAAAAACGATTGCGAAGAGCATAGGGCTACCGTGGCAACACGATGCAACTGCCGGTTGCGCGAGAACTGAACTTGCTCAGGGGAAAATCCATAAAGCATTCGCTCATGCCCAGATCCTGATTGCCCACCTGGATGCCGGTGGTTCCTTCGACGGTACTGAAAACGCATCGCTGATCTTGCTGACCTGCTATAGAGTTCTATTGAAGGCAGGCGATCCACGCGCACACGAATTGTTGTCTCATGCCCATACAGAGCTGCATTCCAAAGCAAATGGAATTGCTGACCCGGACTTACGCATCAGCTTTATGACAAATGTCCCAGAGCATAGGGAAGTTATTAAAGCGTGGAATCGCAAAGGTAATAGTCGAGCCATCCTAAAATGAAGAGTACGTGCGCGGCGAAAAGGAAACCTCTTCAGCAATGACGGCGTATGGTGTCAGCTACCCAAACATTGAGTCCGCCTGCCGGGCGCTGTTGCCAACCGCAAACCCAACCACAATTGGCCGCTGGATTCGGGGGGGTATGTCTCCTGAACAAGCGTTTGAGCGCATTCCTAATCCAGGATATGCGGCAGCCGTCCGTCCCTAAAGGTGCTTCGCTGAAGCAAGGATTCGCTAATAAGTACAATTGGCATCAGTTTCCCCTAGGCAAAACGAGGACAAAATCCTCGAAAAACCGTCGTATCCGTACTCGGTTTGCATTTTTGCTGTCCGGTCTTGCCATCTGCATGGTCGGGCACCTCGACGATGCCAACATTTGGCTCAATGGTGCAGCGGGGTTTGTTTTCTAAGGAATTTTCATGAGTTTGAAGTGCGGAATCGTTGGACTGCCCAACGTCGGCAAATCCACGTTGTTTAATGCGCTGACCAAGGCAGGAATCGCTGCGGAGAATTACCCCTTTTGTACCATTGAGCCCAATGTTGGCATCGTCGAAGTGCCCGATCCCCGCATGGCTCAACTCGCAGCAATTGTCAAGCCGGAGCGCGTGGTGCCGGCAGTCGTTGAGTTTGTCGATATTGCCGGTTTGGTGGCTGGTGCCAGCACCGGTGAAGGGTTAGGAAACAAATTTCTAGCGCATATCCGCGAGACTGACGCAACGATCAATGTGGTGCGTTGTTTTGAAGACGACAACGTGATCCATGTGTCTGGCAAAGTCGACCCGATTTCTGATATCGAAGTGATCCAGACCGAACTTTGTCTGGCCGATCTGGCAGCGGTTGAAAAAGCGTTGCACCGTGTCACCAAGACGGCACGTTCTGGAGACAAGGAGTCCATCAAGTTGGTGGCTATTTTGGAGAGATGCCAAGTTGCCCTGAACGAGGCCAAGCCCGTGCGTACGCTGGATTTCAGCAAGGAAGAGCTGCCTCTGTTGCAGCAGTTTTTCCTGATTACCGCCAAACCAGCCATGTTCGTGGCCAATGTTGCGGAAGACGGATTTGTAGACAACCCCCTGCTTGACCGGTTGACTGCGTTTGCTTCGGCGCAAAACGCACCTGTGGTAGCCATCAGCGCCAAGCTTGAGGCCGAGATGTCGGAGATGAGCGACGAAGACCGTCAAATGTTTCTCGAAGAGTTGGGGCAGACCGAGCCGGGTTTGAATCGTTTGATCCGCTCGGCATACAAGCTGTTGGGGCTGCAGACCTACTTTACCGCTGGAGTGAAGGAAGTGCGCGCGTGGACGATCCACGTTGGGGATACCGGTCCGCAAGCCGCTGGAGTAATTCACACCGACTTTGAAAAAGGGTACATCCGTGCTCAGACCATTGCGTTTGACGATTTTATTGCCTATAAGGGTGAGCAAGGTGCCAAGGACGCTGGCAAGATGCGCGCTGAAGGCAAGGAATACGTGGTCAAGGACGGCGACGTGATGAATTTCCTGTTTAGTTCGTAGGCGAAGAAACAACATGCGCCGCAATATTGACACTGTAGAATTCTGGCGGCGGTGAGTAGCATACTTTTTAACCGCACAGGATAGGCGAAACCGACTGGCGTCTGGCGGGTCATTCAATGCGTCCAAGTGGAAGTTTGACGCAATACCAAATTTTGGGGGACTACATGAGGAATTTCCAGGTCATTGCCGGGTCGTGCGTTGCGACCTTTTTGGTTGGATGCGGTGGAGGTGACAGTGGGAGTAGCAGTTCGACAACACCAATTCCAGTAGCCCCTGCTTATAGCTTATCGATTCCGAGCAAGTTGGCTTCCTTGCCTGCCATTGGGACACCATCTTTTCCTGCTACCGTCACCACTTATGGTATGGGTACGATTGCCTTTGATGCGATTAGTGACCTGGGTTACAGCAGTCCCGCTACATCCAGCGGTTCGCTTGCGATTTTCCCAACGACTCACTTGATCGATACAGGTGTCACTGCGGCATGGGCGAGCGGTTGGACGGGGAAGGGTGTCAATATTACGGTGATTGATGACTTCTACATGAAGCACATCGACACGAGCCAAAGTTTTTTCGGCATCACGCGATCAAAGTCATATGCCGACTCGATTGGATCGTTTACTGGTTTGTACAGTGTTAAGGTCACTTTGCCTGGCACGGACTCACATGGAGACTTGGTCTCAAATATCACCGGTGGTGACTATGACGCACAGCCCCGGACATGGACGATTACCCCGTCCTACAACGTTTCTGATAGCTTGGTTAAGTGTGACGTTTTATCATTTACCAGTGCACAAGCACCATCAAGTTGCCCGGGTTCTTTTTTGTTTGGCTTCAGTAATTTGCCAGCGTCGGGTGCAACCGTGTCGTATTCAAAGGTCGCCGGAGTCGCCAAGGAGAGTTTGATCACAGATGACAATGTGGATTTGTCGAGCTCGCAAAATGCGCTTAAGACAATCACAGACATTCAAGGGCACCTTATCAACGGCAAAGCAGGTGGCGTAATCAATCTCAGTTTGGGATCGGAAATAAACACGAGTGGCAAGACGTTTGATCAGGTTATGACAGTTGTTGCTGAGACGCCTTTGATCAAGAAGATGGATAGCGTAATAGTGGTTGCAGCTGGTAACGGCGGTGCGCCCTGCGCGACAGAAGACTTAAGTGGATGCAACGCAATTGCGGTCGCCATGGCTTACCAAGACGCAACCAAGGACTCGACGATTGTTGCGGGTGCGCTTTCAGGATCAGGTAGCAGCGAAAATATTGCTATCTATTCGACGCGGGCCGGAATTTTGGCAAATCGATTCTTGTTGGCACAGGGTACCGCTGGATATGCTGATGTCGTTGGAACTTCTTTTTCAGCACCTCGTATAGCCGGCGCGGCGGCCATTGTGAAGCAAAAATTTCCACAACTGACTTCCAAACAAATTGCCGATGTATTGTTGTTGTCTGCCAATAAGGACATCAACAACAGTGGTGCGCCATCATTTACCGGCGTACATCCTGTGTATGGTCATGGCAAGCTCGACTTACAAAGGGCGCTAAGTCTGGCAGGAGCGATGTGAGATTCACCGGTTTGGCCGTCAATCAAGTTTGGTCAGAAATTTGTAGGCGCGCAAGCGTTGGATTCACCAAAGTTTGACCAGACCACTTAGCGCAGTTGTCATCAAAATATAACGCGCAAATTTGCCTACCGCCATGTACATCAAACAAGGCCAGAATGGCATTTTGAGCCAGCCTGCAACGGCGCAAAGTGGGTCCCCTAGCCCTGGGAGCCAGGATAACAAACAGGCCTTGGGGCCCAATTTTTCCAGCCAGTTCAGCGCCTTGGTATGGGTGGACGAGTGGCGGTATTTGTCGACCACTTGGTGAGCTCCGTAGCCCATCCACCAGTCGACAGCACCGCCTAATGTGTTGCCGGCTGTGGCCACTAGAACCACGGGCCAAAACTGGTCTGGATTGAGCTGAACCAAACCAAACACCACAGGTTCAGAACCCAGCGGCAACAGCGTGGCCGAAATGAACGACACTGCAAAGACCGTGCTCAAGCCATATTGAGGAATTGACAGTAATGCAAGTAGATGATTTATCCAGTCAGGCATAGGTACAGTGTATGCCGTAAGCAACTTCGAGACCAACGCGTCAGTGTTGATCTTTTTCGAAATTTCAATTGCTGAAATTTTGGGCAGTTAGAATCAAGTCGGACTGCGTCACCGTTATTCACCCCCACCCCGATTTCCCTTCGTTTTCTGTATGCACATTGGCCATTTCGCGTTGCCGAATTTTCTATTCGTCGCACCCATGGCGGGTGTAACGGATCGACCTTTCCGGCAGTTGTGCAAACGTCTGGGCGCTGGTTACGCGGTTAGCGAAATGGTGACATCGCGGCCTGACCTGCGTGACAGTCTCAAAACTGTGCGACGCACTAACCATGTTGGAGAACCAGGCCCGATCGCGGTGCAAATTGCCGGCACTGAACCGCAGACGATGGCTGATGCAGCCGTCTTTAACGTGGAGCGTGGTGCCCAGATCATTGATATCAACATGGGCTGCCCGGCAAAAAAAGTCTGCAACAAGTGGGCAGGTTCGGCCCTGATGCAGGACGAAGGTTTGGCGCTGGAGATTGTGCAAGCGGTGGTCAATGTTTGTGCCGCGCGCAACGTACCAGTCACCCTGAAAATGCGCACTGGATGGAGCCATGACCACAAGAATGCGGTTGCACTTGCGCGCGCATTCGAGGGTGCTGGAGTTCAAATGTTGGCTGTTCATGGTCGCACCCGCGAACAGGGTTACAAAGGACAGGCCGAGTACGACACGATTGCCGCGGTCAAGGTCGCTGTGTGTATCCCGGTCGTGGCCAACGGTGATATTGATTCGCCCGAAAAAGCACGAGAGGTGCTGCAGGCCACCGGTGCTGATGCGGTCATGATCGGCCGGGCCGCCCAGGGTCGGCCGTGGATTTTTCGTGAAATTTCCTATTTTCTGGCCACTGGAAAACCACTCGCGCCGCCGCTGGTGAGCGAGGTTAAGCGTTTGCTAGTAGAACATCTGCATGACCATTACAGTCTGTATGGCGAGTTCGTCGGTGTGCGTTCCGCGCGCAAACATATTGGCTGGTATGTGTGCGAGTTACCCGGTGGCGTTGCATTTCGCGACCATATGAACACTCTAGAGTCCAGCGCTGAGCAGGTGACTGCCGTTGAGTGTTATCTAGATGACTTAAATGAAAAAATGGACCGCATTCCTGCACGGGAACAGACGGCCAATGTGAGAGGACACAACGAGATGCTGACGGAAAACGCGCTATGAGCAAAAAGCTCATTGAAGACTGTGTACGCACAAGCCTGGAAGACTATTTTCGGGACTTGCACGGGACCGAACCGGGCGGCATGCATGACATGCTGGTGCGTGCGGTGGAGAAGCCCTTGCTGGAGGTCGTCATGGCACAGGCCGAACACAATCAGTCCAGAGCGGCCCAATGGCTGGGCCTGAACCGCAATACGCTGCGAAAGAAACTCCTGGAACATAAATTGATTGATTGATTGAGCGGCCAGCTGTGCGCCGTGCTCAGTCGCTTAGCGCGCCTTATTTTTAACTTTGTTACTCCCACTTATGAAGAACGCACTGATCTCTGTTTCAGATAAAACCGGTATTGTTGAACTCGCACAGGTTCTGCTTGCCAAAGGTATGCAACTGTTGTCCACTGGTGGCACTGCCAAGTTGCTGGCTGAAAGCGGCCTGCCGGTCACCGAGGTGGCAGAGATGACCGGCTTTCCTGAAATGCTCGACGGTCGCGTCAAGACATTGCATCCCCGGGTGCATGGCGGGCTGCTGGCCCGACGGGATGTGCCAGCCCACATGGCTGCGCTGGCGGAGCACGGAATTCAAACCATTGACGTGTTGGTTGTCAACCTCTACCCGTTTGAATCGACTGTCGCGAAGCCCGGTTGCACCTTGGAGGATGCAATCGAAAACATCGACATTGGCGGCCCTGCCATGGTGCGCAGCGCTGCCAAAAACTGGAAAGACGTCACCGTGTTGACCGATGCATCGCAATATGCCGACGTAATTGGTGAGCTCAACGCGAATGGCAAGATTGGCGAAAAAACCAACTTCAAACTGGCCGTTGCAGCCTTCAACCGCATTAGTCAGTATGACGGGGCTATCAGTGACTACCTGAGTTCAGTGCAAGTTGGTGCGGATGTGCCGACCAGTGCTGCTGCGCCTGTGCTCAGTCGCTTCCCGTCCCAGTTCAACGCACAGTACATCAAAGTGCAGGATATGCGTTACGGAGAGAATCCGCACCAGCAAGCATCGTTCTACCGCAACACCTGCCCGGCAGTTGGCTCACTTGCCACGGGTGTTCAATTGCAGGGCAAGGAACTTAGCTACAACAACATCGCCGACGCGGATGCTGCCTGGGAGTGCGTCAAGAGCTTTGAGAACACTGCCTGCGTAATCGTCAAGCATGCCAATCCGTGCGGCGTTGCCGTTGGCGCAACGGCACTGGAGGCGTATACCAAGGCTTTTCAGACGGACCCCACCTCGGCGTTTGGCGGCATTATTGCTTTTAACTGCACCGTGGACGGCCAGGCTGCTCAAATCGTGGCAAAGCAATTTGTTGAAGTGCTGATGGCACCCGAATTCACACAAGAAGCGCTTGAGGTGTTTAAGGCCAAGATCAATGTTCGTTTGCTCCGGATCGCGCTGCCAGAAAACCGAGCCGAAATCTTGAACGCCGGCCGAAATAGTTTTGAGTTCAAACGGGTCAGCGGTGGATTGTTGGTTCAGGAGGCGGATAACCACATCCTGCATTTGGCAGATCTGAAGGTCGTCACGACGCGGCAACCAACGCCCGATCAGTTGCAAGACCTGCTATTTGCCTGGACTGTCGCGAAGTACGTCAAGTCAAACGCGATCGTATTTTGCAAGGGCGGCATGACTATGGGCGTGGGTGCTGGACAGATGAGTCGACTGGATTCCGCTCGTATTGCCAGCATCAAGGCCGGGCATGCCAATTTGTCGCTCGCCGGAACTGTAGTCGCAAGCGACGCCTTTTTCCCGTTCCGCGATGGTCTGGATGTGGTGGTGGATGCGGGCGCCACAAGTATTATCCAACCCGGCGGTTCGATGCGAGACGACGAAGTCATCAGTGCGGCAAATGAACGCGGGGTGGCCATGGTATTCAGCGGCGTGCGGCATTTTCGCCATTGAATTGGGGGTCAGCCCTCATGTAGTGAGTATTTAATGCTATTGTATTTGTAGCTTTAAATCCACTGATCCCGCCGGCATTGCGCCCTGGTGTTAGCATGATATTTTTTCTGCGCTTCGTACAAGAGAGGTTCTAAAAATGGCTGCTCCAGACATTGGAAAATGCATTTCTGCCGGTATCAGCGGTCTGAAGAAGAATCCGGTTACCCATATTGCGACCACACTCCTGGTCGGCATCGTGGGCGGGGTTAGCGCTGGGTTGTTGACTGGTCCGATGGTTGTGGGCTACATGCGCATGATCAAATTGGAGGATGAGGGCGGCAAACCCGAAATTGCAGACGTATTCAAGGGATTCGATGACTTTGTGCCAGCGCTGCTGGCCGTCCTTCTGTCAAGCATCGTGGTATCCATCGGTTTCATGCTGTGTTTCATTCCCGGATTGCTGGTCATGGCGCTGGTTCCGACTGCAGCCTATTTGGTTGCTACGGGCGAGAAGGATGGTATCAATGCCATCAGGCGCGCTTTCGATGCGCTGAAAGCCAATTTGATGGGCGCATTTTTCTGTGCACTGGTTCTTGGCATCATTGGATCCGTAGGGGCAATTTTATGTGGTGTCGGTATGCTGCTCACATTGCCAATTACCTTCATTGGTATGTACCATATGGCCAAGCAACTGACCGATAACGGCGCCGTTGCCGCCATTACCAATGGGTGAGGTCGACGCCAGTTTGAGCGGACCTGAGCGTCAGTGGCGATCGGCGTTATTGCTGGGGTGGCCCATTGCCTTGTTGGGAGCCCCGGTTATTATGGCCATGGACGTGCCACTGTGTGCTTTTCGGCATTTGAGTGGGTTCCCTTGTCCGCTGTGTGGCGGAACTAGCGCCTGTGCAGCCCTGGTGGAAGGAAATTTCTTGGCCGCGTGGCAAGCCAATCCGGGCATCCTTTTATTGCTCGCCTTGGCAGCAGTGCAGACCTTGCAACTGGGCAGTGAAGCATGGACAGGTAATCGCGTGCAGCACTGGCGACTCGGCGTTAAGGCATGGCATGCCGGATTTGCCATGCTTGTTGCGGGTTGGATACTGCGTTTGTTCGGTTTGCCATAGCGTTAGAGCACAGTCGGCGACTCAATTGATACGCAGTATATTTGCACGCTAGCCCTCGTGAGAGATGGTGTTTTAGCTATATTATTTATAGCAATTTGAATACATCCATTGCCGCGGCGATTGTTTCGTCGATATCCGCGTCGGTGTGGGCAGCGCTTAAAAAGCCAGCTTCGTACAGGGCAGGCGCAAAGTACACGCCACGGTCCAGCATGCCATGAAAGAACGTGTTGAACCGCTTGTTGTCGGTGGTCATGACTTTCGCATAGTTCTGCGGCAGCGTATCAAAAAAGAAGAAGCCGAACATCCCCCCTTCGCTGTCCACACTGAATGAAACGTCAACTTCATCCGCAGCACCCTTAATGCCCGCCATTAGCCTTTGGGTTCTGGCGCCTAGTGCTTCATAAAAACCGGGCTTGCGGATTTCGCGCAGCGTGGCCAGACCGCATGCGGTGGCGACAGGATTGCCCGATAGCGTGCCGGCCTGGTATACCGGTCCAAGCGGGGCGAGCTGCTCCATGACCGCGCGTTTGCCGCCAAAGGCAGCCAGGGGCATGCCGCCGCCGATGACCTTGCCCATCACGGTAATGTCTGGCTCAAAACCAGGAATAAGTTTGGCATAAACGCTTTGCGCGCCACCCAGCGCAACACGGAATCCGGTCATAACCTCATCAAACACGAACAAGGCGCCGTGCAGCGTGCAAAGTTCGCGACAGCGCTGCATAAAGGGTTGAGAGGCGCGAACAAAGTTCATGTTGCCGGCAATCGGTTCAATCATCAGGCAGGCCAACTCCTTGCCGTGCATCGTGAAGGCGTCTTCGAGTTGAGGGATGTTGTTGTACTCCAGCACGATAGTGTGCTGCACCACTTCGGACGGTACACCGGCACTGGTTGGGTTGCCAAATGTTGCAAGTCCTGAACCAGCCTTGACCAGTAGCGCGTCGGCGTGGCCGTGGTAGCAGCCCTCAAACTTGAGGATTTTGCTGCGCCCCGTGGCACCCCGGGCTAGGCGAATCGCACTCATCCCGGCTTCTGTGCCAGAGCTTACAAGGCGCACCATGTCCATGCTGGGCACCAAGGCCAAAATCACTTCAGCGAGTTCAACCTCGCGCTCCGTCGGGGCACCATAGGAAAATCCATCGAGTATGGCTTTTTGTACCGCCTCTAACACTGCGGGGTGTCCATGACCCAAAATCATTGGACCCCAAGACCCAATGTAATCAATGTGGCGCTTGCCGTTGGCATCCCAGAAATAGGCGTCTTGTGCCCGTGAGACAAAACGGGGCGTACCGCCTACTGCCTTGAAAGCGCGCACGGGCGAATTAACTCCACCTGGAATGACTTTTTGGGCGCGTTGAAATAGTTGCAGATTGCGGTCAGTGTCGTGTGTCATTTGGCGAGATTTCAAAGGAAGATTCTTGGGATTCATTGTCTTCGTCGCTGCCAGGATGAGCCCAGAACAGGCGATCCGGGAGCACATTGCCCATGCCCGGCCGGAAGCCACTTTCCAGGCAACGATCCAGATAAATTAACGACTCAGAGACGCATTCAGACAGCTCCGTACCGCTCGCAATTAAGGCTGCAAGTGCTGCGGATAAGGTGTCTCCCGCACCGCTAAACACGGCGTCAAAGTGTTCAAATTGAGCACTGTAGAGTACTGCCGTGGCGGTGCAAAGAACGTTGTCAATGAACTGTTCTGGCAACGCAATGCCAGTGACTAGCGTGTAGGGGACGCCGAATTCGTTGGCGGCGCGAGCGATGTCGCGCGCTGTAGGAGCGCGTTCAGCGCTCCAGTCAGCGAGCAGCCAACGCGACAGTGTGCTGTGGTTTCCTACCAACAGGGTGGTCAAAGGCAACAGCAACTCTGTGTGGGCGTCTAAATACTGGTCAATTTTGTCATCCCGCCACCATGAAAGGTCGGGCATAAAGGCCACCAGCGGTACGTCTGAATAGTCTGATGCCAGCTCCGCGACTGCGCTGAGGTTTTCCGGTGAGCCCACAAACCCGACCTTGAAAACTTGCACCGGAACGTCTTCCAACATCGCACGTGCCTGCTCTGTGACTGCTTCGTCGTCCATAGCAAAGTGGTCGTACACCTCAGATGTATCACGCGCGTAGGCACCCGTAACCACTGGCAGTGCGTGGGCGCCAACTGACGCAATTGCCTGGATGTCCGCTGCGATGCCACCAGCACCGCTGGGGTCACTCGCATTAAAAACCATAACGCAAGGACTGGTTTCATTGTGGTCGGTTTCGGCTTCAATCGGGGGATCAGGAATTGCCGTCATGTGGGGCCTGTCTTAGGGTTTGTCATCAGACAGAATGGCAAGGTTAGCGCCTGCGAGTGCCACTTGGCCGGTACTGCTTCTATACAATCCTTGCATTCTATTCGAAGGCCCTTTAAGCTGTGAGCGATACAAAAACGTGGATGTGCCTAATATGTGGCTGGATATATGATGAGGCGGCTGGAGCCCCCGATCATGGAATCCGCCCCGGAACGCCTTGGGTTGCTGTGCCAATGAACTGGACATGCCCGGAGTGCGGGGCGCGAAAAGAAGATTTCGAAATGGTTCAGATTTGACAGTGCAGTGCCGAGGCTGCGTAGCAGTTTGTCGGTGAACGTCCAAACACGATCAGGAGCAACCTTTTTTGAGCACCGCCGCAACCAATGTCAGAGTTCTAGTCATCGACGACAGCAATACCATTCGACGCAGTGCAGAGATTTTCCTCAAGCAAGGTGGGCACGACGTGATGTTGGCCGAGGATGGATTTGATGCCTTGGCCAAAGTCAATGACTACCAGCCCCAACTTATTTTTTGCGATATTTTGATGCCACGACTCGATGGGTACCAGACCTGCGCGATTATCAAGCGCAATGCCAAATACTCGGGCGTGCCGGTCGTAATGCTCTCATCCAAAGACGGTGTGTTCGACAAGGCGCGAGGTCGTATGGTCGGCGCTCAGGACTACTTGACCAAACCTTTCACCAAAGACCAGTTGTTGCAGGCCGTGCGGCAATTTGGGACCGTTACGCAAGGAGCGAATTGATGGCAATCCACAAAGTACTCATCGTTGATGATTCCAAAACCGAAATCATGTTTTTGACGGATCTGCTACAAAAAAACGGCTTTTCGGTTCGTTCGGCAGAAAATGCAGATGAGGCCTTCAAGCGTCTGACTGAAGATCGTCCTGACCTGATACTGATGGACGTAGTGATGCCTGGCCAAAACGGATTTCAACTCACCCGGGCGATTAACCGCACGCCCGAATACACCGATATACCAATATTTATTTGCACAAGCAAGAGTCTGGAGACAGACCGTGTTTGGGGGATGCGCCAGGGTGCGCGCGATTACATCACCAAGCCGGTCGATGCAACTGAGCTGTTTGCCAAGATTAAAGCGTTGGGTTGACCGACTGATCCATGGCCAATCGCGAAGCACTTAGAGAACTCCAGACCCGACTAGCCAGCCGATTGCAGGCAGCCCGACTGGAAGGTATGACGGTTGCATGGCTAGCGGTGCGTGCGGGCGGGAAAAATTTGTTGTTTCCGCTGGCGCAATCTGGCGAGATTTTCCCGCTCGCAAGTCTGCAGGCTGTACCATACTCTCGCGACTGGTTCCGCGGGGTTCTCAACATCCGGGGGGGCTTGTATGGGGTGGTAGATTTAGCCGCCTATATTGCAAGTGAGACGGGAAGCGCGCGAGCAGAGCCTGCTGCACAGGATCTCAGCGTGATCACCCTGAACGTGGCGTTGGAAGTTAATTGTGCCTTGCAGGTCGACGGCTTATTGGGCTTGCGCGGGGCCGACGCATTTGCATCATCTTCCCCTGCTGACATCGGCGCGCCTGCTTTTTTTGGCAATCAGTTCGTTGACACCGCCGGCGAGCGATGGCAGGAGATCGACCTGCGAATCCTGTCCCAATCTCCCCAATTTTTGAGCATCAGCGTTTAAGTACTCGTAAGGTTCATTATGTCCGTCGTCGATAAACTAAAAAATATTTTCGCCAAAAAGCCAAGCGAGTCAGAGTTGGATTCGCGGTTGAGCCTTGCAATGCCCGATGAGTCCGTCAGTGCGATGGTTGGTGAGACGGTGCAGGATGACGATGTGGCGATTACACCGCGGCGTGTATCCGCGGTGAGGGATTCACAGGAAAGCGCCAGCAAGCCCAATACCAGCGACCTTGTCACGATACCGGGCCTGGGTAGTCGGACTGTGGTGCAGCAGCAGCGAACGCTGTTTGCGCTGTTGGGTGGTGCGCTGTTGATTCTTGCGGGTGTTACGTTTTATGCCTTAAGTCAGTCTGAAAAGGTCGCGCAGCAACTCGGTGCAACCGGTCAAGCTTTGATGCAGTCGCAGCGCCTGGCAAAGTCAGTTTCTCAGGCGGTTGTGGGCAGCGCCCAGGCATTCCCCGATGTGTCAGACAGTGCTGGAGTCTTGTCAAAAACTACCCGTGGTTTGCAGAATGGCGACGATGAACTCCGATTGACAGCATTGGGGGACAGCTTTGCACATGAATTCGCAAAAATTATGCCCTTGGTGGACAGGGCTGAGAAAAGCGCCAAGGGGGTTATGGCACAGCAGAAAATTTTGACGCAAATTGGTTCAGCGCTGCGTCTGATTAATCGACAGTCGTCGGATTTACTCGAAATAGCAGAAGCCATTTTGGCAATGAAGCTGCAGCAGAACGCACCCTCGGTTGAAATTTCTGCAGTCGGGCAGTTGGTAATGCTGACCCAGCGAATCGGCAAGTCATCCAATGAATTTTTGACAGCTGAGGGAGTTAGCCCCGAGGCGGTGTTTCTACTGGGTAAAGACCTGAACACGTTCAAGGAAATATCGCAGGGACTTCTGACTGGCAGTCAGGAACTGCGGTTGACTGCTTCAAAAGACCCAGGTACCCGTGAACAAATTGACGCCTTGATCAAGATGTACGAAGAGACACGTGTGCAAGCCAGCGCGATTTTGGGGAACTTGCAGGG
>CAIQBN010000087.1 GCA_903870065.1 uncultured beta proteobacterium | reverse complement strand
CGTGGCGCGCGGGCTTTGAGGCCTATCGCGCGTCGTACCCAGACCAGGCGGCCGAGTTCGAGCGCCGCATGGCGGGTGACCTGCTGCCTGCTTTTGCAGAAAAGCTGCCCGGGGTCCTGGCAGCAGTTGCCGCCAAAGCCGATGCGCTGGCCACCCGCAAGGCCAGCCAGAATGCGCTGGACAGACTGAGCGCCCTGGTGCCCGAGTTCTTTGGCGGAAGCGCCGACCTGACGGGTTCCAACCTGACCAACTTCAAGGGCTGTGTGAAGGCGGGCCGTGACCAATGGGGCAACCACATGAGCTACGGCGTGCGCGAGTTCGGCATGGCCGCGATCATGAACGGCATCGCCTTGCACGGCGGCTACATCCCCTACGGTGGCACCTTCCTGACCTTCAGCGATTACAGCCGTAACGCCATCCGCATGGCTGCGCTGATGAAGCTGCGCGTGATCCATGTCTTTACCCACGACAGTATTGGCCTGGG
The DNA here is from genome assembly GCA_903870065.1 of uncultured beta proteobacterium. GTDB lineage: Bacteria > Pseudomonadota > Gammaproteobacteria > Burkholderiales > Burkholderiaceae_C > Allorhodoferax. Next base: position 2,754 of record CAIQBN010000087.1, on the reverse strand, counting down.
CGAAGACGGCCCCACCCACCAAAGCGTGGAGCACATTCCGAGTTTGCGGTTCATCCCGAACCTGGATGTTTGGCGCCCGGCCGATGGCCTGGAGACCGCCGTCGCCTGGGCCCACGCTATTGAGCGCAAGGGCGGCCCCAGCGCGCTGTGCCTTTCGCGCCAGAACTTGCCGCGCCTCACAGGCGATGCCAGTACGGCGCTGACTTTGGAGCAGAACATCCGCCGGGGCGGCTATGTGTTGTCCGATATGGAGGGTGCGCAGGTAGTGGTCGTGTCCACCGGCTCGGAACTGGAGCTGGCGATGGCCGCCCAGGCCGCGTTGGCCGTGGAGGGCATTGCCACACGGGTGGTGTCCATGCCGTGCAGTAATCTGTTTGACCGCCAGAGCGACGCCTACCAGGAATCGGTGCTCCCACTGGCGCTTCCAACGATCGCGATTGAGGCAGCCCACCCCGATTTCTGGCGCAAATACGTGGGTCGCACCGGGGTGGTGGTGGGTATTGCCAGCTTTGGCGAGTCGGCACCTGCCAAGGATTTATACGCACACTTTGGCATCACGTCGCAGCGCGTGGTGGAGGCTGCGCGCACACTGGCGCACCGCGCCGCCTACCGCAACGCGGTGCCTTTGCCGGACCAGATCGTGGTTGCTGCCAACTGAGTCGCTGCCTGAATAACTCGTATGAACGCTTTTGATCTGGTCATGTTTGACCTTGATGGCACGCTGGTGGAGACAGCGCCGGAGATTTTTGACGCGGTCAATGACACGTTGCGCTTCTTCGGCATGCCCGAGGTGACGCAGCAACAGGTGAATGACTGGATTGGCCACGGCACCCGCGAACTGCTGATTCAGGCGCTGGCCTTCAGTGGCCAAGTGCCGGACTCTACCGTGCGCGCCAGCGACAGCCTGGCGCTCAGCGTGTCCCGCTTTGACACGCACTACCAGCAGCGTTGCGGCAAGCGCAGCCAGCTTTATCCCCAGGTGCGGGAAACCCTGACCGCTTTGCGCCAGCAGGGCGTAAAGCTGGCCGTGGTCACCAACAAGGAAGGCCGCTATACCGACACGGTGTTGAATGCCCACACCCTGACGCCGCTGCTCGATGTGGTGGTCAGCGGCGACAGCTTTCCCGTCAAAAAACCGGATCCCATGGGTGTGCAAAGCTGCCTGCGCCGGTTTGGCGTGCCTCCTGAGCGCGCGCTCTTTGTGGGGGATTCCAGCATCGATGTGACCACCGCGCGCAATGCTGGCGTGCGCGTCTGGGCGTTGCCTTATGGCTACAACATGGGACAACCGATTGAAGCCTGCGCCCCGGACCGGGTCATCGCGGATTGCTCAGCGCTATTGAATACATAGCTTACAGTGCAGTATTCACGAGGGCTGGCGCCTCTTTCTATAAAAATAGGCTGTTGTCGAGCGCTCGCTTAACTCAGCGGATCAAGCGAACAATGCCTAGTGCCTTGAGTACATATTTTTCATAGATGGGCTCCGAGGTTCCGTTTTTCATTTTGCGCATGAAGTATTTTTCGAACGCAATCTTGGCCAGATGAACCCATTTGCCTTTTTTAAACCAGTTGACGTTGCGTGGCGGAATTTGCGGCAGTGCCACAAAAGCCGCGCCGGTGTCGCCAAAGTCAGCCAGGCAGATGGCGTTCCAGGTGCCCTTGGTGCTTGCCGTGCTGCCATTGAGTTCGTCGGCAATGTTATGCACGATGGCCGAGATCATGGTCTCGATCATGTAGCCGGTTTTGGGCGCCCCGGTGGGGACGGGAGTGGCTTCGACTGGGGGAATCGCAACACAAACGCCGGCTGAAAAAATATTTTTGTAGGCTTTGCTGCGCTGGTAGTCATCAATCAGCACAAATCCGCGCGGGTTGCACAGATTGGGGACTGCCGCCACCGCATCGACGCCCTTGAAGGCGGGCAACATCATGGACATTTTGAACGGTACTTCGTGCTCCTTGAACACATTACCGTGGTCATCGAGCTGGGTTACAAACAGCTTGCCTGCTTCAACCTTGGTGGTCTTGGCATTGGTTATCCATTTCATATCGTGCGCGCGCAGCTCGGACTCCAGCATCCCTTTGCTGTCGCCCACGCCGCCCAAGCCCAAATGACCAATGTAGGGCTCGCTGGTTACAAAGGTAATTGGCACTTTGTGGCGGATCTTGCGGCGACGCAAGTCAGTGTCCAGAATGAAAGCGAACTCATATGCCGGTCCAAAGCAGCTGGCGAACGGCATAGCGCCAATCACGACCGGTCCCGGGTTCTTTAAGAACTCTTCATAGTCCTTAAAGAATCCGAGCGCATGGTCCACGGTGCAGACGGAATGGGTATGGCCACCATGCGGACCAGAGCCTGGTACTTCGTCGAAAAACAGCTTGGGTCCGGTTGTAATGACCAAGTAATCATAGTCCACCGACTCCCCGTCTTTGAGGGTAAGGCGGTTGGCTGCTGCATCAATTGTGGTTACAGCTTTCGCGATAAATCCAATGCCCTTCTTTTCCAGCAGGGGGGCGATCGGCAGGGTAATGGACTCCCGGTCGCGCCAACCCACCGCTACCCATGGGTTGGATGGTGTGAACTGAAAGTAGTCCACAGCGCTCACAACAGTAATGCGGTGCTCTGCGGGCAGGCTTGCGCGCATTTCATATGCGGCGGGCATGCCACCGATCCCGGCGCCCATGATGACGATATGTGCCATGCATTTCCCCCCTTTTGTTGTGCCAGAAAATTGCTTAGAAGTGCCGCGTGTACAT
>CAIQBN010000086.1 GCA_903870065.1 uncultured beta proteobacterium | reverse complement strand
TTCTGAATGCTCAGTAAATTGATGCGGGTGTATTTGAGCGGGTCGCTCGCCCCAACCCGGGAGCCGGCAGTGCCCATGGCCGTACCGGTGCTGGTGATGATGTTGGCAAACGGTGAGCTGCTGGAATTGGGTGAAAGGCCCAAAGCCGGGTTGAAGCCACTGACCCAATCGCGGTCAGAACCGCGCAGAATGTCATTCTTGTCGACCGACAGACTGGCCATGACATTGAAGCCGTCATTCTCCAGGGTACCCTTGCCAACGGTTAACGCTGCACGCCGCGTTGTGCCGCCACCGGACTGGAAGGGGCGCGACGCATCCACTCCGATTGACACGCCTTCATAGTCTTTCTTCAGGATGAAATTGATCACACCCCCAATGGCGTCGGTTCCGTAAATGGCCGACGCGCCGTCTTTGAGAATTTCAACCCTCTGGATTGCGGCAAAGGGGATCGTGTTGATGTCCACGCCACCGCCACTCATGCCATAGGTGCTGATCCGGCGGCCGTTGAGCAGCACCAGGGTGCTGCCGGGCCCGAATCCACGCAGGTTGGCGTTTGCCGAGCCACCCGTCAGACGGTCGGTGTCGCCACCGAAAATATTGTTGTTGGAAACTGCCTGATCAGCGCCCGAGGCATTGCCAGAAAACTGACCGAGCATTTGCTCCACTGAGGCGATGCCGCGCTTGGTCAAGTCATCGGAGGTCAGGATTTCGATTGGCAAGGCGCCAGCTGACTGAATTCTCTTGATGCTTGAACCGGTAATTTCCACGCGACCCAAAGTGGTGCTTGGCTGAGCGGTTTGCGCCGTCGAGACGACATGGGTGCACAGACCCAACAGGGTAAGGGCATGGGTTAACTTCTTCAAGTTCAAGATGATTTCCTTTATGGGCAACGACAAGGGCAAGAGCAAGAGCAAGAGTGTTCTGGTAAAAGATGATGACTGACAGTGTCCCAAGTGACTATAGGTAATGTCCCGATCTGTCTTTTTCCGGTAATGAATGTTTCCCAGAGTCCAATAACCTTTGGGAATGGCTGGCTGCATGGCTCTGACAAAGAGCCCTCGTCTTTGCTTTCGCGTTTGCTTGGTTCGAACTCACGGGGAAGGTAGGATGCTGTGTAACCGTGATGGTGCGGTAAAAACGGATGCCTATGTTGCCCTTGCACTTTTTGAAACCTGCGTTGCTGGCCTTGTGTGCCTGGATGTTGATGGGATGCAATACCCTGCAGCCCGCGGCGACGCTTCCAGCGCCGATTCGAGCCGCATTGGAGCAATCCGGGCTGCAAGAACAGCACCTGGGTCTGGTCGCGTTTTCACTGGATGGCGCGGTGCCTGGTGTCTGGTTGAATGCCGATCAATCCATGCAACCGGGCTCCACCATTAAATTGGCAACGGTGATTGTTGCATTGGACCAATTTGGCTCCAATGCACGCGCTCGCACAGATCTGCTGGCAACGTCCGCAGTCTCCGGGGAGGTGTTGCCAGGACCTCTGTATTTGCGGGGCGGCGCCGATACGGATTTGGATTGGGGTGCCTTGTGGAGTCTGCTGCGTCAGCTGCGCGAGCAGGGGGTGCGCCATATTCAGGGTGGCCTGGTGGTGGACCGGACCTTGTTTAGTCCGCCGCGCCTGGATCTGGGCGTGGCGCCTTTTGACGAAGCGCCCGAGTTCCAGTACAACGTGATTCCGGATGCGCTCTACCTCAATGGTGGCGTGCTTGGCATGGTGTTGCAGTCCGATGGGCGGGAGGTACGGGCCTATAGCAGCCCGACATTGCCTGGCCTGCGCATTGACACCGATGGAGTGGCACTTGTCGACGCGGTGTGCGCCAATTGGGAAGACCACTGGAAGCCGCCGCAAGTGCAGGTTCATCCTGATGGGGCAGTGATTGTCTTGCAGGGACACTTTCCGCGCGACTGCCATCAACGACTCAATCTCAATTTACTGGACCGGCAATGGATTGCCGCTGCTGCCGTGCGCCAAATTTGGCAGCAACTCGGTGGCCAGATGGGCGTTGGGGATGCGGAGGGCGCAACGCCCGCCGGTGCCGTTGTGCTGGCCACCCATCGTGGTCGCCCGTTTGCCGAAGTGGCGCGCGACATGATGAAACGCTCGGACAATCCGATGACCCGGCTGACCTATCTGCGCCTCGGAGCCAATGTGGCAAAGCAGGGGGAGCCGACGCTTGATGCCGCAGCGGGTGCAGTGCGGCATTGGTTTGAGGCCAAGGGCATCCCCACCGCGGGTTTGGTGATGGACAACGGATCAGGCTTGTCCCGCAGCGAGAGGATCACGCCGGCGCAAATGGCAGCAGTACTCAGGGAAGCGCACAAGGGCGCCTTTTTGCCCGAGTTGTTGTCGAGCCTGCCGGTTGCTGGTGTTGACGGCACTTTGTCAAGGCGCTTTAAAGGAACCCTCGCCGAGGGGCGGGCCCGGCTTAAAACCGGGAGTTTGCGCAATGTGTCGGGATTGGCAGGGTTTGTTCCAGACGCCCAGAACCGGCTCTGGGTTGTGGTGGCCTTTGTGAACCACGATAGTGCGCCCGCCAAGGCGCGCCTGGTGCTCGACAGCATCGTTGAGTGGGTCGCCGCGCGGCCTTGATTTCGCAAAAGATCGCAGCAATAGGGCACGAATGTTGCCGCTGCAACGCATGAAAATCACCACAAAACAGCTTTATGCCGGGATTTGTCTTTGCTGGGTCGGTATAGGGCTGGCTGGCGCATCGGTCGTGCTCGCGCAGACCAGTGAACCGCTGGATGCGCCGGGTTCAATGCAGAGTCGCGTTACGGCTGCAGATGCCACTTTGCCCAGAGTAGAGGTTGTCACCCCGGCAGAGTCCGATGATGCGCTGCGTCGCCGCGAGTCGATTGCCAAATCGGTATACGGTCGCGACGAGCTTGATCGCCACGGCGATATCGATTTGGCTGATGTGCTCAATCGCCTGCCAGGCGTTTCCATGGATAGTGGTTCACCGCGCCTGCGCGGGCTTGGTGGCGGATACACACAAATTTTGGTCAATGGGGAGCCGGCGCCGCCAGGATTTTCGATGGAGAGTCTGGCACCAGGTGACGTCGAGCGTATTGAGGTCATTAAGGGCGCCACCGCAGAATTCAGCGGCGTGGCCGGCACCATCAATGTCATTTTGCGGGAACCGCCGAAAACCCTGCAACGCGAATGGCGCGCAAACGCCAACTACCGTGCCGTGCAGCCAGGTGGCACGACCGCATTTCAGTGGGGCGATCGCGTTGGCGATCTGGCCTTTGTCATTGCGGGCAACCTGGGGCGCTCCGCGCAGGGAACCGATTTTGATTCCGAGCGCATTTCCCGCACGCCAGCGGGCGAGGTTCGCGCACAGGCCATTGCGGGTCGGGACGAGACTCGCAGCGGCAGCGCGCAGCTGGCCCCCCGATTGCAGTGGAAATGGGGTAACACCGACACGGTGATGCTCAACGGCTTTATCCAGCAGGCGCTGTCAATTAGCAACAGCCGCCGCACCATTGATGACCGGTTTGGAACACCCTCGGTTACGGTGCAAGACCAGTCAGAGGCGAACACAGACACTGCGGTGCAGCGGCTGCAGTTTCAGTGGCACCGCAAGTGGTCGGATGGGTCCCGAATTGAACTGAAGTCCTCCTGGCAGGACACGTCGCGCAAGACCGTGGGCGACTACCTTGGATGGCGGGCAGACACCAGCCCGAGTCTGGTGCGCCACACCGTAACACGCTTTGATGAAGTCCGGTCATCGGTGGGTGGACGCTGGAGTCAACCTGTGGGGGTCGAACACAGCTTGCTGTTGGGGTGGGAGCAGGAGCGACGCCAGCGTGATGAATTGCGCCGGGTTTGGGACAACGCCCAGGAACGCATCGATAGCTCGGACGGGATGCCTTTTGCCGCGCACATGGAGCGTTCAGTCTTTTTTATGCAAGATGAGTGGAGCATGGGTGAGCGCTGGTCGATGTTGCCAGGGTTGCGTCTGGAGCGCTTGCTCACCCGCAGCAGCCAAATGGGGAGTGAAATGGAAAACGTGGCGCACCTCACCGCGCCGGTTCTGCATATCAATTTTCGCCTTGACCCCAAGGGAAAGGACCAAATTAGGGCCAGCCTGAGTCGCAGCTTCAAGTTTCCCGAGCTGGCCTCGCTCATGGGGCGGTATGTCTTGAATACCACCTATGAACGTGACGTCACCAATACCCCGATTGCAGCCGACCGGGCCGGCAACCCGTCGTTGCGTCCAGAGATTGCAACTGGTTTTGATCTGGCGTATGAACACTATCCTGAAGCCGGTGGTGTGTTGAGTGTGGGCCTGTTTAGCCGCCATATTGATGACTTGATCCGCCAAAGAATTTCGCTTGAAACGGTTGCCGATGCCAACGTTGTTCGCTGGGTGTCGCGCCCGGACAATCTGGGTCAGGCGGTCAGTCGCGGCTTTGAGATGGAGCTCAAAGGGCGTGCTGAGGATTGGCTGCCTGCCTGGTTTGGGCGTGACAGCGGCGTCCAGCTTCGCTCAACGCTGAGCATGTACACGTCGCATGTCGAGCAAGTGGATGGGCCGGACAATCGCCTGGAAGCACAGCCGCCGTGGTCCTTGAGTCTGGGATGGGATCGGCGCATCAAAAATACCGGCTGGACGGTTGGCGCTAGCGCTGTGTTGCGCCCTGGTTACGCCACCCAACAAACCGATCGCCAGTTGGCTCGGCGCAGTGCACTGCGTACCCTGGATGCTTTCGCAATGTGGCGAATGGACCGCAACATTCAGTTGCGGATCGGGTTGGTCAACCTCTTGGCGCCCGACAGCGAGACATCTCAAACGGTTGATGACGTCGATGGTTTTTCCGCTGGCAGCACAACCCGCAGGCCAAGCCTGCGTGCGCTCAATGTTGGCTTGGTGGTGCGCTTTTGATGCGCGCCAATTGCCGCACATGGCTCCAGGCCAAGTCCAGTGCCTTGGCTTCCCAGCGGGACAAACTGGAGTAGGCTGCCTTGTTCTTGTCGGGATCGGCGCCGACGCCGCTGATGACGTAGACAACACCCTGCTTATTTTGAGGGTCGAGAATGGCGCCGGATACCAGGCCGTAGGCATCGCCCAAATGGCCCCATGCCTGCATGCCGCCGCGCTCCACCAGACGATCACCATAGCCGGTTCGTGCAGGCGACGAACTGCGGTCAATGAAGTGCTGCACACCGAGCCCCCAGGCCTGAAACAATCCGTTGTCATGGTCCCCGTTGTGGCGATCGGGCTTGTAACGCCATTGCTCAGTCAGCAGCGCCCTGACACTTTTTGCCGATAAAAATTGCTGTCCCTGCCACTCGCCGCCCTGCAAAAGCATGAGCAGGACGTTGCCCATGTCGTGCACCCGTGTGCGCAGTCCGCCCTGTGGGCTGTACAGGGTACCGTTCGAACCCAACACATAGCTGCCCGGGGCTGCGGAGGCAGTTGGCCGGATCCCGCGCAAGTTATCGGTTTGGGCCTCCCACGGGCCGTTTGTGTTCCAAACCTCATCGGCGGAGCGCTTTCGGTAAAGGGTTGCCAGATTCGCTAACTCGGCCGCAGTGAACTGACTGGGATCAAAGCCGCCAGCCATTCCCAGTGGCGCCAGGACTTCCTGTTGCATCAGCCGGTCAAAGCGAAGGCCGCTGGCCAATTCCATCACGCTTGCCAGCACACCGTAGTTGAAATTACAGTACTGAAAGTAGGTGCCGGGTTGTTGCGCCAGCCAACTGCGTCCACCGTCGAAGTGGCTGCCGCCGCCCAGCAAAACCTTGCGCAGCGGCACGTCGGCTTCGAACCGGTAGCCACCTAGGTCACTGAGCGACGCGCGATGGGACAGCAGCATACGTGCAGTAACTGCGGTTTGCGAAAAGCGCGGATGGCGCAAGGGAAGCCCGAGGATTTGACCCACATCGGCGTCCAGGTCAAGTTTGCCCGCATCGACCAGGCGCAATACGCCCAGCGCAACCACCATCTTGCTGACCGATGCCATACGGAACAGGGTCTGCGGCGTGACGGGCAAATCAGCTTGCTGCGACTCGCCGATAACCCGCCGGCCAAGCTGATTGGCATAAACGGTGCGTCCAGCCTGAATGCATTGCAGAGACAGACTCGCCAGGGGATGCTGTGGGTCATCAACCAGTGCCTGCAACGCCGCGGTTAGAGCGTGATCGGCGCTGAGACTGCCAACGCTGGTGGTCGGCCAACTCGCCGTGGGCAAGGTGCTTAACAAGCTCCCGAGTATGGCGCTGCGCCGTGTCATGGGGTTGGCTGCAGTTCGATCCATGGATGCTTCATGAAAAAATGGGTGTTAGCCCTCGTCAAATATACTTTGGTAGCTATCATTTATGTAGCAACTTTTGGGTCGAAATCATTAGCGTGCCTCAAGCACGGTACGGCATGCGGGGGGCAACTTGACCAGGGTCAAGGGCACCGGGGGCGCCGCAGACGGTTTGGGGTGGAGCGCTTCGTCGGTAAACCACCATGCCAGCGTGTCGTCGCAACCGTCGCCTTGCGGGGTTGGATCCTGGCGAGTGCAATTGTCAGTGCCCACTGGACACCACAGTCGAACGTGGAAGTGGTAGTCGTGGCCGTGTTCGGGTCGGATCTTGCGCAACCATGGTTCGCCCCCGGCGCTTCGACATAGTGCTTTCTTGATGGCAGCGTTGACAAAAATGCGTTGCACGTCATCATCCAGCGCAGCAGTGCGCAGGACGGCCAGGTGACCCGGGGTCCAGGCGGACGGATCAACATCCATCCGGTCGGTGCGCACGACGGTGATGGAAGAAACTTCCTCCCGTTCAGCCAGGGTCAAGGTCTGCGCTGGCATTGGTTTGAGCCAGATATCGGCATCCAGTCCGATTTGGTGGGAGGCGTGACCGGTCAGCATCGGGCCACCGCGTGGTTGCGAGAGGTCGCCCACCAAAATGCCTGGCCATTGGGCGGCCGCGGCAGCCGCGGGCGCAAACCGTTCGATAAACCGGATCAGCGCCGGATGTCCCCAGTTGCGATTGCGTGATGGCCGCATGGTTTGCCAATGCGGACCCTGGCTTGTTAGTGCCGTGGCTCCAGCAACACATCCCCGGGAATAAAACCCGATGGGTTCAGGCGCCATGTCGGCCGACCGGGTTACGCGGCCGAACAAGGCCTTGGCGGGTGTGTTGGAGTCTGCTGCGGCCAAGCGCGAAGTAGCTAGTGGGCGTGCCACCGCGCCGCGTTCCAGGGCCAGGCACAGGCTGGTGCCGAGTGCAAAGACCAGGGTGGCAACGTAAGTCGGATACGGTATGCGCATGGGATTGTCTACAACACGGCAGGGTGCAGCAGTTCCAGGGTTCCTGCATCGGCATCGATTTCGACCTCGGCCCCCACGGGTAGGGTGAATTTGCGCTTGATGTGGCCGATCATGGCCCCTCGGAATACAGGCACTTGAAGCGGTAAAAAATAGTCATCAAATACTTCATCCAGTGTGAGCGTGCCAAAGTTACCTTCGCCTGGCTCGCACTTGGTGAACTTGCCGATCACGACGCCCGCCAAATGATCCAGGGCTCCACACAGGCGTAAAGTCGACAACATCCGGTCAACCCGGTAGATGTACTCGTTGATCTCCTCCAGAAACAGGATGCCACCACGCAGCTCGGGCATGTAGGGCGAACCGGCCAGCGAACTCAGCACTGCCAAGTTTCCTCCTGCCAGCCGGCCCCGCGCGCGGCCGCCACGCAAGGTGCTAATTCGATCCTGGGTTTGAACCAGGTTGTCTCCGCGCTCACTCAAGGGATTGCGCAGCACCGGGGTTTGTGCAGCCATCACCATGGCCTTGAAGTGCTGCACACTGAAAGTGTTCCACTCGGAGAC
>CAIQBN010000085.1 GCA_903870065.1 uncultured beta proteobacterium | reverse complement strand
TGATCTGGTTGACATGTTGCACAAGGAAGTTTGGGGCCAAGGCTTTGCCGCGCCAACATTCAGTGAGCCCGTGGAGGTCCTTTCACAACGGCTGGTTGGCGAAAAGCACCTGTCCCTTAAACTCCGGCATCAAGGACAGGCCGTGGATGGCATCTGGTTTGGCCGGACCGAGCCCTTGCCCGCAAAGGTCACACTGGCTTTCAGACTGGATGCAGACGAATGGAACGGAGTACGCCGAGTGCGCTTCCTCATTGAAGGCGCGCAGGACTAACAAACTGCTGCGCAACACAAACGCCAATTAGCGCGTAATCACGACCTTTTGGTATAGGCCGCCAAAGTAGGTCTCTTTTTCAACCTTGGACACTTTGACACCACTGGGAAGCCAATCAACAATTTCGCCATTCCACATATCCATTGCGAATGGCTCCAGCGTTGTGAGCACAGGCACCATCAAGTACCGAAATGGGCTGGAACCGACCGGCTTGTGATAATCCACAAATACGAGCTTACCCCCCGGCTTGGTGACCCGCAGTGCCTCTGAAATTGTCTTTCGACGGACATCAGCCGGTTGCTCATGCAACAGGAAAAACACCACCACGGAGTCGTGACTTCCGTCCTCGAATTGCAGATTATTCGAGTCTTGCAGCAAGGCGTTGACATGCTGCGGGTTGCTCAGCTTGGACTGGAGATTTTTGATTTGTATGGGGGCGACGTCAATAACATCAAGACTGCCCTGTGGGCCCAGTCGACGTACCAAGTGTTCGGTGAAGTCACCGTATACACAGGCCACCTGCAACACGCGCCCGTTGATGACCTCACCCATCTCCTGCAAAGCGGCATCACGCAACTTGGCAAAATTCCCCCACAAGATCAAGTTGACCAGCCACTGTCTTTCAAAAATATGCACGGCCCTTGGATGCAAATAGGCCCACCAGTAGGTGTTGTGCAAGTAATCTGGAATGACAGCTGGAGCCATCGCGTGACCGGAACCCATTGCCTGCAGCGACTCAGTTTGTGCGACGGCCGCATTTTGTTTTGGACTCACAAATAGACCTTTTAACTTGCACACTATCCCCGTCAGTCAAACGACGGTGCATAGTCGGTGCAAAGAAACTTCAGATGCGCAGCAAATACAACACGGTCAGACCCGTACCCACTGCCGCGACCAAATAAACGACCACTGCCACCACAGCATCCTGGCGCAGACCAAAGTCATGCAGTGTGACCCGCAGACGGTGTGCAGCATGCCACAAGAACAGGGTAATCACACCCAGTAGAAATAATTTCCCCAACCAATTGGCGGCGAACGCGTGCAAATTGTTATAGCTTAGCAATGCAGGCACGTGCCCGATTGTGACCAACAAAAACAACAGGGCCAATACTGGCGCCAAAAACGCCGCCAGCGTGCCCCCCGCCGCAAAAAGGCTCCAAAAGATCGGTTTATTGGATTTGGCCATGATCAGATCACCCCCGCAAAGAACAACACCACCAGCGAGGCCACAATCCAAACTGCGTAATGCGCACCAATAATGTACTTACCCGCCAAAAATTCTTCACCAATTTGCACCGGCAAGGCCTTGGGCGTTACGTTAAACCAACTTGTCGCGTTATGCAGCGCAAAAACCAATACCAACAGCAAACCAACAAAACTCACAGGACCGTGCAGCGCAGCAATAAACGATTCGTAGGCCTCTTTGCCACTGGCCAGACGTTCCACGGCACACAGCATCAGCAAGGCGAACGCTCCGATAAAAACACAGGTCACCTCACGTGACATATAGCGCATGTAGCGTGGGTGCTTTAACCACCAGCCTGTCTTCGAAACAGGGCGGACAAAAGGTTTGCGACTCATTTTGAACCTCCAGGTAACAGATGTTCCTTAAACCAGTCCAGTGTGCTTGCCACTTTTACTTGCTGCAAGGCGCCCGCAGGGTCCACCGCCTTGGGACAGACTTCAGAGCATGCGCCCACGAATGAGCACTCCCAAACGCCCTCATTGGTGGCAATCACTTCTTGCCGCTCGTCGCGCCCACCATCGCGTGAGTCCTGGTTGTAACGGTGCGCCAGTGTGATGGCAGCTGGTCCAATAAATTGGGGCTGCAAAGCATATTCAGGACATGCGGCGTAGCACAACATGCAGTTAATGCACATCGAGAACTGCCGGTATTTCATCAACTGCGCCGGGGTCTGCTTGTATTCACCCTGCTCGATTGACTTCTTTTCTTTGGGAATCAGGTAGGGCTTGACGCGCTTGAGCTTGTCAATGAAATCATCCGCCACGGTAACCAAATCGCGCTCGATCGGGAAATTCGCCAAGGGCTCCACACGAATGACGCCATCGTAGTCCCGTAAAAATGCGTGGCACGACAGTTTGGGCTCGCCGTTGACCATCATGCCGCAACTGCCGCAGACTGCCATGTGGCAGGACCAGCGGTACGACAGCGTAGGATCGATACTCTCCTTGACCGCATTGAGCGCATCAAGAACCACCCACTCCTCGGCGCACATCACTTCGTATTTCTGAAAGTGTGGCTCCGTGTCCTTTTCCGGGTCATAACGCAACACTTCAAGCTGCACCAGACGCTGCTTCAATTGTGTCATTTGTGGTCTCCAGAATAGTCGCGCACGCCGGGTGGCGACTTGGTGATCACCACGTCCAGATAGGCCATGCGGGCCGTGTCCTGCCCCTGGTAATAGGCCAGGCTGTGGCGCAGGAAGTTTTTGTCGTCGCGCTCCACAAAGTCCAGCCGCTGGTGCGCACCGCGAGACTCCTTACGGGCCAGCGCACCAACGGTCAAAGCAGACGCGCAGTCCAGCATGGAGCCCAACTCCAGCACCTGGAACAGATCGGTGTTGAATACATTGCTCTTATCGTGCAGTACCACTTTGTTGTAGCGCTGACGCAGCTCAATGATTTTGGCAACCGCTTCCTGCAATCCTTCTTCGGTGCGGTACAGACCACAGTTTTTCTCCATGGTGTCCATCATCTCCTTGCGCAGACCCGACATGGACTCTTTGCCATCGGTGCGCAAGAAGAGTTCGCGGATACGGGCCTGGGATGCATCGGCCTGCGCCTTCAAGACTGCCTTGTTGGCAGGGCCAACGGACTTGATATGCGCGATGGCCGACATGGCAGCAGCCTTGCCAAATACGAGTAACTCGGTCAGCGAGTTGGAGCCCAGCCGGTTGGCGCCGTTCAAACTGACGCAGGCACACTCACCGGCCGCAAACAGGCCTGGCAACTCGGTTGCGGCCTTGGTGTTGGTGGAGATACCGCCCATCATGTAGTGCACCACAGGGCGAATGGGCACCGGGTCTTTGACGATGTCCACACCCAAATAGGCGATGGCCAATTCGCGCACCAGGGGCAGGCGCTCATCAATGTACTTCTCGCCCAGGTGACGCATATCCAGCAACACACATTCGCCCCATGGTGTCGTGACTGTGTTGCCCTTTTGCACCTCATGCCAATAGGCTTGACTCACGCGGTCACGGGGGCCGAGCTCCATGGTCTTGAGCTGGGGTTTACCCAAGGGCGTCTCGGGGCCCATGCCATAGTCTTGCAGGTAGCGTCTGCCATTCTTGTTAAGCATCACGCCACCCTCGCCGCGGCAAGCCTCGGTCAACAGGCTACCGGTGTTGGGCAAGCCTGTGGGGTGGTACTGCACAAACTCCATGTCTTTCAGCGGCACGCCAGCACGGTAGGCCAGGGCCATGCCGTCACCCGTCTTGATCGCACCATTGGTCGTAAACGGAAACATGCGCCCGGCACCACCACCACAAATAATGACCGACTTGGCATTGAACTGCTTGATCATGCCACTCTTCATTTCCATGGCAGTCAGACCCTGGCAGCGGCCCTCATCCACCAGCAGATCCAGCGCAAAGTATTCGTCGTACCGTGTGATGGTGGGAAACTGCAGCGTGGTCTGGAACAAGGTGTGCAGAATATGAAAGCCTGACTTGTCGGCCGCAAACCAAGTGCGCTGCTTCTTCATACCGCCAAAGGGTCGCACCGCAACGGAGCCATCCTCTTCCCGGTTCCAGGGACAACCCCAGTGCTCGAGTTGAAGCAGTTCCTTGGGCGCTTCGTTCACGAAGTATTCCACGCAATCCTGGTCGGACAGCCAGTCACCGCCGCCCACGGTGTCGTCAAAATGCAGTGCCAAGCTGTCATCTTTTTTGATCACGCCCGCTGCACCGCCCTCTGCCGCACAGGTGTGGCTGCGCATGGGGTAGACCTTGGAGATGAGCGCGATTTTCAGCGTTGGATCGGTCTCTGCCAGAGCGATCGCGGCCCGCAAACCGGCTCCACCGGCGCCAACGATGGCAACGTCTGCTTCTACGATTTCCATGTCTTCCTTTCAATCACGATCGTGATATCAATTTCGCTCGTGCACTCCTCACACACCCTTACAGGCTGGTGAAGAAACCAATTCCCACCAGTGTCAGGAGCGTCAAGCCGCAAGCGATCAGCACAAAGGCCAAGGCTTTAGCTGCAGTCAACCTGGCCGGTGACGGTGCATCAACCAGACGGCTTTCCAACTCTCCACTGTCAACCAGGCGTTGATATTCCAGAGGATGTTCATGTTTGAACTCTTCGAGCGAGAACGTTCCAGTAAACATCACGACCTCCACCGGGAATTTGTCCGGCCGGAAGTGGTTGTTGAAGAAGTGCACCGTAAAGAGGAACACCACGGCCAGGAACGCTTCTTCACCGTGGAAGATAGCCGCCACGTTGAACACCCAACCCGGCAGGAAGGCGCCAAACACGTTGGGCAGCCACATCACCAGACCGCTGACACCGATGATCGTGACACCCCAGAACGGTGCCCAGTAGTCAAACTTCTCCCAATAGGTCCAGCGGTCAAACTGAGGGCGCGGTCCCTTACCAAAGAACCACTTGAACATGCCCAGCATGTCGGCAGCGTCCTTCAAGTTGGGAATCATGGAGTTCGGGCCAAAGAACTTGAAGTTCTTCCAGTCACTCACAATTCCCCACACCAAATAGAACAAATGCCAGAAGAACACACCCGCAAAGATGACCGCATTCACCCGGTGGATCATGCCCGCAATATGTGGTCCACCCAAAGCAGACATGACGGCTGCTGCCCAGGGTGCATCGGGATAGAACAGTGGCATGCCGGTCAACGTGAGAATCATCAGACTCAAAGCAAACGTAATATGCGCCAGACGCCAGATCGGGCTAAAACGCTGGATGTGTTTGCCTGCGTGTTTCACCAGCAGGTCATCCGCCTTGATATGGGGCGTGTTGCGGTTCTGACGGCGCTCTTTGAATTCGCGATAGAACCACAGCAATGTATGCAGCCAGAAGAAGCCAAAGGTTCCTACGAGCAACTGGACCATGATCTGAAAAGCAATCCAGATCTCGGGGTAGCGCTTAAAGTCTCCCGCGTGGCCGTGCGGCTGAAAAGTGGCAAAACCGGCTGGCGCATCAGCCAAGTCCTTCTTGCCGTTGTGGCAGCTGCGGCACGTCTTCATGCGGTTGTCCGCATGGACCTTGGAGTTCGGGTCATCCGCCTTCAGGATCTCGTGGCTTCCATGGCAGTTGTAGCACTTGGCGGTATAGGAGTACCCCAGGGTGCTGATCTGCCCATGGTAGGTGGCCTTGTAAGACGCAAAGTTGGCTTCGTGGCAACTGCCGCACTGGGCAGAAATGGCCACCTTGAACGGGTCACCCGAGGTATTGACCACCGAATGTGAATTGTGGCAATCGGTACAAACTGCGGACTTGGGGTTGTTTTTCTTGATGGTTTCTTGCCCGTGAATCGACTCGGCATAGGCCTCGAGTTGATCGGTGTGGCAACTCTCGCCGCAACTGGCAGAAACACCCAGACGCCATGCAGCGCGCTCAGGTGAGTTGAGGGCCGGAACATTGAAGCTGTGGGTATCGTGGCAGTTGTCGCACGACGCGTTTGGCTTGGTCTTGTCGTCAGCACTGGGGCGTGCGTGGAATGACTTTTTGTACAGGTCAATATTCTCCGCAACGACACCCAAACGCGGATTGGCCTGTGCCTTTCCATCTTTTTGCGCCTTGTCCCAGAGTTCCTGGTGACAGCCCGCGCAATCGACCTTCTTCAGCGTCTGCGCTGCATCTCGTTGATGGGCATTTGCCTTGCCAGCGTTGTCCTTGATGTCGGTGTGACACGCCACGCAATCCATCTTGGCATGGACTCCTTTGGCGAAAGTCTCGGTTGCGATGCCCTTCAGTGCACGGGACTTGCCTTGGGCGTCTTTCGCTTCAAGCTTGCCCTTCTTACCGTCATGGCAGGTTTGGCAAGTGGCGTTGTCCAACTTGGTTGCCATAACGGCGATGGGTTCGGGCGCGGCCTTGGTTGCTGCCACAGCGGCAGGCACGAGGCACGCGGCCAGCAGCCAAGTTGACAACAACCGCATGGGCTTGAATGAGCTTCGCATGATCAAGAATTTCCACTTAAAAAAAGCGCAACGCCATTGTTACGCCCTAAAAAAATTTCGACCCAAACAGAAGGCGACCATGTTGATACACATCAACTACTGAAGCCATTCAAGGGCATTGCCAGCCAGACACAGGTTTCTTTTCCGCACCACGTACAACCGTAGACCGACATGAAAAACCCGTTCATCATGCTGGCGCACTACGCCAGCGGGGTTTGAACCCGCAGACGCAGCTTCAAACTCAATGGGACAAAATCCAGTCGGCCAGGTTTTTCATTGCGGCCGCGTCCTTGGTGTCGATGATCTTGTGGTCTTCCTCAGTGCCGTCTTCAAGTTTGACCTTCTTGCCGTCGGTCATGTTCTTGATGGCCTTCTCCTGGGCGTCTGCCTTGCCTTTGTATTTTTCGGCAATCTTCTTCCAGGATGGGCCCTTCTTGGTCTTATCAGGAGCGTGGCACTTGGTGCAGTCATTCTTCTTGGACAGCGCTTTAGCGGCTTCCACATCCACAGCGGCATGTGCCGGTGCTAAAGAGGCAATCGCCAAGAGGACGGATGCACTGACAAGGGATACTGATAATTTGCTCATTTGTTTACTCCAAAAAACAGTCGATGCGACTTTTATTGCGCCAAACTAGGCGACGTGTTAACGAAAAAAGGGACACCTGAAACTCCACCCTCGTGCCCTGCTACCCACTTTAAGTATGCCTTGATTTTGGTCATGTTTTTTGCTCATATCGCGTTGTGCCAATTTCATTGTTTTCCCACCTTGACCGGGGAATTCCTGCTGGGCTCGACAGTCACCAACGCCCTCACGGATGCATAGGGTCCACCCAGCATCACGCCTTGACTGACAAGGTCGGCCTTGCTGCCATACGGGCGTTTGGCAATGATCTTGCCAGCCACCTCGTCACCGACGCCCGGTAGAGATTTCAACTCCTCTTTGCTCGCGTTGTTCAGGTCAATCAACTTGACTTTTGCAACAGACTTCGGCGCCGCAGATGACGCCTTGCTGTCTTGGCCCAACGCAGATGCAAATCTGGCATCTGCCATCGCTTTGTCCTTGTCCTGCTGGGCAATCGACGTAGGTGCAAAACATGCCAACGCACTGGCAATGAAGGTTATGGAGATCAGTCTGGGATGCATAAAAAGAAGCTTGCCTAAACAAAAACAACCCACAGGCGTTGCCACCTGCGGGTTGTTTATTCCTTCACCGGATCAAGTGCGGCGAACCGCACTCGTTCAGATGCTAACAACGAGATATCCACCGTTGCGTTATTTGATAGTGTGAACCGCCTTGATACCCAGGCCTCTGTCACTATTGGCGGCATGGCAATCCATACAAATTTCCTTGGTTGCCAGCCCAGTTGTGCGACTTGTATAGAGAGAAGCTCCCTGGCGCTTCATGTGGTCTACCGCACTCTCGGTCTTGCCTGCAACCACAGTCGTGCTGTCATGGCAAGAGAAGCACACAGTGGCAATCGGCGAAGTCACCAGGGTCGTACCTGCCGCTTGAGTGATAGCACCCGTTGCGGCGCTAACGCTATAACCTGCCCCGTAAGCCGTACCTGCAGTCTGAGCAACATAAGGTGATGTGCTAATTGTTGCTGCAGTGCTGGTGCCGGCCATCACAGTCCGATATTGACGGTTGTTTGGCACCGGAACGGTTGAACCGGCAGCGCTGTAGTCGTATGTATTGGGCAAGTGGCACGATTCGCAATTTTTCAGAACGCCTGGGTACTTGATATCCCAGAAGCCGTCTGTAGCAGAAATGGCATGCCAGTTGTACTTCACGCTGCGTTTCGCTCCTGCGTGGATAGCATGCACAAACTCGGTGGAGTCAGCCGACCAGCCGCTGCTAGCGCGGTTGGGAGTATGGCACCAAGAGCAAGTCGAACCATCATTGCGTTGACCGCCGTGGAATGCCTCTTCCGTGAAGGTGCCGAGTTCCTGGTGGCAGTTGTTGCACAGTGCGTCACTCACAATAGCCCGGCGCGCGGTGTAGCCGGTCGCTACCTTGCTGATGTTAGGTGCAATCACAATCAAACCACCCGTCCAGTTGGGCATGGCTGGGTTCAACCCTGCGACTTTCGATGCGGCAATTGGATAGTCAACCAGGTTGAACTGTGTCAGTGGCAAGCTGCTCGTCACGTTGTACGAGAAGCCCAGGCCACCGGTCAACATGACCGCAGAGTCAGGAATGGTGGAACCGGTAAGCGTAGCCGTGTAATAACCGCTTGCATCGGGACCCGTCAACGTGCCTGCTGCTCCCCCGGTTGCGGTGCCGTTCCAGAGACTACGCAAGTAGCTCGAGGTGGACGCATTGAAGTCAGCAGGTGCGGTAATTCCATCCTGCGGCATGCCGTAGACAAAATACACACTGGGCGCACCAACAAAATTGTCCCAAATTTCGGTCTTGGTGGTCTTGCTATTAAAGGGCACAGCAACACCGTTTTGCAGCATCTTGAAAACCATCACGGGCTGCTTGGCAGCATTCCTGGAGACACTTTGGATGTCATAGCTGACCTTGATAGCCCCTGCTGGCAAGCGACTGGTGTTCGAAGCAATCCAGGCAGAATTGGAGTTGGCATTGCCACCAGCAACATGTAACGCGCTCGCAAGATTCGGCGGTGTCACCGAGAGGTGGTAAATCGAATTGTTGGTTGCGGTGTGGCAGGTCGCGCAATTTGCATCATTGGCTTGTGGGCCAGGGAAGTGGTTAGTGGTAACACCCGCCTTGGTCACCTTGCCTGTTGCAAAATTCACTGCATCGTGGCAACCACCGCACGCAACCCGACTGGGAGAAGTAACCCAGTTGTCGCCCTGCGCCGTTTTAGCGGTTGAGGTTGCCGTTCCGTCGTGGCACTTGGTGCAATTGCGCAAGTCCTGGGGATAACCCACTTCATTGAACTCAACGCCAGCATAATCGTAACCAGTTTTGCTGAGGTGTTTGCCAGCGTGCGTCTTGTGAATCATGTTGGGGAAATTGCCCGTCGCGCCGTCATTGATACGGTAGGTGCCGGCGCTGGTGGTTGCACCAGTAGCGCTCTTGGTCAGCACATAGTTTCCTTTGGCATCAGTCAATGCCTCGACCCGCCCGTATTTGCGCTGCTCGGTGTGGCAAACCACGCAATACTTGGTTTCATTGCGACTGCCACCGTGGAAGCCCGCCCCCGAATCGCTCGTTGTGTCGCCTGGAATCCCACCCAACGCGAAGTGGCACTCATTGCACTTGGCGGTAGCGGTAATGTCACGCGATGGGTCTGACGCCGTGACCGCCTTGCCGGTTGCCGGAATAAAGTCGTACACCACATCCAATGGTTTAGTCATGGGCACAGCAGCAGTCGTTTGCTTGCCATCTGCCGTGTTGGTTCCAGTACCTGGTGCATTGCCTGAAATTTGAATTGTCAGGCGGTGCACTGCACTGGGTTCATAGGTCAAATCACCCAGGTCAGCGGCGACGTTGGGTGCAACCAGCGTTGCGGATGCCACGACATCCTTGATCTTGGTAATGTCACGGTAGAACGTGTAGGTGTAGGTTCCGTTATTGTTGTCAACCAGCGTACCCGTGTTGTCGGTGCTCGGACGCGTAGGCACCGATGCGGTGACCGCTCCAGTGGTAGCGTTCTTGGTTGGAACCGTGGTCACAACGTAGTTAACCCACTTACTGGGCGCAGACGCAGTGGCAGGAACCAGTTTGGCCAACGAGAAAGCCATATTAGGGTAACTCACCAGCGTTGCGGTGGCCGCTTGGGATTTGCTGCCCAGACCAATGATCGCATTACCCTTGCCGTCCGTAACTGAAAAGTTGACGACCGGTGCACCATTGATGGCGACCGCAACCGAAGGCACTGCCGGTGTGAGGGCCGCAAAAGTGGCTGCAGGGGTAGTGGCCGACAATTTGATAGGTGCAGCGCCAGTGGGCACTGGCACGACCGGCGCACTCGGAGTGGGAGCCGCAGTGTCGCTGCCGCCGCCGCCGCCGCAGGCCGCAAGCGTTGCCACCATGACTCCGGCTGCCACATGCTTTAGCCAGTGGCTCGGTGGTCCGAACAATGAGGACTGATCAGTTAGTTTCACTATGGTCTCCTAATGCGTGATTAACAAAATACGCGGGTTTCGCATGAATGACACGGGTACACGGCAGTATGGGCGCAATGTCAGCAAGCTAACATTTCGGTTGCGTGCTATTGCTCATATTCTTGACCTATCGCAAGAAAATCAGGGCCAGACATAGAAATAGGTCAGGCCGACATATCCGACATTTTGAGATTGTTTTTGAGACAAAGTCGTGCCATCAGAAAACGTAAAGGGAACACCGTTGTATGCCCATGCCCAATCATTTGTCGTGGATTGCAGGTGCGCAACGTCCAAACGAATGGATGACTGCTTGTCAACCGGAAATTTGGCAAACATTTTTACCGCGGTCTGGCGCAAGACGACGTCCGGCAAACCACCGTTTGCAACCATCAATGCAACGCTGTCACTCCCGGCAAACGTATCCAATGTCTGATCAAACACGCTGCGGTCATTCATGTAAGTCAATGATCCACCGACCTGGACGGTGCCTGCGAGTTTTCCGGTGACACCAAGTCCCGCCGTCATACTGGCATTCTGAAATGCCATCACATAACCCGCTGGGCGCGCCTGGTTGAGGGTTTGCAAACCACGCGATGCGTAGCCATTCAATGCCCAAGTCTCGCTCAGCGCATAGGACCAATCCAGACTGTACTGACCCATGTCGGTCCCACGCAGACCGTAATTGCTTGGCGTATTGAAGTAGTCCTTGCCTTGCTCTGCGCCGACCTGAATCGCTAGGCTGCTGCTGGGCTGCCAGTCAGCAAACAACTTGATTTTGTCGCGCCTGCGATCCGCCAAGGTTGGCATAAAAATCGCCGTTGGGAAAAACCCCACGCTGGGGTCAGCGATGGCAGTGACACCGGTGCCGCTGTTATCCCTTAACCAGTCCGACCCGTCGCGTCGGGCGCTCGATACATTTAACGAGCCACTCATGTCCTCGGTCATGCGCCGCCGAACTTCGGCATGGACACTGACTTCCTTGGTTTTCTGGCGCAGTGCGCTGATGCCTGAGGCCGCTGCCGTAGCGGTGTATAGGCCTCGGTCAATGTCCTCGTAGTCGGCTCCCACGCTTCCACGGTAGGCACTATTAAACTGCCAGTTTGCCAGCAGCTTCCCATGCAATTTTTTGTATGGCAGGTTTTGATTGGTGTAGGTCGCAGCAGAGGTTCCGGCGCCTTCAAGGTTATAGCGCGCCAATGGCGTGCGGTCGTCCTTGTCTTCGTATCGCACGTCAGCCAGCAAGCTAAGTTTGGGGACCGGGCGCGCACTGAGGCCGAACTTGGCGAGCTTGGTCACCAACTCACCGCCCAAATTGAGAACACCTGCCGGCGCAGCACCCAACCCGGCAGCCGCAAAGTTTTGACTTTGCGATGCGTTCGCATAAGCCAGCTTAAATGTAGCCCGCGTGGTTGGAGTGAAGTCGTAATTGCCACTGAAGTCCAACTGGTGAGCCTGGCTGTCTGGCGCAAGCGCAATGGGTTGACCCAAAATTCCCTGCAAACCACTGCTCAATGCCATTGGCACGCCCAATGGGTTGTTCAGGCTGGCGGGCACCGTGGCACCCATCGTGCCATTGGCATTGCGATAGAAGGATCCGTAATAACCCACACTAAAGCGCAATTTTTCAAAACCATAACTCAGCCGCGCTTCGACCTGGTTGTGGGTGGAGTCAATTGGCTCGGGCACCATCAAGAGCGCCCACCCGGCGCTTATGCCGGTCGTGCCTGCGCAACCTGGCGCAACGGGAGTCGGGCAATTCATCCCAACTCCAAACATACGGGCGCCATCCTTCCTTTCACTCTTCAGGTCCAGTTCGAACATGGTCGACGGACTAAGCCATTTGGCAAAACCGATTCCCAAGCCGGTTCGCTTGGTGCTCAGGTCGACATCGGTCCCCGTGCCGGGGCCTCCCGTCAAATTCACAACCTGTGGTGTTCTGGAACCAATCCCGATCAAACCGGCATTCACAGTATTGGGGTCGAAGCGCACCAATTCACCATAATCTGCTGTCAGTTTCCACTCGCCGGGGTTCTTCCACACCAAGTTGAACTCGCGTGTATCTCCAAGCAAATTGGAACCCTGGACTTGCATCCAGGTTTCATTTTCATCGTCTCGCAGCATGTAATCGAAGCCGAGCGTGCCAACCGCAGTGCGTGCGGGACGCAGACCGTTGTATTGCCCAAAAAGGCCGCGGTCCGCCGCGCTGGCCGGGACCACGCCAACGCCGACGCGCACCGAGCCCTCCTCGATCTTGACGGGTTCATCCGCATGTGCAGGTAAAAAAGCGGCGCACACGGCCAAGGCCAGCAGCGTGCGGTGAAAGTGAAATGAAGGATCGGATCTGGTCATGATTGCTCTCCGTACTTCAACGCAGCATCAGCTGTGGCGTCGGATTGGTAGCCGACGGATTGTTGGAGCCATGGACTTGTGTATGGCAGTTCATGCAGCTGCGCCCCTGCCACAAGTTAACTGCGTTCTTGCCATTGGACATATTGGTGATCAGGGGCGAAATCTGCCCCGGCACTGCCAGGCCATACACGCCGCGCTGACCACCCAGCGCCGCTACACCACCGGAAACGTGCGGTGTATGACACTGCTGGCACAACATGGGAGCACGCGCCTTGAGCAAACCAGGCACTGAACTGCCATGCGAATTGTGGCAATTCGAGCAGTCTTCAGCCACCGGTTCATGCTGATGCACAAACGGGCCGCGCTTTTCTGCGTGGCAGGTATAGCAAGTGTCGTTGGTGCTATCACGTTTAGCCAACTTGGGTCCGGCCGAACCATGAACGTTGTGACAGTCAGAACAGGTCATCTTTCCCTCAGGAACAGGGTGATGTGACACGCGCTCCATCTGTGCGCGCTGTTCCTTGTGGCAGGTATAGCAAACCTCGGTCTGGGTCGCTTTTTTCAGGACTTTGTCCCGATTGGTATGGACCTGATGGCAACTATCGCAGGCGATATCCGCGGTCTGATGCTGGCTTCCGCCCCATAGGGCACGTTTTGGATCGCGGTCATGGCAGGTTTGACATACCGCGCTGCGCTCGACTGCAGAGAACTTCGACAGTTTTCCTGGAGTCTTGCCAAACGTCCGGTCGGGCTTGGGTAAATCCTTGGCGCCAGCGGGCTTGTATGCATGCTCTTTGCTCTCACCATGGCAACTGATGCAGTCAGGGGTGCGCGGGTTCTCAGAGTCGCCCATTGCGCGCCGACTCAGCGCGGCGGCGGCAGCAGCCATTGGCGGAGGTTTTTTAACACCCGGTAAATGCGGACTGGCGCGCATATCGGGCAAATCCTCCTCATCATGGCAGGTGACGCAAAACGCAGCACCGGTTGGCTCTTCTGCCCAAGCGGAAACAAACAGGCTGGACAAACACAGGCCAACAACGGCTATTGCACGCTTGATTCGCATACCACCCTCCTCCAAAACTGGTGCACTATCCCGCAGCCGCTTCAGAGGGTCGGCCTTGATTGAAAACCAGAGGGCTTGCGGCAGCCCTCGCACACACGTCGAGACACTCACGGCTAGTTCTGCCCGTGAACAATGTCAACACCCTTGAAGCCGCCGCTTGCGTGGCAGTCATCACAGGTTTCGCGCGGCAACCCGGTAACCTGCGCTTGTGTCTTGTCACCAAATGCAGAACCACCAAAGCTGGTCACGTGGCCAATGGCCTTGCTCGAATCGTGGCAGGCTGTGCAAGTTGCCGCCTTGGGCGAAATAACGCGCCAGGCATTCGGATCAGTCACGCCGGCATCCTTCTTGACCACCGAAGATACCGGTCCCAAGTCTTGCTTGTAGGAGTTGTTTGCGTGGCACGCATTGCAGTTGATACCAACACCAGGCCAGGCAACTTCGGCAGCATAGTTTTCCACATTGCTTGCCAGGGCTGCGGCGCCGGCGGTCATGGATGTACCGTCTTTATTAAATGCGCCCACTACCGTGTTGCCATGGGTGAACGGATAGGTGCGCTTTGCGTTACCGTGGATACCGTGGATCATGCGTTTGAATTGATAGGACTCATTGAGCACCAATCCATTGGTCATGACCGTTGACGACACCCTGTTGGCATCGTGGCAAATTACGCACGCTTCAACCGTGTTACGCGCACCGCTGTGGAAAGCAGCATCCAGGGTATTAGAACCCGACGTGGCGCCCAACGCGCCGTGGCACACGTTGCATTTTTCGTTGGTCACGATGGTTCGGCGCGCTTGCAGGGTGCCGCTCAATGCCAATTCTTTGAATGTATGCTGGACCAGCGTATTGATCAGCACTTTGGGGACGGCTTCTGGACGTGGGTCGGTAGCCCACTGGACCTGCAATTTGGGCTCCTTGATTTGACCGATTCCCACCACGCGTGCGGTACCAAACGCGACCGCAGTCGGTGTGTCATCAGGCAGTGGAATATTGATGGAATAGCGATTCTGGCCGTCGTTGGTGCCCTTGTAGGCGTAGACATTGGCGCCGCTACCGCCCGTGTTATATGCCGAATACTCGGTCGCCGTCTTGGACTGACCCAGCATGTTTTGGTAACCAAGATAAAAGCGCAAGTTACCAAACTTGGTGGTGCTGGCACACGCAACTGCCGCCGTTCCGACACCGGTGCAATCCGGGGTAACAAGGTTATAGGCCGCATTGGACTTGGTTGGGTCTGACAAGAAATACTTGACCGTGACACTGCGTGCCTTATGGTCTGCGGTGTCATTGAATGACACGCTCTCAATATTCATTTTGTACTTGGCAGCGTTTTCTTCGTTCTGATTCCAGTGCACGCGGTCTGGTGCAATGTTGGAGCCAGCACTGTGGCAACCGGCGCACAACTGGTTGGTCAAAGCCTTGGCAGGCGCTGACGCACCGCCAGGGATAAATCCGGAGGAACCGGCCGCGCTGGCAAACACTTTGTGACTGGTGTCCCAATCAGATCCGGGATTGTTGGCGTGGCAAGTCAGACAAGCTTCCTTGGTGGGCTTGGACTTCCAATTGTCGCCTTGTGGAGTTTGCGGATTGGATGCCGAGTGACAAACCGAGCAATTGCGCAGATCCTGTGGAAAACCAACTTCGGCGTAGTCGTGTTTGCTGTTCTGGTACCCCCAGATCGTGTAGTCCTCGCCCCCGACTGCGAGCTTGCTCTTGAGCAGTTTGCCTGCATGGATTTTGTGCACCATCGTCGACAGGTTGAGGTTGTTGCCGCTGTTGGCATCCACCGTGCCGGGGTTGTGACACATCACACAATACTGGGTGTCGACACGCCCACCGCCATGCAAGGCTAACTTGTCGTGGCATCCATTGCAAGACGCAACATCGGTCATTTTGCGTGTCTTGCTGGCATCTGTGACCGGTACTGAATTGCCCGCTGCATCCACAGTGAAGTCAAAATAGGGGTTAACCAGTACAGTCTCCCCAGCCGCATCTTTATAACTCAGCTGAATGGCGACACGGTGCGTGCGCGAGGGTTCGAAAACGACCCCGTTGGTCTTGCTGGGATCCTTGATGTCGGTGGAGAACGTGTAGGTGTAATAGCCCTGTGGGTTGTACACCAGTTGGGCTGCCAACAGTGCAGCATTGGTCTGCTTCGGGTCGGTCGTGGCCTGCATCGCACTGGCCAGCACCGGTGCTCCCTTAGGACCTACCCCAGCAGCTGCCGTTTCCTTACGGTACACATAGTTGACCCACTGATCAGGATCAGGCGCGGTCGCACCCGGCACGAGTTTCGCAATTGCGAAGCTGACATTGCCAATTACAAGGTCCTTCTTGACTGCACCACCGGCAAACACAGTGAAATTGACTTTGGGCGGCCCACTGATGGTCACTGCGGGTACACCGGCTGCCTGCACAACCACGAAAGGCGCCGAGGTATTGGTTTGCGTGTCATTGGCAGCCGACATACTGGCAGCCGAAATGGACGCCAACATACCGGGGCCTGAACTCGGCACCGATTCAGTCTGCCCACCGCCGCCACCGCCGCATCCGGCTATTGCCGCTACGACCAGACCGCTTGTCGCCCACCGAAGGATTGAATGTTTCATTTCTGCCCTGCTTGTCTTCTAAATCAACGATATGGATGAAATTTCTAATGGGAGACTGGACCCCATACGCGCACTAGAAACCGCCACAAGGGCAACTTCCCAATGCGAACTACCAAATACATTCTTGCGCTGACACATCGAACTGGCTGTACCTGCTTTGCGGAGTTTCATTTTGCTTGAGGCATGGTTCGAGGGGGCAGAATCGCACAGGCATTTTCAGCCCCACATTTGACAAGGTCAATCATTAAAAGTCTTTACCAGCGCTTTACCGTTGTGAATTTGGCGTTTACCCGAGCAAGCCATTTGGTCTTTTCTTGCCAAGGAAATTAAATCCGTCTAGGAGAAGAAATAGTACTTTGGTAGTAATCCTTAAAAACATCACCGTCTGCCCATCTATCAAACTCAAATCACCAAAATTCGCGCCCACGCGGTAATAGATCACATTCCAAACAGTCAGACATTGATCAAACCGTAGTTTTTAATAGGAAGAAATGCTGCCCGGTTAATGGCCGAACATGTCTGCCATGAAACGCGCACAAATTGTCAGCCCGCTGTAGACAAACCGGTTCACACTTCGGCCGTTCATTAATTAACAGGAGACCCCATGACCCGTGAAGTTGTAGTTGTTAGCGCTGTGCGTACCGCCATTGGCACCTTTGGCGGTAGCCTGAAGGACATTCCCCCAACCGAACTAGCCGCACAAGTGGTTCGCGAATCCCTGTCACGTGCGCAAGTGGAAGGCAAGGATGTGGGCCACGTGGTGTTTGGCCATGTGGTCAACACTGAACCCAAGGATATGTATTTGTCGCGCGTGGCGGCCATCAATGGCGGCTGCGCTGAAGGCACACCGGCCTACAACGTGAACCGTCTGTGCGGCTCCGGCCTGCAAGCGATCATTTCGGCCAGCCAAAGTATTTTGCTGGGCGATACAGATATCGCCATTGGCGGCGGCGCCGAAAACATGAGCCGCGCGCCATTTGCATCCCTGAACATGCGCTGGGGCGCACGCATGGGTGACACCAAGATGGTCGACATGATGATTGGCGCGCTGCACGACCCGTTTCACACTATTCATATGGGTGTCACAGCGGAAAATGTTGCCGCCAAGTGGGGCATCAGTCGTGAAGACCAAGATGCTTTGGCGGTGCTCAGCCACAACCGGGCACAACACGCGACTGAAGCCGGCTACTTCAAGGATCAGATCATGCCGGTCATCCTCAAAAGCAAGAAGGGTGACGTGGCGTACGCTGTGGACGAGCACTTCCGCGCCAACTGCACATTGGCCGACATGGCCAAACTCAAGCCAGCATTCCTTAAAGAGAATGGTACGGTGACCGCCGGCAACGCGTCAGGCATCAACGATGCCGCTGCGGCTGTCGTGCTGATGGAAGCCGGCGCAGCCAAGGCGCGCGGCGCCAAGCCACTAGCGCGTCTTGTGGCCTACGCGCACGCCGGTGTGGACCCAAAATATATGGGCATTGGCCCAGTTCCAGCATCACAACTGGCGTTGAAGAAAGCCGGGTTGACAGTCAATGATCTGGACGTGATCGAAGCGAACGAAGCCTTTGCAGCACAGGCATGCGCAGTGAGCAAAGATCTGGGACTAGACCCTGCCAAGGTAAATCCAAATGGTTCAGGCATTTCCCTGGGCCATCCGATCGGAGCAACGGGTGCCTTGATCACGGTCAAGGCGATTTATGAACTGCAGCGCATACAAGGACGCTACGCGCTGGTGACCATGTGCATCGGCGGCGGACAAGGTATCGCGGCGATATTCGAACGCATCTAAACCACAATTCATAACAAAACGCTTCCTTTTTGATAGCGCCTTACGCCCATTTAACGAGGGCTTAAGGCGCTTTTTACTTGAAATTGCTTTAGGTCAAGACAACACCGGCGGGCTCAACCTACACTGGTGCCTGGTTTTGACTGAAGTCGCTCAAATCGACTCTGGAGACCGAATTGCTGCCTGCTTACATTACCCACGCCGACTGCGCCCGCCACGAAATGGGCCCGCACCACCCAGAGTGTCCCGAGCGCCTGGGCGCCATCAACGACATGTTGCTGGTAAAGGGATTGCTCGATTACATGCACCCCTACTATGCGCCTTTGGCGACTGCAGAGCAGTTGGCGCATGCCCATTCATCACTTTATGTTGCGGAGTTGATGGATGCCTCGCCGACCGAGGGCTACCACCGTGTAGATCCAGACACCGAAATGAATCCATTTACCGTGCAGGCTGCGTTGCGGGCGGCGGGTGCCGTCGTGCAAGCCACCGATCTGGTTGTATCCGGCGAGGTTCCCAGTGCGTTCTGTTGCGTGCGTCCTCCCGGTCACCATGCTGAGCGCGGTGCCGCCATGGGGTTCTGTTTTTTCAACAATATCGCGGTGGGAATCCGCCATGCCTTGAC
Organism: uncultured beta proteobacterium; assembly: GCA_903870065.1. Taxonomy (GTDB): domain Bacteria; phylum Pseudomonadota; class Gammaproteobacteria; order Burkholderiales; family Burkholderiaceae_C; genus Allorhodoferax. The sequence goes on along the minus strand of CAIQBN010000085.1, from coordinate 1,229 downwards.
CACCCACGGCATCCAACGCATCGCCCTGATCGATTTTGATGTGCACCATGGAAACGGCAGCGAAGACATCTTCCGGGGTGATGAACGCGTGCTCATGTGCTCAATTTTTGAACAGGGTATCTACCCGTTCACCGGAGAAAATGCAACCGGGACCAATATGGTCAACGTGGGTCTTCCCTCACGCTCAGGCAGTGACAAATTTCGTGAAGCCGTCACAACCCACTGGATTCCTGCGCTGGACGCGTTCGCACCAGAAATGATCTACATTTCTGCTGGCTTTGACGGCCACCGCGAGGACGATATGGGCAATTTGGGCCTGGTCGAAGCCGACTATGAATGGGTAACGCAACAACTCATGGCCGTCGCCCGACGCCACAGCAAGGGGCGCGTCATTTCTTGCCTGGAGGGTGGCTATGTACTCAGCCCTCTGGCCCGCAGCGCAGCTGCCCACGTCAAGGTGCTGATTGGCGCCGATTAACCGCCCTTATGGACAAACATTACCTTACCCCCCTATTCACCCCGGAATCCATAGTTGTCTTCGCCGGCCAGATTGACGATCCGAGCAACCAGACTACGCAGGCTGTTGCCCTGATTGACGCCCTGCGTGCACAGCGCTTTACCGGCACTCTGCAATTTCTCGACATCCAAACCAGCGGCACGCTGGCGGATTTGGCGCAAACCAAGGCTGACCTCGCCATTATTGCGCTACCCCCCAAAGACATTGCCGCTGCGCTGGAACTCGCGGGGCGCATGGCATGCCGCGCCGCGCTGGTGGTTTCAAGTGGGATAGCGGGCGAGTTAGCCGCTGAAATGAAGAAGATTGCACGGCGCGAGAGCATTCATTTGTTAGGCCCCAACTCATTGGGACTGCAACGCCCGCAATTGCAACTGAACGCATCGGCGGCCGGACCGTTGGCCAAGGCCGGGTCACTCGCATTGATTTCCCAATCTGGCGCTTTGACCTCCTCCATGCTCGACTGGGCTAGTAGCAACGGAGTCGGGTTTTCGTCCGTGGTGTCCCTGGGACCACACACGTCGGTGGATATTGCGCAGGCGCTGGACTTTTTGGCCAATGACGCCCAGACCCACAGCATCGTGGTCTATTTGGAAGGCATTTCCAACGCGCGACGGTTCATGAGTGCATTGCGCTCCGCCGCAAATGCGAAGCCGGTTGTTGTGCTCAAGGCCGGTCGCAAGCCCGGCGGCAATGAGGCGGCGCAGACCCATAG
>CAIQBN010000084.1 GCA_903870065.1 uncultured beta proteobacterium | reverse complement strand
GTGGCCGAAAACTCGGGCGGCGTGCACTGCCTGAAATATGGCCTGACGCTGCACAACGTGCTCAAGGTCAAGGGTTACACCATCGAAGGCGACCCCATCACATTTGGCAGCGTTGCGTTGGACTCCCCCGGCTATGACCTGCTGAGCCTGGTGGTGGGCAGCGAGGGCATGCTGGCCATCATCACCGAAGTCACGGTCAAACTGGTGCCCAAGCCACAGCTTGCGCGCTGCATCATGGCCAGCTTTGACGACATGCGCAAGGCCGGTGACGCAGTGGCGGCCGTCATTGCTGCGGGCATTATTCCCGCCGGGCTGGAAATGATGGATAAGCCCATGACCGCCGCTGTGGAGGACTATGTGCACGCCGGCTATGACTTGAACGCCGAGGCGATTTTGCTGTGCGAGAGCGACGGCACGCCGGAAGAGGTGGAAGAGGAAATTGGCCGAATGAGCGAGGTGCTGACGCGCTGTGGCGCCACGGCCATTGCGGTCAGCCGTGACGAGATGGAACGTCTGCGCTTCTGGAGCGGGCGCAAGAATGCTTTTCCAGCGAGCGGACGCATAAGCCCGGATTACATGTGCATGGACAGCACCATCCCGCGCAAGCGCCTGGCCGATATCCTGCTGGCCATTGCTGAAATGGAAAAGAAGTACCAATTGCGCTGCGCCAACGTGTTTCACGCCGGTGATGGCAATCTGCACCCGCTAATTCTGTTCGATGCCAACGACCCCGACCAGTTGCACCGCTGCGAACTCTTTGGCGCCGATATTCTGGAAACCAGCGTGGCCATGGGCGGCACGGTAACGGGCGAACATGGAGTTGGTATTGAAAAGCTCAACAGCATGTGCGTGCAGTTCAGCGCCGCCGAAAACGCCCAGATGTTCGGCATTAAGCACGCGTTTGACACCAAGGGGTTGCTCAACCCCGGCAAGGTGATTCCAACCCTGCACCGCTGCGCCGAGTACGGCAAGATGCTGGTGCGCGGGGGGCAGATCAAACACCCCGATCTGGAGCGGTTTTAGGTGCCGGGCCTGCGCGGCCTGGCCTGGTTACTGGCTCTGCAGTCACTGGGCGAGCTTCTGGCGCTAGGCTGGGCACTGAACCTGCCGACCGATGTTTTGCTCTCATTGGCGCCGAAATCGGTCACCGCTCCGGTGGCCATGGGAATCGCAGAGAAGATCGGTGGCATTCCGGCGCTGTCTGCGGTGTTTGCCGTCCTGACGGGACTGGTAGGGGCGTTAAGCGGCAAGTACCTTTTTGCCGCCATGCGCCTGCCCTATAGCACCGACGGCTGGACCGCGCGTGGTTTTGCACTGGGCACTGCCGCACACGGCATTGGCGCGGCGCGTGCGCTGCAGGTGAATGCGGACGCAGGCGCCTATGCCGGGCTGGCGCTGGGGCTGCAAGTGGTTCTGGCGTCGCTGCTGATGCCGCTGCTGTTTCGCCTGCTGGCCTGATTCGCGTCCAATTTCGCAGTCGCAAAAACGCGCGGTCAAATCCAGAGCTTTCGCCCACCTGCGTTGCAATCGCTCCATAATGACTTTTTTGCGGGCAGTCCGCAGGGAGTATCCACCATGGCAGCAGCGAATTTCACCGACGCACAGGTCTCCGCCCAGCTCAATTCGGGCAGCAAGTGGACGGGCACAACCATCACCTACTCGTTTCCGGTAAGCACCGCCGGACTGACTGTCAGTGATGGCGAGGGCTCAGCATTCCGTACCGCCAGCACGGTGCAGCAAAACCTGTTCACCTTGGGCGTTATGACGTGGGACGACTTGATTAGCCCGTCCATGTCGCTCACGACAGCAACCACGTCAAATATTGAATTCGCTTACACCACGACCGGCATCGACTATGCCCACGCCTATTTTCCTACCGGTGGCACCGTCTGGTTCAATGCGTCCGAGTCGACACTGACATCGCCTACCGTGGGCAGCTACGGCTTTCAGACCCTGGTCCATGAACTCGGCCACGCCATGGGGCTCAACCACATGGGCGACTACAACGGCGCCGGCGCCTTTACACCGTCTTCGTACCAAGACTCGGTGGTGTTGTCGATCATGTCCTACTTCGGGCCAAGTGCACCGCTGCGCTCCAGCGAAGTGGCCAGCGCCGACTGGCGTGGCAGTGACAACCAGGACTATGGCCCGCAAACGCCCATGCTCAACGACGTGATGGTGATCCAGCAGATGTATGGCACCTCCACCACTACGCGTACCGGGGACACACTCTATGGTTTTGGCAGCAATGTCACGGGCATCGCGGCCAGCATTTACGACTTCTCGGTCAACAAACATCCGATCCTGACGATTTTCGACTCCAGCGGCAATGACACGCTGAACCTGAGCGGCTGGACAAGCCGTTCGGACATTCATTTGGAATCGGGTGTTTTTTCGTCGGCCAATGACATGACCAACAACTTGGTCATTGCCTACAGTGCGGTCATTGAAAACGCAGTGGGCGGCGCCGGCAACGACACCCTGACCGGCAATGCCGTGGGCAACCAGCTCGATGGCGGCGCAGGCAATGACGTGTTGTCTGGCCTGGACGGTGATGACAGCCTGACCGGTGGGCTGGGCAATGACCAGGTTGATGGTGGCACCGGCACCGACACGGCCGTACTCAGCGGCTCCCTGGCAAGCTACACCTTTAGCTACAGCTCGGTGGCTGACCTCTACACCGTGGTGGGCGCATCATCGGGCACCGACACCTTTACCCGGGTCGAGTTTTTCCAGTTCGCCGATGTGCTGCGTGCCGCGAGCCAGCTCATTTCGGGCGATTTGATCGCACCCACGTTGACCAGCAGCAACCCTGCTGACAATTCCACCGCAGTAGCTGTGAGTGCCAACCTGGTGTTGACCTTCAGCGAATCAGTCGTAGCCGGGGCCGGCAATATCGAAATCCACAACAGTGATGGCACCGCGTTTAGCCGGATCGATGTGACCGATTCCAGCCAGGTCGCGTTTTCAGGCAGCAGCGTCACCATCAACCCCAGCACCAACTT
>CAIQBN010000083.1 GCA_903870065.1 uncultured beta proteobacterium | reverse complement strand
CATCACTTTGGCGTGCTGGCCGGTTATGGCGCGGAAGCCGTGCATCCTTACCTTGCCATGGAAACCCTGGTGGGCATCCACAAGGATCTGCCAGGCGATTTGTCGGCGGACAAAGCAATCTATAACTACATCAAGGCAGTGGGCAAGGGTTTGTCCAAGATCATGTCAAAGATGGGCGTGTCCACCTACATGAGCTACTGCGGTGCGCAATTGTTCGAGGCGATCGGCTTGTCCAGCGAAACGGTTTCTAAATACTTCACCGGCACACCCAGCCGTGTCGAAGGCATCGGTGTCTTCGAAATTGCCGAAGAGGCCATTCGCATGCATAAGGCCGCTTTTGGCAGTGACCCAGTGCTCGCCAACGCGCTCGATGCAGGTGGCGAGTACGCCTGGCGTGCCCGCGGCGAAGAGCACATGTGGACGCCAGACACCATTGCCAAGCTGCAGCACAGCACGCGTTCCAACAACTGGAATACCTACAAAGAGTATGCGCAGTTGGTTAACGACCAGAGCAAGCGCCACTTGACGCTGCGTGGTCTGTTTGAATTCAAGATCGACCCTGCCAAGGCGATTTCGGTCGACGAAGTCGAGCCCGCCAAGGACATTGTCAAGCGCTTTGCCACCGGTGCAATGTCGCTTGGTTCCATCAGCACTGAAGCCCACGCCACGCTGGCCATTGCCATGAACCGCATCGGCGGCAAAAGCAATACCGGTGAGGGCGGTGAAGACCCCGCACGCTACCGCCAGGAGCTCAAGGGCATCCCGATCACGCAGGGCCAGACGATGGCCGACATCATTGGCAAGGACGTGGTCGAGGTCGACATCCCCATGAACGCCGGTGACAGCCTGCGTTCACGCATCAAGCAGGTCGCCTCCGGTCGCTTTGGCGTGACCGCCGAGTACTTGAACAGTGCAGACCAGATCCAGATCAAGATGGCACAGGGCGCCAAGCCGGGCGAGGGCGGTCAGTTGCCCGGTGGCAAGGTGTCTGACTACATCGGTCGCCTGCGCCACTCAGTGCCGGGTGTGGGTTTGATATCGCCCCCCCCGCACCACGACATCTACTCGATTGAAGATCTGGCACAGCTGATCCACGATCTGAAGAACGTGGCGCCGCATTCCGGCATCAGTGTCAAGCTGGTATCCGAAATCGGTGTCGGCACTATCGCGGCCGGTGTGGCCAAGTGCAAGGCCGACCACGTGGTGATTGCCGGACACGACGGCGGCACAGGCGCGTCGCCCTGGTCGTCCATCAAGCATTGCGGCAGCCCCTGGGAAATTGGTCTTGCCGAAACCCAGCAAACTCTGGTGTTGAACCGTTTGCGCAGTCGCATCCGCGTCCAAGCCGACGGCCAGATGAAAACCGGCCGCGACGTCGCGATTGGCGCGTTGTTGGGTGCGGACGAATTCGGCTTTGCCACCGCTCCGCTGGTGGTTGAAGGCTGCATCATGATGCGCAAGTGCCACCTCAACACCTGCCCGGTGGGCGTGGCCACGCAGGATCCAGTACTTCGCAAGAAATTCACTGGCAAGCCAGAGCACGTGGTGAATTATTTCTTCTTCATTGCCGAAGAAGTGCGCCAGATCATGGCCCAGCTGGGTATCCGCAAGTTTGACGACCTGATTGGGCGCTCTGACCTGCTGGACATGCGCAAGGGAATTGAACACTGGAAAGCCAGTGGCCTGGATTTTGGTCGTCTGTTTGCCCAGCCGCAGGTGCCAGCCGATGTGCCGCGTTTTCAGACGTTGGAGCAGGAACATGGTTTGGAGAAGGCCCTGGACAATGTGCTGATCGCCAAGAGTCGGGCTGCTATCGACAAGGGTGAAAAAGTGCAATTCATGGAAGTGGCACGCAATGTGAACCGCTCGGTGGGCGCCATGCTGTCCGGTGCGGTCACCAAGGTGCACCCTGAAGGACTGCCGGATGACACCATCCGCATCCAACTTGAGGGGACCGGTGGCCAGTCTTTTGGTGCCTTTCTGACCCGAGGCATCACGCTGTACCTGATAGGTGACGCCAATGATTACACCGGCAAGGGGCTTTCGGGCGGACGCGTTGTGGTACGCCCCAGCATTGACTTCCGCGGTGTCGCGGTGAATAACACCATCGTAGGTAATACGGTGATGTACGGTGCTACCGCCGGGGAGGCATTTTTTAGCGGTGTCGGTGGTGAGCGTTTTGCCGTGCGGCTTTCGGGCGCAACTGCCGTTGTCGAGGGCACGGGAGACCACGGTTGTGAGTACATGACCGGCGGTACCGTGGCCGTTCTCGGTAAGACTGGGCGCAACTTCGCTGCTGGCATGAGCGGCGGCGTCGCCTATGTTTACGATGAAGATGGGCAATTTGCCAAGCGCTGCAACACGGCCATGGTTTCCATGGAGAAAGTGTTGACCGTCGCTGAGCAGGAAGCGGCGATGGACAAGGCGATCTGGCATCGTGGCTTGAGTGACGAAATGCAACTGCGCAAATTGCTCGAAGAGCACAACCGCTGGACCGGCAGCAAGCGTGCCCGCGATTTGCTGGACAGTTGGGACACGGCGCGCGCCAAATTCGTGAAGGTGTTTCCCAACGAATATAAGCGTGCTTTGGGTGAAATTCATGCAAGAAAATCGACTATAGCCCTCGCCAAATCTATGCCTAGTGCTACAAAAATAGAAGCGGTTGCTGCCAAGTGAGTTTTTGATTGGAGGGAAGTGGCAACCGCGCTGTCCCTCAATTCAGTACAAGGTCGGTGGCGCAGCCATCGTGGCCATCTGCAAAGGAGTAGAAATATGGGAAAAGTAACAGGCTTCATGGAATACGGACGCATCGAAGAGGGATACAAGCCCGTTACCGAGCGTTTGAAGCACTACAAAGAGTTCGTTATCGGTCTGGATGACGCCCAGGCCAATAAACAGGCAGCGCGTTGCATGGACTGCGGCACACCGTTTTGCAACAACGGCTGCCCGGTCAACAACATCATTCCAGATTTCAATGACATGGTGTTTCGCAACGACTGGAAAGCCGCCATAGACACACTGCACAGCACCAACAATTTTCCCGAGTTCACTGGACGCATTTGCCCGGCGCCCTGCGAAGCGGCATGTACGCTCAATGTGAATGACGATGCGGTCGGCATCAAATCCATTGAGCACGCCATCATCGACCGTGCTTGGGCTGAGGGATGGGTTTTGGCTCAGCCGCCCACGTCCAAGACTGGTAAGAAGGTTGCCGTGGTCGGTTCTGGGCCAGCCGGCATGGCTGCTGCCCAACAGCTCGCGCGGGTTGGGCACGCGGTCACGCTGTTTGAAAAGAATGATCGGGTTGGTGGCCTCCTGCGTTATGGCATCCCTGATTTCAAGATGGAAAAGTCGCACATTGACCGCCGTGTAGACCAACTGGTCAAGGAGGGTGTCACCATCCGTACCGGTGTGCAGGTTGGCGAAATACCAAAGGGTTTCAAGGTGACCAATTGGGCAAAGGAAACGATCTCAGCAACCCAATTGCAAGCCGACTTTGATGCTGTGTTGTTGACAGGCGGTTCTGAGCAGTCGCGCGATTTGCCGGTCCCGGGTCGGGATTTGGACGGCATACACTTCGCCATGGAGTTTTTGCCCCAGCAAAACAAAGTCAACGCCGGCGACAAGGTAAAAGGCCAACTGCGTGCAACGGATAAACATGTCATCGTGATCGGCGGAGGCGATACCGGTTCAGACTGTGTAGGCACGAGCAACCGTCACGGTGCAGCCAGCGTCACGCAGTTCGAGGTGATGCCCCAGCCTCCGGCGGAAGAAAATCGTCCGATGACTTGGCCCTACTGGCCGATCAAACTGCGCACCAGTTCCAGCCATGACGAAGGCTGCTCACGCGAATTTGCTATTTCGACCAAGGAATTCATCGGTGAAAAGGGGAAAGTCACCGGCTTGAAGACCGTCAGAGTCGAGTGGCAGGGCGGCAAGATGGTCGAAGTGGCTGGCTCCGAGCAGGTTCTCAAGGCCGATCTGGTGCTGCTGGCAATGGGTTTTGTGAATCCGGTTTCCGCGGTGCTCGAGGCATTTGGTGTTGACAAAGATGCGCGCGGAAATGCCAAAGCCACGACTGATTGCCAAGGTGGTTACGCCACCAGTGTCCCCAAGGTGTTTGCAGCCGGTGACATGCGGCGCGGACAAAGCCTGGTGGTCTGGGCGATTCGTGAAGGTCGGCAAGCCGCACGGTCGGTTGATGAGTTTTTGATGGGAGTGAGCGACTTACCGCGCTGACACACGGCGGATACACAGCCGATACAAGGGTTAACGCGAATCCCTTATCATTCAAGAGCCGGAAATCGACCGGCTTTTGTTTTTTATGCCCCTCAATCCATCCAGTTCACTAGTCGAAATGCGTCATCTGACCTTTGGTTATGGTGAGCGCGTGATTTTGGACAATATCTCTTTGAACGTTCCACGTGGCAAGGTCACGGCGCTCATGGGAGCCTCCGGTGGAGGAAAAACCACCATTTTGCGTTTGATTGGAGGCCAGAACCGGGCACAGGACGGGCAGGTCTTGTTTGATGGGCAGGACATTACCCACATGGAGCAACAACAACTGTATCTTGCTCGGCGCCGCATGGGAATGTTGTTTCAATTTGGTGCGCTTTTTGCTGATTTGAGTGTCTATGACAATGTTGCGTTTCCCTTGCGGGAGCACACGCAATTGCCAGAAGACATGATTTACGACATTGTGCTGATGAAGCTCAACGCCGTTGGTTTGCGGGCGGCACGTGCTTTGATGCCCGCGGCCTTGTCGGGCGGCATGGCCCGACGCGTGGCACTGGCCAGGGCCATTGCGCTCGACCCGGAACTGGTCATGTACGATGAACCTTTTTCTGGCATCGACCCGATATCTGTCGGCACTTCTGCCCGATTGATTCGCCAGTTAAATGACTCTATGGGGCTGACCAGCATTTTTGTTTCGCATGAACTGGAGCAGACCTTCGCAATTGCGGATCACGTCATTATCTTGGCCAATGGAAAGCTTGCTGCACAAGGAACGCCCCAGGAAGTCCTGCGCAGTACCGATCCGCTGGTATACCAATATGTCAATGCACTGTCTGAGGGGCCGGTGCGTTTCCACTATCCTGCCGTTTCGGTTGAGGATGACTTCGGGAACGAAGCGGCGGTGGGCTCACAGCAGTTAGGAGTTGCTCGATGACTTGGTACAAGCCGGCCGACGTTGGCTTTGCGACACGCAAAAAAATGGCGGACTTGGGCTATGGCGCGCGTTTGTTCTTTCGCTTGTTGTTTTCCGTGGTTCCGACGTTTAGGCGGTTTGGGCTGGTACGGGATCAATTGCACTTTTTGGGCAACTACTCGCTGGCAATTATTGCAGTATCAGGTCTGTTCGTTGGCTTTGTTTTTGGACTGCAGGGCTACTACACGCTGCAACGCTACGGATCCTCAGAGGCGCTGGGCTTGTTGGTGACACTAAGCCTGGTTCGGGAACTCGGTCCGGTGGTCACGGCATTGTTGTTTGCGGGGCGGGCGGGTACATCCCTGACCGCTGAAATTGGTCTGATGAAGGCCGGTGAGCAAATTAGCGTCATGGAAATGATGGCGGTTGACCCGATTCAGCGGGTGTTAGCCCCGCGGTTTTGGGCTGGCGTGGTGGCAATGCCCTTGCTGGCAGCGGTTTTTAGCGCCATGGGAGTGATTGGTGGCTGGGTGGTGGGCGTCCTGATGATTGGCGTGGACTCCGGTTCATTTTGGAGTCAAATTCAGGGTGGAGTCGATGTCTGGCAAGACGTAGGCAATGGCGTTATCAAGAGTCTGGTATTTGGTTTCACCGTTACATTTATTGCAGTTTTTCAGGGGTTCGAGGCTCAGGCGACGCCTGAGGGAGTCGCCAGCGCGACCACCCGCACCGTGGTCGCTGCATCGTTAGCGGTCCTCGGTTTGGATTTCATCCTCACAGCCATGATGTTTACCATTTGAATATGCTGAGGCGCAGCCCGGAGCCAGGTGCTTCTCTGTCCTCAATCAATAAGAAGGAACTGTATGCAACGGTCAAAAAATGATGTCTGGGTCGGATTGTTTGTACTGATAGGGGCAGTGGCGATACTCTTTCTGGCGCTGCAGTCTGCCAATTTGCTTACCCTTAGTTTTCAGTCAACCTACCGGGTTTCAGCCAAGTTTGACAACGTCGGCGGGCTCAAACCCAAGGCTGCCGTGCGCAGCGGTGGCGTGGTGGTGGGTCGGGTCGAGACACTGACTTTTGATGACAAGACTTTCCAGGCGCGGGTCACGCTGGCTTTGGAAAGTCGTTATGCATTTCCAAAGGACAGTTCATTGAAAATTTTGACCAGCGGGCTGCTCGGAGAACAGTACATTGGAATAGAAGCGGGCGCAGCGGACACCAACCTGGTCGCCGGTGATGTCATCGGAGCCACGCAGTCGGCCGTTGTGTTGGAAAACTTGATTAGTCAGTTCCTCTACAGCAAGGCTGCCGATGGTACCGGCAGCGGGGGTGAGAAAAAATGACAGAGCCTTTGGTACCCAATTCAAACATTCGCTTGAGAAAGCAGCTGTTGGGACTGCAGCCTGTGGTGCGTTTTGGCGCGCTGCTTGTTATTGTTTTGTTGCAGGCCTGCGCCACGGTGGCCAATCCCGATCCGCGTGATCCGCTGGAGTCGTGGAACCGGGGTGTCTTTGGTTTCAACGACGCAGTGGACCGGGCGGTCGTCAAACCGGTTGCTATTGTCTACCGTGATGTTTTACCGCACTGGGTGCGCACGGGCGTGGGCAACTTTTTCAACAACCTGGAAGATTTTTGGTCTGGCGTCAACAACGCGTTGCAAATGCGGGGCCTTGATACGGCCGACAGTTTGGGGCGCGTGGTGATCAATACCACCATGGGGTTGGGCGGTTTGTTGGATGTTGCAAGTGAAATGAATATGGAACGCCATCCCGCCAATTTTGGATTGACGTTGGGACGCTGGGGCATGAGCCCTGGGCCATTTATCGTGATTCCATTTCTGGGTTCGTCGACACTGCGCGACTCCGCCGCCATGTCTATTGATATAGCGGGTAACCCAGTGCGACGTGTTGATGATGATGGAGTGCGCAATGGTCTGACGTTGCTGAACCTGGTTGATACCCGTGCGGCGTATTTGAAAGCTGGTGAAGTGGTGGAGGAGGCGGCGCTGGACAAGTACAGTTTCACACGGGATGCATTTTTGCAACGGCGACGTAATCAGGTCTACGACGGCAATCCGCCCGACGAAAGTGCCGAACCGGATCCCAGCCTCGCACCCTGACCTCAGTGATCGACACATCAACGCGTGCCATTCCGCCTGCGGACGGGTTGGCGGGATAATCGGGTTTGTTCAACCGGAGAGGGAAGTAAACATGAAGCAATTTTTGCTGCGGTGGGCTTGGGTAATTGGTGCTATTGCAGCAACGGTGCTTGTTGCACCCGCAGCCTATGCCGAAGATGAAGCTCCAGATGCCTTGATCAAGCGCTTGTCAACGGACGTGTTGGAGACCATTAAGGCTGACAAGGCCATTCGGGCTGGCGATATGTCCAAGGTGGTGACCTTGGTGGATACGCGCATCATGCCCAATGTCAATTTTCAGCGCATGACGTCGTCTGCGGTTGGTCCGGCTTGGAGACAGGCCACGCCAGAGCAGCAAAAACGGTTGCAGGAAGAATTTAAGATTTTATTGGTGCGGACCTATGCCGGCGCACTGGCGCAAGTGACCGATCAAACGATAACCATGCGGCCATTGCGTGCAGCGCCTGATGACAAAGAGGTGCTGGTTCGATCCGAAATCAAGGGTGGCGGTGAGTCCATTCAACTTGATTACCGCCTGGAAAAGACCCCGGGCCAGGGCGCGGGTTGGCGAATCTATAACCTTAATGTGCTTGGCGTCTGGCTGGTGGAAACATATCGCAGCCAGTTTGCGCAGGAAATCAATGCCAAAGGCATTGATGGTTTGATTGCCACGCTCACCGAGCGCAACAAAAACAACGGCAAAAAGGTCTGATGTGCTGAGCCTGCCAACCGAGTTGACCCATGACCAGGCAAAGAAGTGCCTGGCGCAGTTGACTTCAGGTCTTGCCCTTGAAGGGGCGCAGGTGGTGGTGGACGCAAGCGCCCTGCAGCGTTTTGATTCGTCGGCACTTGCTGTATTGCTAGAATTGCGGCGCATTTGCCTGCGCGCAGGCAAGGGCTTGCAGGTAAAAGGCTTGCCTAAACATCTTGGCGATTTGGCGACTCTGTATGGAATTGAAAGCCTTTTGCCCCTCGTCTGATTTGTGACCGCCTAAAATCGCGGCTCTCCATGCCAGCTATCTCCTTTCAGTCTGTTTCCAAAACCTACCCTTCTCCGCGTGGACCCAGTGGCGCCACGTTCTTGGCGTTAGACGCCGTGAAACTGGACGTCGAAGAAGGCGAGTTCTTTGGCTTGCTTGGCCCGAACGGCGCTGGAAAAACAACCCTGATCAGTATTCTTGCGGGCTTGACGCGGGCCAGCAGTGGGAGGGTCACGGTGTTGGGTTGCGATGTGCAGACGGACTACGCACAGGCCCGGCGCAAACTCGGGATCGTTCCCCAGGAGTTGGTCTTTGATCCCTTTTTTAATGTGCGCGAAGCACTGCGCTTTCAGTCCGGTTATTTTGGCATCAAGCAAAACGATGCCTGGATTGATGAATTGCTGAGTAGCCTTGGGTTAGCTGACAAGGCGGGTGCCAACATGCGCCAGCTGTCCGGCGGTATGAAGCGCCGCATGCTCGTGGCGCAGGCGTTAGTTCACAAGCCGCCCGTCATTGTGCTCGACGAGCCGACCGCAGGTGTCGACGTGGAGTTGCGCCAAACACTTTGGCAATTTATATCAACGCTCAACAAGAAGGGTCATACGGTCTTGTTGACGACGCACTATTTGGAGGAAGCCGAGGCACTTTGCGGCCGCATTGCGATGCTTAAGTCTGGGCGGGTGGTGGCGCTTGACCGCACCAGCGATTTGCTGAAGGCGGCTTCTGGCAATGTGCTGCGATTCAAGACCTCGGGCAATTTGCCGGCAGCGTTGGCATCGCGGGCCAGGGTGACGGGTACTGTGGTTCAGTTGCCAGCCCACAATGCGCTGGAAATTGAACAGTACCTTGCCGCAGTGCGCGAGTCAGGTTTGGTGATTGAAGATGTCGAAATGCGCAAGGCTGACCTGGAAGACGTATTTATTGACATCATGAACCGGTCTTCTTCACAACAACCAGCGGGGGTAAAAATCCCATGAGCGGATGGCAGGCCCTGTTTTACAAGGAAGTTCTTCGCTTCTGGAAGGTTGGCTTTCAGACTGTTGCTGCACCGGTTTTGACTGCGATGATGTACTTGCTGATCTTTGGGCATGTTTTGGAGGACCATGTCAAAGTTTACGAAACGGTTCAATACACCGCGTTTTTGGTCCCTGGGCTGGTAATGATGAGTGTTTTGCAAAATGCATTTGCCAATAGCTCATCATCGCTCATTCAGAGCAAGATCATGGGTAATTTGGTTTTCTTGCTGCTCACGCCTTTGTCACACTGGAGTTGGTTTGTCGCCTATGTTGGCTCGTCCATTGTGCGAGGTCTGGTGGTCGGAACTGGGGTTCTGCTGGTTGCTGTGTGGTTTGCCCCGTTGGGCTTTGTCAGTCCGGTGTGGATCGTGGTGTTCGCAGTGCTGGGTGCGGCGCTGATGGGGGCCATGGGCCTGATTGCGGGATTATGGGCAGAGAAATTCGACCAACTTGCCGCCTTTCAGAACTTTGTCATCATGCCCATGACGTTCCTGAGCGGTGTGTTTTATTCGATCAGTTCGCTACCGGCTTTCTGGCAAAGTGCGAGCCACCTGAATCCTTTTTTCTACATGATTGATGGCTTTCGCTTCGGCTTTTTTGGCGTAAGCGATGCATCGCCTTGGCTGAGTCTTGCAATTGTTGGATCTGCATTGATCGCCGTGAGCCTGATTGCCATGCATTTACTACGCACAGGCTACAAGATACGTAGTTGAACCCTCCTATTCCTATGACTGCTGAAGAAATACAAACCCTGATCTCCAACCACCTGCCCTGCGAGGTGTGCCACGTCGACGGCGACGGTCGCCACTGGTATGCGACTGTGGTGTCCGCTAGTTTTGAGGGTGTTCGCGCCATCGCACGCCACCAAAGGGTCTATGCGGCAATGGGTTCGCGAATGAAGACCGACGAAGTGCATGCGTTATCCATCAAGGCGTATACGCCCGCAGAATGGGCAATTCAAAGTGCCTAATAGGCTGATCGATTCATTGCTCCGGCACTTACGGCAAAGTTACCCATGATCACCATCGCACTGTCCAAAGGGCGCATCTTCGAAGAAACCTTGCCATTACTCCTGGCAGCAGGTATTGAGGTCCTGGATGATCCGGAAAAATCCCGCAAGCTGATTTTGGCGACCAACTTACCCGAAGTGCGGGTGCTGGTTGTGCGCGCCACCGATGTGCCGACCTACGTGCAATACGGTGGTGCCGATTTGGGCATTACAGGAAAGGACACATTGTTGGAGCACGGTAGTCAGGGTCTCTACCAGCCCCTGGACTTGCAAATTGCAAAGTGTCGGATCAGTGTCGCCGTGCGGACCGATTTTGACTATCAGAGTGCGGTCAAGCAGGGGTCTCGCCTCACAGTGGCGACCAAGTATGTCGCGATCGCCCGCGAGTTTTTCGCATCCAAGGGCGTGCATGTGGACTTGATCAAGCTCTATGGCAGCATGGAGTTGGCACCTCTGGTCGGAATGGCTGATGCGATTGTCGATTTAGTTTCGACCGGCAATACCCTCAAGGCCAACCATTTGATCGAGGTTGAGCAAATCATGGAAATTAGCTCGCGCCTGGTTGTAAATCAGGCTGCGCTGAAATTAAAGCGTGAGCCCATTCGGAAAATCATTGATGCCTTTGCCAACGCCATCGTGGTTCCTGCCTGAGATTGAATCAATATGGAACTGACTGCTCGCCCCCTTCGCCTGTCGACATGCGACACCGAGTTTGAGTCGCAGTTCAAAGAGCGACTGCATTGGGCTGCTGAAACTGATGTGGCCATTGAGGAAAGTGTGGCGGCTATCTTGCGCGATGTGCAGCTGCGCGGCGATGCCGCTGTTTTGGAATACACCGCGCGCTGGGATCAAGTGCAGGCAAACAGTGTGCATGAACTCGAACTGTCGCAAACGGAACTGAAAGCTGCATTTGACAGCATCGCAGTCAGCCAACGTGACGCGTTGCAGGCGGCAGCAGTGCGTGTTCGCGCATACCACGAGGCGCAAAAAAGGGCCTGCGGAGAAAGTTGGTCCTACCGCGATGCAAATGGGAGTCTGCTAGGGCAAAAGGTAACTCCATTGGACCGTGTCGGAATTTATGTTCCCGGCGGCAAAGCAACGTACCCCTCATCGGTACTGATGAACGCCATTCCAGCGCATGTCGCTGGCGTCGGGGAGATCATCATGGTGGTGCCGACTCCGCGCGGCGAGAAAAATGCGATGGTTCTCGCCGCCGCCCACGTTGCCGGGGTCTCCAGGGCCTATTGCATCGGGGGTGCTCAGGCCGTGGCCGCATTGGCCTACGGCACTGCAACCATACCCGCTGTGCACAAAATAACCGGCCCTGGCAATGCGTACGTAGCTGCGGCCAAGCGCCGGGTGTTTGGCACCGTTGGCATTGACATGATCGCTGGCCCCAGTGAAATTCTGGTGCTGGCTGATGGCAGCACACCGGCGCAGTGGGTTGCCATGGATTTGTTCAGCCAAGCTGAGCATGACGAACTGGCACAAAGTATTCTGCTGTGTCCCGATTTGGCTTACCTTGACGCCGTGCAAGTTGCCATAGACCAGCTGTTGCCAACGATGCCCCGCGCAAAGATCATTGCCAAGTCGTTGAATGATCGTGGGGCGCTTATCTTGACCCGCAGCATGCAAGAGGCCTGTGACATCAGCAATCGCATTGCGCCTGAGCACCTTGAGGTGTCGAGCCAGGACCCACATCGCTGGGAGCCCCTGCTCAGGCACGCTGGTGCCATCTTTCTTGGGGCGTTTACGAGCGAATCGCTCGGCGACTATTGTGCCGGACCCAATCATGTGCTGCCCACCAGCGGAACTGCGCGATTTTCCAGCCCTTTGGGTGTATATGACTTTCAGAAGCGTTCCAGCGTTATTGAAGTCAGCGAGTCGGGCGCTCAGGTCTTAGGTCCCATTGCGGCTGAACTGGCGTATGGTGAGGGCCTGCAAGCCCACGCACGCGCTGCGGAAATGCGCATGAAGTAAGACACCGACGTGTTTCGGTGAAAGAATGGGTGCGAAAAAGGCACCCATCAACCATGCGCTACACCCGGTTTTCCATGTCTATTGGTCGTACATTTGTGCTGCTACTTGCGAGCTTTAGTTTTGCAGCGCCTGCCTACTCTATGTCTTTGCGTGAGCTTCGAAGCTTAGAGAAGTCCGCCCGACAGGGTACCCACTACGCCAATTACTATTTGGTGGGGGTGATGGAAGGTGTGTTGGAAGCCCACGCACAAGGGGTTCGAAATGGTGCGCAAGCCTCAATTTGTGTCAATTCCCGCCGCCTGGAGCCCGGCATGGCCAAAATTTTGTATGACTCGGAGCTCAAGCGCAGCGCAGGCGTTTACGAGGCCGATATGCCAGTGCAACTGGTCATGGTCCAAGCGTTGACTACTGTATATCCCTGTTGACCAATTTTATTTCTGGGTTGTTTCGGCCTTTACGGCAAGCCATTTTCCATCAAGCCTTGTGAGTTCATAGTCTTCGCGCGATTTGAACCGATACGGTTTTCCTGATTGACTTCCTTCTTCTGTCACTGCCGAGCTGAGCGCGATGTCGCGGCAAGTTGGATCGCGGTTTTCTCCAACAAACACCGCTGTTACAGGCATCCGATGCTGTTTGTAACCTGACAGTGTTTTTAAGGCAGTCGTTGTGCTTTGTGCAAATTCATCGCGACTCAAATCGACGCTGACTGATTTGCCGTCACGATCAAGCACATGCGCCTGCACGCGGGTAGCTGGAGCAAACAGACCAACAACCGCTGCCACGTCATGTCGTTCGATTGCAGAGTCCAGTTGTTTCAGCCAATTGGTGGCAATGGTCGTAGGTGAGCAATCTGTCAAGCCAATTGGCCGGGGTGAGTTTCGCCTTTCCTCAAGTTGCCGCAAACTCTCCTGACCTGCGGTCGATGAATAGAGGTCAAGTTCAGCGTCAAAGGTGCCTGGCAAATAAAACGATGGCACCTTTTCAAGCAAGACAGGCAGAACCAGCGTCATTAAGGCCCGGCTTTTGCTGTCAGGCCTGGTTGTGCGCACGAAACCCACTTGCCCAGAGCCGATAGGCAGTGCATTGCCGCCGGCAAGCAGCGCGGTTTCCCCGCGGTTGACCTTGTCGTAGGTTCCCTCCGGGTTGGTCGTCTTGAGTGCCATTTCTGGCGACAGTACATAGGGTTCATGATCGGTGCCGCGGATTCCAATGGTAGACGTCGGCGTAACGACCGTGCTGCCGGGACGGTTGGTTTGTGAAATCCAACCGCTGATCAATCTCAATGATCCGACAAGAAGACGCAGTGTGATGCCATCAGAGGGCTTGTCATCTGCAGCGAAAAACTCAGCGACCATCTCGGTGTTGGGTCGAATGGCGACCATACCAGCATCGTCCGTTTTCAGGACGGCTTCGCCGGTTGCCGCAGACCGCAGGGTCTCACCGACATAGACCACGTCACCTTTGCGCAAAGTCCGCTCCAGGTTTTGCGCAGCGCCGGCCTTCGTTGCCGCAACCGCCCCGTGCAGGTAAACGACAGTTGCAAAGCGCTTTTCTGTTGCGGACACTTTCGTTTCTTCAGCATTTGGAGGTGCGCCGTAGGCCGGTGCAACGCTGACGGTCATTAAGTATCCAAAGATCACCGCCACTGCGGCGATTCTGCATGTAGAGAAATCAGGAAGTGAGCGCAACATGTGTCTTTGATCCTCTAAAAAGCGATTGCGAACGGTTCGAAACCAAAACACGACTGGCCAAGGCTCTTGCGACCAATGCATGCAGGTTGCAGCCTTTCCATTTTGCTCCTGAATTCTGTTGCACGCACCGATCCCGGAGTTGCAATCTTGTCAACGGTGTTTCATTGACATAGGCCGTTTCCGATCAGGGTGCAAGTGCGCAAATTTGCCCGCGTTGACCCTGGCCGCAAGGTACGATAATTGCGCTATGAAACCTGTAAAGTGGCTGGATCCCGTTCGGTATGGGTTGGTCTTTTTTGTTGCAACTTGTTTTGTGGTGGTGCCTGCGCATGCCAAACGATTGGCGTTAATTATCGGCAATGACAATTACCAACATGTTAGCAAGCTACAAAAGGCAGGCAACGATGCGGTGGCGATGGCTACCGAGTTACGTGCTGCTGGTTTTGAGGTCAGTTTATACCGCGATCTGGACTATCGAAGCATGGTCAAGGCAACAGAATCGTTGTACAACAAGATTCAGGGTGGCGATGAGGTAGTCGTGTTTTTTGCCGGACATGGCGTGCAGATCAAAAGCGGAAATTTTTTGCTTCCAACCGATATCGAAGCCACCAGCGAATCTGCGGTTGAGAAGACTTCTTACTCTCTCCACGATCTGACGGAAAAATTGGAAGTTGCCAAGGCGGCCTTTAGTTTGATTATGGTGGATGCCTGTCGCGACAATCCACTCAAGACAAAGGGTCGTTCAGTTGGTGGTGAGAGGGGCTTGAGCCCGCCGGACCCGCCGATTGGACAAATGGTGGTGTATTCGGCCAGCCGAGGCGAGCAGGCACTTGACCGATTGAGCGATGCCGACACCGACCCCAATAGCGTATTCACCCGTGAATTCATTACCCGCATGCGCAGACCCGGTGTGCGGGTGGAAGAACTGGTGCGTGAAATCCAGGTATCAGTCGAAAAGCTGGCCGCAACAGTGGGCCACAAGCAGCGCCCGGCGCTGTACAACGAGGTGCGTGGAAACTTCTACTTTTTTGGCCCCACTACGGTGACGCCGGTTGCCACGGTGAGGCCACCGAGCGCAATCGACGAGGCACAACGCGAGGACCGGTATTGGGAGGACACTAAATCAGCGGGTAATCGCGACGGTTTTGAAGCCTATTTAGAGCAGTATCCACGGGGCCGTTATGCAAGTCTGGCCCGGGCAAATATCAATCGCCTGGCAAGTAGTTTGGCGAGCAGCTTACCGGCGGCACCCGTGCGTGCCAATCCGACGGGCGCGGCTTCGTCCGCGCCAACCGCTGCTCCGGTCGCTGTACTAGTCCAGTCGGCCGTCACGAGCCAGGCAGCGCCGTCGGTGCTGCCACTCGGGGATGAAAAGGATAAGACTGCAGCGGTTGCTACGGTCTCCAAACCGGTTGAAAATTTGATACCGACGCCAAGTCAGATCGCGGTGCGCCCTGTCGCACCTACGGAAAAACCAGTCCAGCCGGAAGTGTCGACCAGTGCCAGCGGGCAGCTGACCACAAAGAAAAAAACGACCACGCAGGTTGTACTGCCAAACGGTGACCGGTATGACGGGGAGTTGGCTGGCGTGGTTCGCAGTGGCACTGGAATTTACACTTTTGCCAGTGGTGACCGGTATGAGGGAGATTTTTTGCACAACGCTTTTCACGGAAAAGGTACGCAAGCCTATGTGAGTGGTGATGTCTACAGCGGGGATTACCAGCGCGGCATCAAAACGGGGCAAGGTAGTTACAAATATGCGAATGGTGACCGTTTTGAAGGCGGCTTTGCCAACAACGAATTTCAGGGCGAGGGTAAGCAGACTTTTCAGTCGGGTGACAGCTATGAGGGTGAATTCGTACGCGGAATCAAGCAAGGCAAGGGTGTGTACCGTTTTGTGAATGGTGACAGGTTTGAGGGGAATTTCTTGAATAACGTTTTCACCGGGAAAGGGGTTATGGTATTTGCCAATGGCGACCGCTATGAAGGTGAGGTGCAAAACGGCGTCAAGCACGGGCAGGGGATTCATTATTTCTCCAGCAAAGACCGCTATGAAGGGGACTTTGTGGCCGGCGCGCAATCGGGGAGTGGAACCCATTTCTATGCGAATGGTGACCGCTACGACGGCGGATTCGCTGATGGGGTGCGCCATGGCAAGGGAATTTATCGATTTGCCAATGGCCAGTCGGTAGACATGGAGTTTGTGGGCGGTATTGAAAAGAAACAACCCTGAATGCGCATTTTCAAGCGGATGCAAAGCTGCCTGTGTCGTTGAAATTTACACGAATTTAGTGTTGCACGAAATTCGTGTATCATAGTTTCTGTGAAAAACGTCACCATTACTGTCCAAGAAACCACGTTGGAGTGGGTGCGAATTGAGGCTGCCAAACACAACACCAGCGTGTCGCGTTTGGTTGGCGAGATGTTGACGGACAAGATGCAACACGATGATGCCTATGCCCGCGCTCTACGCGAGTGGGCCGCGGACACTTCATCTTTTAATTCTGGCGGCTTGGACTACCCGATGCGCAATGTCACAAATGCCTAGTTCCGGTTTAGCAAGACAGTCAGACTCTGCGGTAGTGTTTGTCGACACTGCGGTTCTTTTGGCGACGGACGATGTGTTTGACTCGGGTAGGCAGACGCAGGCCCGCGCTTGGTTGCAGGCACTGTGGCTGGCGCGCGCAGGCCGCGTCAGCACCCATGTCTTAGGAGACTACTACGTGGCGGTCACGCGCACTTTTGGCATGTCTGCGGGTGACGCGCGGGCTAAAGTGCGCCGCTTTCAGCTTTGGCAACCTTGGCAAATTGACCACCAGACCGTGGAGACTGCCTGGGGTGTGGAAGCGCGTTTTGGCCTCAGTTACTGGGATGCTCTCGTAGTGGCCGCTGCGGCGCAATCGGGTGCCAGCCATGTCCTGTCACCGAGCCTGCCACACCAACAGCATGTCGACGGGGTCACGATTTTGAATCCGTTTCTCATCAGCCCAGCCGAATTGCTTCTGGTCGACTAGGATCAGCAGCGCAAAACCTTGCAATGAACCCAAACACCAGCCCCGCCGCGCCGGACGATCTGATCCGGCGTCGTATTCGCCAGGATGTGCAATCCATGCATGCCTACGCCATTCAAGATTCGTCTGGAATGGTGAAGTTGGATGCCATGGAAAACCCGCATCGGTTGCCGGCACAATTGCAGGCGGAACTGGGCAAACGTCTGGGCGCGCTGGCAATTAATCGCTACCCAGATAGCCGCGTGAACGATCTTCGCCAGGCGCTAGCGTCCTATGCGGACATGCCCCAGGGTTTTGACATCATGCTCGGTAACGGCTCGGACGAACTGATCTCACTGCTGGCTATGGCATGTGATCTGCCGTCGATGCAGCAAGGGAAAAAGTCGGTCATATTGGCGCCGGTGCCAGGCTTCGTGATGTATGCAATGAGCGCGCAGTTGCAGGGGCTCGACTTTGTCGGTGTGCCGTTGACGGCCGATTTTGAACTTGACGGTGCAGCAATGCTTGAGGCTATCGACCGGCACGAACCATCCATTGTGTACCTGGCTTACCCAAATAATCCAACAGCCAATTTGTGGGATGCAACGGTCATGGCGGAGATAGTCCGTGCAGCGCGGCGCAGGGGCAGCATCGTGGTGATGGATGAAGCCTATCAGCCGTTTTCCAGTCGCAGCTACTTGCAGACGATGCGGGAGGATTTGGAGCAGCACTCCCATGTTTTGCTGATGCGTACGCTAAGCAAGTTTGGCTTGGCGGGCGTGCGCTTAGGCTACATGATGGGAGCCAAAGCGTTAGTGGCAGAAGTCGATAAGGTGCGTCCACCCTACAACATCAGTGTGCTGAACTATGAGTGTGCCTTGTTTGCCCTGGAGCATGTGGACGTATTTGCGGCCCAGGCGGCCAATATCCGGGCCGAGCGGCAACGCTTGCTGAGCGCGTTGGCCACGATGCCCGGTGCGCATGCGTGGAAGAGTGATGCCAATATGATTTTGGTACGCGTGCCCAACGCCCAAAGTACGTTTGACGGCTTGAAAGTGCGGGGGGTGCTGGTGAAGAACGTTTCTAAAATGCATCCATTGCTGATCAATTGCTTGCGCTTGACCGTGGGCACAACGGATGAAAATTCGCAACTGCTGGACGCACTCCAGGAATCCCTATGAGCAACCATTCCCTGATTGAAATTCCGCACAATGCGAACCCGGATCGTATTGCCGAAATTACCCGCAATACTGCTGAAACCCGTATTCGCATCAAGATCAACCTCGATGGCACTGGGCTGGCCCGGTTGTCCACGGGCATTGGTTTTTTTGATCACATGCTCGACCAAGTGGCACGACATGGGCTGATTGACCTCGACATTGAGGCGGACGGTGATTTGCACATTGACGGGCACCATACCGTGGAGGATGTGGGCATTACCTTGGGGCAGGCATTTCACCAGGCGGTGGGTGACAAGCAGGGCATTCGCCGCTACGGACATGCATATGTACCGTTGGATGAAGCGCTTTCGCGGGTGGTGGTTGATTTTTCGGGTCGTCCGCAACTGGTGATGAACGTGCCATTCAAAAGCGGCATGATTGGCAATTTCGACAGTCAGCTGGCACATGAGTTTTTTCAAGGCTTTGTGAACCATGCACTTGTCACCTTGCACATCGACAATCTCAAGGGCGAAAATGCCCACCATCAGGCAGAAACCGTTTTCAAAGCCTTTGCGCGCGCACTTCGCGCTGCGTTGGAACGTGATCCCCGCGCTGCAGGTACCATTCCTTCAACAAAAGGTTCCCTGTAAACTTGTAAGCAAAATTGGGCTCTAGCCCTCGAAAAATATGCGTGTATCGCTACTAAAAATATAGCATGAAGAAACGAGTTGCAGTCGTCGACTACGGCATGGGCAATTTGCGCTCAGTCACTCAGGCGGTGATGCATGTCGCAGCCAACGCGGGTGTTGACGTGGTATGGGCCCGTACACCTGAGGAAGTGATGGCGGCTGAACGGGTGGTGTTGCCGGGACAGGGCGCCATGCGCGACTGTATGCGTGAACTGCATGACAGTGGAATGTATGGCGCGGTCATGCATGCTGCTCAGCACAAACCCCTTATGGGGGTGTGCGTTGGAATGCAAATGCTGTTGGACCACAGCGAAGAACTCGACACACCGTGCTTGGGTTTGATTCCTGGTGAGGTGGTCAAGTTTGATTTGGCGGGGAAGATTCAGCCGGACGGGAGTCGCTACAAAGTTCCCCAAATGGGTTGGAATCAGGTTTGGCACAGTGATCTGGGGCGCGCTCGGCCCCATCCGGTCTGGGGCGACGTGCCGGATGGCAGCTATTTCTATTTCGTGCACAGTTTTTACGCCCGACCGTCTGATGCACGCCACAGCGTGGGCGAAACCGACTATGGTCAGCGCTTTTCTGCGGCAATAGCGCGCGATAATATTTTCGCTACCCAGTTTCATCCTGAAAAAAGTGCCGAACACGGACTCGCTCTCTACCGCAACTTCCTGCACTGGAATCCCTGAATTATTTGCATACCCCGAGCGCCCTGCGGCGTTCCTTTTTCCTCCAACTCTGAAGCATCATGCTTTTAATCCCAGCTATTGACTTAAAAGACGGTCACTGTGTGCGCCTGAAACAGGGCGATATGAACCAATCCACCATCTTCAGTGAAGACCCGGGGGTGATGGCACGCAGTTGGGTTGACAAAGGTGCGCGTCGGTTACACCTTGTGGATCTCAACGGAGCATTTGCCGGGCACCCAAAAAATGAGATGGCGATCCGCAAGATCCTCAGGTCAGTGGGCAGCGAGGTTGACGTTCAGTTGGGTGGTGGCATACGTGACCTCGATACCATCGAGCGTTATTTGGATGCTGGCTTGCGTTACGTCATCATCGGCACCGCGGCGGTCAAGAATCCTGGTTTTTTGCAAGACGCCTGCACCGCGTTTGGAGGGCACATCATTGTCGGACTTGATGCGCGCGACGGTAAGGTGGCGACTGACGGCTGGAGCAAGCTCACCCGCCATGATGTTATCGACCTGGGTAAAAAGTTTGAAGACTATGGTGTCGAGGCGATTATTTATACCGATATCGGCCGCGATGGCATGCTGAGCGGAATCAATGTCGAGGCCACGGTTAAATTGGCACAAGCGCTCACGATTCCCGTCATTGCTTCGGGTGGCTTGAGCAACATGAATGATATTGAGGCGCTGTGTGAAGTGGAAAGCGAAGGGATTGAAGGCGTCATTTGCGGCCGTGCAATTTACAGCGGTGATCTCGATTTTGAGGCCGCGCAGGATCGCGCGGATGAGCTTAACGGATGACCGACGCCAGTTGACAAGTCATGCTCGCTAAAAGAATTATTCCCTGCCTTGATGTGACTGGCGGTCGCGTGGTCAAGGGCGTCAATTTTGTGGAGCTGCGCGACGCTGGAGATCCCGTTGAAATTGCTGCGCGGTACAACGCGCAAGGTGCCGATGAGCTGACTTTCCTCGATATAACCGCCACTAGCGACGGACGTGACCTGATCCTGCACATCATTGAAGCGGTCGCGTCTCAAGTGTTCATTCCGCTGACGGTGGGTGGCGGCGTGCGCACGGTAGAAGACGTGCGCCGTTTGTTGAACGCCGGTGCCGACAAGACCAGTTTCAACTCCGCTGCGTTGGCCAATCCGCAAGTGATTGATGATGCATCCCACAAATATGGATCCCAATGTATCGTTGTAGCCATCGACGCCAAGCGCCGTTTTGGTGACGACCTGTTGGCACGTGGTGATGGCTGGGATGTTTACAGCCATGGGGGCCGCAAGAATACGGGACTTGATGCAATCGATTGGGCCACCGAAATGGCGCGCCGTGGCGCTGGCGAGATACTGCTGACCAGCATGGACCGCGACGGGACCAAATCCGGCTTTGATCTGGCTCTGACACGCGCTGTCAGTGATGCCGTCAGCGTGCCTGTGATTGCTTCCGGTGGAGTAGGGACATTGGATGATTTGGCCGACGGCATCACCCGAGGTGGTGCAGACGCAGTGCTGGCAGCCAGTATTTTTCATTACGGTGAGTTCACGGTAGGGCAGGCCAAAGAATGTATGGCTCGGCGTGGTATTCCTGTTCGGTTCGGTTGATCGCAAATCCTAACCTGAGCGCATTCAATTGATAAAAGTGAGCTTTAGCTCTCGTGGAATAAGCGTTATTTGCTACGTAATTGGTAGCAATTTGAAATCACGGACAATTCGTCGATGAATTGGTTGGACAACATTCGATGGGACGATAAGGGCTTGGTGCCAGTTATTGCGCAAGAACAAAGCACTGGCGATGTCTTGATGTTTGCCTGGATGAATCGTGAAGCCCTGCAAAAGACGGCTGAAGTTGGTCGAGCAGTGTATTTCAGCCGCTCGCGTGGCAAGTTATGGTTCAAGGGCGAGGAATCCGGCCATATCCAGGCCGTGCATGAAATTCGCATCGACTGTGACAACGATGTGATTTTGCTCAAGGTTACCCAATTGGGCCATGAGCCGGGCATCGCCTGCCACACCGGTCGGCATAGCTGCTTCTTCAGCGTACTGAAAGATGGTGTCTGGAAAAGTGTCGAGCCAGTATTGAAAGATCCGCAAAGCATCTATAAATAGCGCCATGAATCCAATTGCTAGTTCCAATGATTCCCTGGCACGCCTAGCCGGTGTGATCGAGTCCCGCAAGCCATGCAACGGCGGTGACCCGCAAGCAAGTTACGTTGCCCGATTGTTAAAAAAGGGGCCAGATGCCTTTCTGAAAAAAATTGGCGAAGAAGCCACTGAGGTGATCATGGCCGCCAAGGACGTTGACCACGGCGGTGACAAAGCCAGGTTGGTCGGTGAAGTGGCCGACTTGTGGTTTCACTGCCTCGTGGCGCTGGCACACTACGACCTTGCTCCGGCAGAAGTGCTGGCGGAATTGGAGCGCCGGGAAGGGACTAGCGGTCTGGACGAAAAAGCCATGCGCCGTGCCAATGTGATCGAGGGAGATAACCGATGAGTGACTTGGTTGCGGACCATGATCCGAACTGTCTTTTTTGCAAAATTATTGCGCGCCAGATTCCATCACGGCCGGTGTATGAGGACGAAGATTTCTATGCCTTTCACGACATCCATCCGTGGGCTCCTGTACATTTCCTCATCATTCCGAAGCTTCATATTCCTTCCATGGCACACATTGGACCTGACACAGCAGGGCTGATGGGGCGCATGATGGTGTTGGTCCCCAAATTGGCGATGCAGGAGGGTTGCAACCCGTATCCGGACGGAGGGTTTCGGCTGGTTACGAATACCGGCGCCGAAGGTGGACAAGAGGTTCGACACCTTCATTTTCATGTCATGGGCGGTCCACGTCCATGGCTGCGGGGTTAGTTCTGTCAGGGTATTGACGCTAAAAAGGTCAGCCATTGAACGCATTACCTTAAAATAAGGTAACTACCAAGGAGTGAGCCATGGGCTTTTCTACTACGCATCTGATTATATTTCTGGTCATCATCATCGTTATATTCGGAACCAAGAAGCTGCGCAACATCGGCTCCGACCTCGGCGGAGCTGTCAAGGGGTTCAAGGACGGCATGAAGGACGGCAGCACGCCTGAAAAGCCTGCAGAAACCACCGCGCCAACGCTTGTGGCCACCGAAAAGACCGAAGCAAAATCCACAATCGATGTCGAAGCCAAAATCAAGAGTTGAGATTGCTAACCGATTGCGCGTTGGCTTGATCGAGGGGGTCCATGCTTGATATTGGAGTCACCAAGATTGCCATTATTGGTGCAATTGCACTGGTGGTGATTGGGCCGGAGCGGCTGCCCGGGGTTGCCCGCATGGCGGGAAATTTGTTGGGGCGGGCGCGCAGTTATCTCGCTGAAGTCAAGGCGGAAGTCAACCGTTCGATGGAGCTCGATGAGCTTCGAAAAATGAAAGATACGATGGAGAGCGCTGCGCGGGACGTAGAGCAAACGATTCAGACCAATGCCAGTGATTTTGAGAAGAGTTGGGCCGCTGCGACTGAAGCTGCATTGCCAGCGCCCTTTGAGCCGCCCGCCGTGGTGGCACCGCAATACCGGCATCCCAACAAGCGATGGCGTGTTAAGCAGGGAGCCATGCCCAACTGGTACAAGGCACGCGCCGGTGTCCGCACCAAGGCGTTGTCCGGGGCGGCACGTGTTGCCCGATTTCGCCCACCCAAAGTCATTTGATGTCCGACGATAAAAAATCACCAGACGAGTTGGCTGGGACGGAGCAACCCTTCGTCCAGCATTTAGTGGAACTGCGCGACCGCCTGCTGTATAGCGTTTATGGTGTTGGAGTCCTGTTTCTCGTCCTGGTTTTTTACCCTGGTCCTTCGGCACTGTACGATTTGCTGGCCATGCCGCTGGTGCGCACCTTGCCTGAGGGCGCGCGCATGATCGCGACTGGAGTCGTATCTCCGTTTTTGGTGCCAATCAAGGTGACGGTGCTGGCCTCATTTGGTGTGGCACTTCCCTGGGTCCTTTACCAAGTATGGGCCTTTGTTGCACCTGGCCTGTACCGTCATGAGAAACGCCTGGTGATGCCGCTGGTGGTGGCAAGTACCCTTTTGTTTTATACCGGCGCCGCTTTTTGTTACTTCTTCGTATTTGGGCAAGCTTTTCCTGCCATTCAAAAAATGGCCCCTGTGTCGGTCGCGGTGAGCCCTGATATTGAGGCCTATCTTGACTTTGTCATTACCATGTTCATTGCATTTGGTGTTGCGTTTGAAGTGCCGATTGTGGTTGTGATTTTGGCCCGCATGGGCATGGTCACGGTTGTGCAGCTCAAGTCGTTTCGATCTTATTTTGTCGTTGGAGCTGCAGCGGTGGCGGGAATCGTGACGCCGCCTGACCCGGTTTCGATGCTGGCGTTGCTGGTACCGATGTGTGTTTTATACGAGGTTGGCATTTGGGCGGCACAGGTCTTCATCACGCACACCCAGGCGCCCGACGAAGATACCGCGGCCAAGTCTTCCCAATAGAAATTGCGGAGCAAGCCCTCTTCGTGACGGCGTACGACGCTATAAAAATAATAGCTATCGTCTGCCCGCGACACGTGGGCGTGGCCGAACTCCGGGGGTTACGTCGAGGTCCAGCGGCTGATTTTTCCGCTCGACCGAAAATCGGGCTGGTACTCCGGGTTTCAGCGAGGCCACCAGCGCCAGCAGGTTTGCCACGTCGGTAACAGGCTGATTGGTGATCTTCACTATCACGTCGCCCGGTCGGATACCCGCTTGCGCAGCAGGACCATTTTGTAGCACACCCGTAATGATGACACCTTGGCGGGCTTTTACATCAAAGGTTTCTGCCAACTCTGGCGAGAGATCGTTGGGTTCAACACCGATCCAGCCACGGGTGATTTGACCGTCTTTGACGATTCCCTCCAGGACCAATTTGGCGGTTGATACTGGAATGGCAAAGCCAATGCCCATGTTGCCCCCGGAACGGGAGTAAATAGCGGTATTGATTCCGAGTAAATTTCCATTGGTGTCAACCAGCGCTCCACCAGAATTGCCGGGGTTGATTGCTGCATCGGTCTGAATAAAATTTTCAAACGTGTTGATACCGAGCTGATTGCGCCCCAATGCGCTGACAATGCCGCTGGTCACGGTTTGCCCTACCCCAAACGGATTGCCGATGGCTAGCACCTGATCACCAACTTGCGCGTTGTCCGAGTTGCCCAGCACAATGACTGGCAGTTTGTCGAGTTCGATCTTGAGTATGGCTAAATCAGTGTCCGGGTCGGTACCAATGATTTTGGCGCGGGTACTGCGACTGTCGTTCAAAACCACTTCGATCTCGTCAGCTCCTTCGACGACATGGTTGTTGGTGAGGATATATCCGCTGGGGCTGACGATTACGCCACTGCCCAGTCCGGTCTGCGGTTCGCTGCCTTGTTCACCAAAGAAAAATCGGAACCAGGGGTCATTTGCGTTCGGATTCCTTCGTGCCGCCTTGCTGGTGTTGATGCTTACCACTGCAGCGGATGCACGCTGTGCTGCAGCTCTGAAACTTCCAGCGGGGGTATTGCTGACCTGACTCGGCGCAGCCTCAATCAGTGCGACTGCTCCAGTCACTGGCGCTGCACGCCCAATCCACTGCGGCTTGAGTGTTATAACCACAAAATACGCGGCAAGGATGACCGTGATGGTTTGGGAGAAGAGAAGCCAAAGTCGTTTCATGCGGGTTCCAGTGTTCAGACCAATGTGTGGCGAACAATCTCAAATTGTAGAGCGCGATGGCGTTCACGCTACAGTGTGGGCTTGACATGGCGCACACTGAGCACACGATATTCATTCATCCCACGGCGCCAACCAAGGTGCCAGTGGGTGATCCGTGCAATGGTTGTGGTGTGTGCTGTCTGTTCGAGCCATGCCCCCTGGGTGCTGTGCTTAGCTTTAGTGGCAAGGGCGCATGTGCTGCGCTACGTTGGGACCCATCGCGCGGACAATACCGTTGTGGGGCTATTGTTGCAGCGCAAGAAGTGGCATTGCAGGCCTTGCCAAAGGGTTTTCGCTGGATCGCGCCCTTGGTGGCACCTATGCTGCGCCATTTCGCGTTGCGCTGGATTGCTGTCGGAATAGGCTGCGACAGCGTGTTGAAGGTTGTCGCAGTCGCAGCCTCCCCGGTGGTCGCACAAACCACTGGAATTGATTCACTGACAATTGATCAGTCAGCTTTGAAAATTCTTAATAAGGCCGAAACGCCTGGACAATAACATGCCTAATCGCCAGGAACTATTGCTTGCACTGAACGCGGTTTTGGAGCCCGACCGGTTCAAGGACTATTGCCCCAACGGGCTGCAGGTTGAGGGACGCTGGGAGGTGCGCAAAATTGTTTCAGGTGTAACTGCCAGTCTGGCATTGATTGATGCTGCGGTGGCGGCCGGAGCCGATGCCTTGTTTGTACATCACGGGCTTTTCTGGCGCGGCCATGATGGTCGGGTGACCGGCTGGTTGCGTCAGAGACTTGCACGGCTGCTGGAGAACGACATTAACCTTTTTGCCTATCACTTGCCGCTCGACGCCCACGTGCAATGGGGAAACAACGCACAACTTGGATTTCAATTGGGATTGCACGCCACTGGGCGATTTGGCGATCAAGAACTGGGTTGGATCGGCGTGCGCTCAGCGAGCGTTCGACCAGGGAATGATGTTCTCGGTCACCATAATAATGAAGAATTTTCAGGTACTCAGGCCTTGGCAACTCATGTCGAAACCGTCTTGGGAAGGACCGTATTAGCAATTCCAGGCAAGCCGGGGCCATTGCGGCGTATCGCATGGTGCAGTGGTGGCGCACAGGGTTACTTTGAGGCCGCCATCGCCGCGGGAGCAGACGCTTTTATTACCGGGGAAATTTCAGAGCCCCAAGCGCACCTTGTCCGCGAGAGCGGAGTCGCGTTCTTGGCGTGCGGGCATCACGCTACAGAGCGCTACGGAGCACCCGCAGTCGCAGGTTTGATGGCAGAGCAGTTTGGTTTGGAGCACTTGTTTATTGATATTGACAATCCGGCCTGACCGGCTGGTTTTGCGCAAAAAAGTATGACCAGAACCATAAGCTCTTTTCGCCCACTGGCCATCACGATGGGTGATGCGGCGGGAATCGGCCCCGAGATCATAGCCAAGGCGTATCAGATGTATCCCGCAGCGGTGCAGAACAGTTTTGTGGTCGGTGATGTGGCGACCATGCGTCGAGCCACGCGTATCGTCGCAAACGCAGGGCGTTCAGCGCTTGCGGTTGCGCGCATCGCTACGGCGCAGGAGGTCCTGCAGGTGCCACCAAAGTGCATTCCCGTTTATCAGATTGGTGAGCAGCTGGAGGCTTCAAAGGTTCCATGGGGGCGGGTAAATGCTGCGGCCGGCCGTTTGGCCGGTCAGTCCGTGCTTTGGGCAGCAGACGCTGCGTTGCGTGGGGAAATAAGTGCACTGGTGACAGCGCCTTTGCATAAGGAGGCGCTGCACGCGGCGGGTGCGCCATTTGATCGATTTCCCGGGCACACCGAGTTGTTGCAAGAACGCACCGCGCGGCACTTGGGCAAACCAGCCACCCTGGTCCCCGTGCGAATGATGCTCGCCAATGACGAGTTGCGCACGGTTCTAACCAGCATCCATGTTTCCCTCGCCGATGCCATTAACGCAGTTACTTTTGACAATGTTCTGGAAACATTGAGCATCACGCACCATGCACTGCAGGAACTATTGGGTCGCGCACCCCGCATTGCGGTCGCGGGCCTTAACCCGCATGCAGGAGAAGGGGGCATGTTTGGTCGTGAAGAGTTGAATGTAATTGAACCGGCTATTCGTGCTGCGAAGGCGCTGGGCTACAACGCAAGCGGCCCCTGGGCACCCGACACGATTTTCATGCGTGCCCGCCGGACGTCTGGGCGTGACCGCGAATTTGACGTTGTGGTGGCTATGTACCATGACCAGGGACTGATTCCGGTGAAATACCTCGGTGTTGAAAAAGGTGTGAACGTGACCTTGGGCTTGCCATTGGTGCGCACCAGCCCTGACCATGGCACAGCGTTTGATATCGCCGGCACCGGGTGCGCCGACCCGTCCAGTCTAATGGAGGCGCTGCGAATGGCGCGGTCGCTGTGCCGGCCCGCCGTGTCGTGACGCGGCAAGTCGTTTTTAAGGCTTTCCCTAGTCTTTCTTCAGGCTATCGCGGATTTCGCGCAACAGCAAAACATCTTCCGGTGTAATAGCAGGTGCTGGGGCAGCTTCGGTGGCGGGAGCCTCACGCTTTAAACGGTTAATTTGTTTGACCATCAAGAAAATGACAAACGCCAAGATTCCGAAATTAACCGCCACTGTGATGAAACTGCCATAGGCAAACACTGGGACGCCTGCCTTTTTTAGCGCATCCAGCGTCATCGCGGTTCCAGATGGAACGGATCCAAGTGTTACAAAAAGGCTTGAAAAGTCGAGCTTGCCGACCGCGGCGCCGACCACCGGCATGATGAGGTCTGCGACGACAGAGTCAACGATCTTGCCAAACGCGCCACCGATTATGACGCCGACGGCTAAGTCAATCACATTGCCTTTGACGGCGAAATCCTTAAATTCTTGAATCATTCCCATAGTTGTAAGCTCCTGCCAATTGAAGTCAGGAGTATCACTGAAAACCCCGTGGTGGCGATTGCTGCTTTCTCCTCATATGGGCAACCTGAACGTGGCCAGTCTGTCAGCTACAATCATTGGTTACCCTAGTAAGTAGTCTGTTCATTGAGGATTCTCATGAGTGCAAGCCTTGTCGACATCCAACCGTCCGACCCCAATAAGCGAACTTGGCTGATCGCCTCCAGCTGTGCTGGTGCTGTGGGCGTCGGTGCAGCCGCAATTCCATTCATTAGTACATTTCAGCCCTCCGAACGTGCCAAGGCGGCCGGCGCTGCGGTCGAAGTCGACATCGGTGGCATGAAGCCAGGCGAGAAATTGACTGTCGAATGGCGCGGTAAACCAGTTTGGATCGTGCGGCGCACGCCTGAACAGTTGGCGACATTGGGAAAGCTAACCTCCCAGTTGGCTGACCCTGAGTCCAAACGCAAGCCGTCTGAATTTACCCCCGAGTACGCGCGTAACGAAGGTCGCTCCATCAAGCCCGAGTATTTCGTCGCGGTCGGTATCTGCACGCATTTGGGTTGCTCACCGTCAGATAAATTTCAGACAGGTGCTCAGCCATCATTGCCGGATGACTGGCAAGGCGGATTCCTTTGCCCTTGCCACGGTTCAACCTTTGATTTTGCGGGACGGGTTTTCAAGAACAAACCAGCTCCAGACAATCTCGAGGTGCCACCACATATGTTTCTCTCTGACAGCAAGTTGCTGATCGGTGAAGATAAGAAAGCCTGAGGAATAGAAACATGGCTGAATTCAAGGAAATTTCCCCCAATGCATCCGCTGGCGCAAAGCTAACCAACTGGTTTGAGAATCGCTTGCCAACGGCGTTCGACATGTACAAGGTGCACATGTCGGAGTATTACGCTCCAAAGAACTTTAACTTCTGGTACATCTTTGGTTCGCTGGCGATGCTGGTCTTGGTCATTCAGATCGTTACCGGCATTTTTTTGGTCATGCACTACAAGCCTGACGCCGCCTTAGCCTTTGGATCTGTCGAGTACATCATGCGAGATGTGCCTTGGGGGTGGCTGATTCGCTACATGCATTCCACAGGTGCGTCTGCGTTTTTTGTTGTGGTTTACTTGCATATGTTCCGTGGCTTGTTATATGGCAGCTACAGAAAACCGCGCGAACTCGTTTGGGTTTTTGGTTGCGCCATTTTCCTGTGCCTGATGGCAGAGGCGTTTATGGGCTACTTGTTACCGTGGGGGCAAATGAGCTATTGGGGAGCGCAGGTCATTGTTAACCTCTTTGCCGCGGTTCCATTTGTTGGCCCGGATTTGGCGTTGCTGATCCGTGGTGACTATGTTGTTGGCGATGCAACGCTGAATCGTTTTTTCAGCTTCCACGTGATTGCTGTACCCCTCGTTCTTCTTGGTTTGGTAGTTGCCCACTTGATGGCCTTGCACGACGTGGGCTCCAACAATCCGGATGGTATTGAAATCAAGGCTACCAAGGACGCGAATGGAATTCCATTGGACGGCATCCCATTTCATCCATATTACTCAGTGCATGATATTTTTGCTGTATGCATGTTTCTGCTGGTTTTTTCCGCTGTTATCTTTTTTGCTCCGGAGTTCGGCGGGTACTTCCTTGAATACAACAACTTTATTCCCGCCGATCCGTTGAAGACGCCGCTGCATATCGCGCCAGTGTGGTATTTCACTCCTTTCTACTCTATGTTGCGTGCGATTACGGATGAGATGCTTTATGTGCTGATTGCTTGTGTGATCGGCGCTGCGCTGTTTAGCATTGCCCGTTTCAAGTTGCCTGCAATTTTTAAAATAGTGATTGTGGTGGCGGCCTTGGCCACATCGGCCATGATGATGTCTATCGACGCTAAATTTTGGGGCGTAGTGGCAATGGGCGGTGCAGTGGTGATTCTGTTTTTCCTGCCCTGGTTGGATTATTGCCCAGTCAAGTCGATACGTTACCGTCCAGATTGGCACAAGTACCTTTATGGCGTGTTCGTGATCAACTTTGTCATATTGGCGTACCTCGGGACGCAGCCGCCATCAGCGATTGGTGAGCGCGTGTCGCAAGTCGGAACATTGTTTTACTTCGGCTTCTTCCTTTTGATGCCGTGGTGGAGTCGACTAGGGGAGGCTAAGACTGTGCCAACCCGGGTCAATTTTGCTGCTCATTGAGTCGGAGACTGTAAAAATGAAAAAAGTATTGTTAACTTTGCTGACAGCGTTTGGCTTTGTGGTCGGTGCTCATGCCAACACAGGTGGTATTCCGTGGGATCGGGCGCCCGATCGAACTAATGACCTGGTTGCCTTGCAAAATGGCGCCAAAATTTTCGTTAATTACTGTTTGAATTGCCATTCGGCCGCGTTTATGCGGTTCAATCGATTGCGCGATATTGGATTGACTGAGCAGCAGATCAAAGACAACCTTCTTTTCACAACTGAAAAGGTGGGCGACACAATGAAAGCGGCAATTGATCCACGGCAGGCGAAGGATTGGTTTGGCGGCAATCCGCCGGATTTGACCGTTATCGCACGTTCTCGCTCTGCGCAAGGACAAGGCACGGGTGCGGATTATTTGTACACCTATTTACGGACATACTATCCTGACGATACCAAGGCAACAGGCTGGAACAATTTGGCGTTTCCAAGTGTAGGCATGCCACACGCATTGTGGGAATTGCAGGGCAAGCGCGCTCCGGTCTTTGAGACTGTTTCGGAGCACGGTCATTCATTACAGGTTCTGAAAGGCTGGGAGCAATTGACTCCGGGCACGATGGCTCCCGAACAATATGATCAAGCGGTGGGTGACTTGGTAAGCTACCTTCAGTGGATGGCTGAGCCAGCTAAGAACACCCGGGTACGAGTGGGTTTCGGGGTCGTGTTGTTCTTGCTTATCATGACCTTCTTCGCTTGGCGGCTCAACGCAGCCTATTGGAAAGACGTCAAGTAATTCAAGTTTTGTCGCCGACAAGACTGCACCTTCATTTTTGCAAGTCTGTTGTCTCAGAGTGGGTTGCAGCAGCATCCCACTCTTTTTAATTTTTAGGAGTCTTTCGCCATGATGGTGCTGTATTCAGGAACGACCTGCCCTTTTTCTCATCGTTGCCGATTTGTACTTTTCGAGAAAGGTATGGATTTCGAGATTCGCGATGTCGACTTGTACAACAAGCCCGAAGACATCAGTGTGATGAATCCCTATGGCCAAGTACCTATTTTGGTCGAGCGTGATTTGATTTTGTATGAGTCAAACATCATCAACGAATACATTGACGAGCGCTTTCCACATCCTCAGTTGATGCCGGGTGATCCGGTTGATAGAGCTCGAGTTCGATTGTTTTTGCTCAATTTCGAGAAGGAGCTATTCGTTCATGTTTCGACCTTGGAAGCTCGAAGTTCCAAGGGAAATGACAAAGCTCTTGACAAGGCACGGTCCCACATACGAGACCGACTGACGCAACTGGCACCAGTTTTCCTCAAAAATAAGTATATGCTGGGCGATAACTTTTCCATGCTGGATGTGGCGATTGCCCCCCTACTGTGGCGCTTGGATTTCTACGGCATTGATTTGAGCAAAAATGCAGCTCCGTTGTTGAAGTACGCCGAACGTATTTTCTCGCGGCCGGCGTACATTGAGGCTTTGACTCCATCTGAAAAGGTGATGCGTAAGTAATTGCCACAGGCTAGATATATGCTCGACGCCACAGCCCACGGATCAACCCGTCCATATCTTCTGCGCGCCATTTATGAATGGTGTTCAGACAACGGACTGACGCCTTTCATTGCCGTTCTGGTCGACGAGACAGTGCGGGTACCGAATGAATATGTTAAGGATGGAGAAATCGTTTTAAATATCAGCATTGACGCAACGAGTTCTTTGGATATGGGTAATGAGTTCATTCAATTCAAAGGGAGATTCGGTGGGGTTGCCCGGGATATTTTGGTGCCTGTCGGCAGGGTGGTGGCAATTTATGCGCGTGAGAATGGGCAGGGCATGGCGTTTCCAATGTTGGCAACGGCAAGTGCCGCTGACCAAATCACTTCCATTGAATCCAATCCGCCAACCGGACTGATGCCCGTGGCGACCAACAATTTGTCTGACAAAGGCCCAGATTTTCCGCGCCCGCCAAGTGGAGGCAAACCATCGCTTATTCGTGTCAAGTAGGAAGGTGTTTGTTGTCCAGTGACCGGATGTGGTATTCGAAGTGATGTAGAATACGAGACGTGCCGATTTAGCTCAGTTGGTAGAGCAACCGCCTTGTAAGCGGTAGGTCATCAGTTCGAATCCGATAATCGGCACCATTCAATTGCTTATGCCGCCCAAGTCAGAAACTTCGGCGGCATTTTTCTTTACGCTAGCCTGTTCGATTTGCGTGGCGTGCCGGGCGATAGGCGCGCGGAACGACGTGTTGTTTGCTGTAGGGGCAAAAACAGAAAACTATCGAATACGATTCTGCTCGATTTCCGTCAACTAAAATGCAGGGTGTTACTCGGAAGATTGTTCCTTTTGCTGCATCTAGGCTTGTAGGTTTAGACTGTCGCGTGTTGGAATTTGTTGTCGGCTTTTCACTTTTGTCGGCTGTGTACTCTTAAGCGAATCGAAATGTTGTCCCAACCGCTAACGCAAAGTTGGGATTCAAATGCTGGCAGCAGTTGGCGAACCTTGGACGCTACAGCATTGTTGTCGATGATCAAACACCAAACTGGCCCCTCTATCGGTCCAGAGCGAACGAATGGTCTTAGGGTTACTGGAATGAGTGCTTCGATTGACTTAAGTCTGGCGGTCGACTCTGCTGCGAGCAGA
Source organism: uncultured beta proteobacterium (assembly GCA_903870065.1). Lineage (GTDB taxonomy): Bacteria > Pseudomonadota > Gammaproteobacteria > Burkholderiales > Burkholderiaceae_C > Allorhodoferax. Next base: position 22,235 of record CAIQBN010000083.1, on the reverse strand, counting down.
GTCAGCCGCGCTAACGTTGGCGAATCTTGTGTTGCTTGTTGAAGCGTGACTGAGTGATTGCGGCGGGTCATTTGCCGTGGCATGAAGGAAATACGAATGCAATTGATTATCACGGACGCCTGGCTGATTAAGAGTCGTGCTGTTCATTTGAGTGGGACAAAGCTTTTAATTGCCATCTTCATGTTGTCAATTGGACTCATGCTTTGTTCGGCAGCCCTTTATCACTGGGTCTTCCTTAAAGGTGCCCGCGAAGGTTGGCCAATTATTGGATCGCTCGTACGATTAGTTGTCAAGGACGAGTTTGCCCAGCGCGATCGTTTTTTGCGCGAGAACATCGAGTTTATGGCCAAGAAATTGGGCGAAATGCAGGCCAAGATGGTTCAATTAGAGTCCTTGGGGGAGCGGGTGTCAGGATTGGCTGGTATGAACCCAGCCGAAATAAAGGTGAAGCCGGGGCAGGGCGGACGCTTGGTGTTGGGGAGGGCGCTATCACTGATTGAATTGCGTGAAACGCTACATGAGCTTGATGAAGTGGCGGGGCAAAGTGCCGACTTGTTGACGGTGCTTGAATCTCGGTTGTTCGAACAAAAGATAAAAAAAATGATGGTGCCAACGCAAAGCCCTGTTTTGAATGCCAATCTAGGTTCAGTTTTTGGATGGCGGATCGATCCGATTACGGGTCGATCTGCGTTGCATACGGGTTTGGACTTTCCCGCGACTCCCGGTACGGCAATCACTGCAGCCGCCGGTGGGGTCGTGGTGACCCAGGAATATCAGCCGGAATATGGCAACATCGTGGAAATCGATCACGGCAATGAGCTAATTTCACGTTACGCTCACTCCTCTAAAGTGGCGGTCAAAAGAGGCGATTTAGTAAAAAGAGGGCAAAAGATTGCCGAGGTTGGAAACACAGGACGTTCAACAGGTCCACACCTACACTTTGAAGTGCTGGTGCAAGGCATTCCTCAGGATCCACAAAAATTCTTGAACGCAGGCCGAAATTTAATTGCGCCGGCCGCAAGTCAAGCCACACTTTCTAGCTCTGCTGTATCACTTTCAACGAAGGGTAAATAGATCGCATTGCTCAATTTGCAAAGGTAAAATCACCTACTTGATTCTTCGTGACAAAACAGCCTCCATAGAGGTTGTGTTTCGCCAGAATATCCCAACTTCCTTAGACTAGTAGAAGGACTGTGCTGCTCTGTTACCCATCGTGGGAACAGGCCAGTCTTGCATTCATGGCCATCAACATTCTCACCAAAATTTTCGGCAGCCGCAATGACCGTTTGCTCAAACAGTACCGCGCTGGTGTTACTCGAGTCAATGCACTGGAGGCGCAGTTCGAGCAACTGTCGGACGATGTGCTTCGTGGCAAGACGCAGGAATTCAAAGAGCGGCTGGAAAAAGGCGAATCACTCGATTCACTACTTCCAGAAGCGTTTGCGATTGTGCGCGAGGGTTCGAAACGCGTGATGAAAATGCGTCATTTCGATGTACAACTTTCGGGTGGAATGTCGTTGCATTACGGGAAAATCTCAGAAATGGGGACAGGTGAGGGTAAAACTCTCACAGCAACCTTGCCAGTTTATCTAAATGCTTTACTGGGCAAGGGGGTACATGTCGTAACGGTAAATGACTACCTGGCAAGCAGGGATGCCCAGTGGATGGGGCGCCTCTACAACTTTCTGGGCCTGTCGGTAGGCGTGAACCTACCTCAAATGCCGCGTGAGGAAAAACAGGCGGCATACCGTGCCGACATTACGTACGGCACGAACAATGAGTTTGGATTTGATTATCTTCGTGACAATATGGTGTACGAGGCGGGGGACCGAGTACAACGTGGATTGAACTATGCCATCGTGGATGAGGTGGACTCTATTCTGATTGATGAGGCGCGAACTCCATTGATCATCAGTGGACAAGCCGAGGATCACACCGACTTATACCTGGCGATCAACAAAGCCGCACCACAATTGCAACGCCAAGAGGGCGAAGCCGACCCACGCACCGGTGAAGGTGTAACCAAACCAGGCGACTTCACACTGGACGAAAAGAGTCATCAAGTATTCCTGACAGAGCAGGGTCATGAAAGCGCCGAGCGTATTTTTGCCGAGATGGGGCTGATACCGCCTGGTGCTTCTTTGTATGACCCTGCCAATATCACACTGATGCATCACTTGTATGCTGCACTAAGGGCTAACAACCTATATCACCGCGATCAACATTACGTTGTTCAACAGGGTGAAATAATTATTGTGGATGAGTTTACTGGGCGGTTAATGACGGGGCGCCGATGGAGCGATGGACTTCATCAAGCGGTTGAAGCCAAAGAAGGTGTCGCCATACAAGCAGAGAATCAGACACTTGCCTCCATTACTTTTCAAAACTATTTTCGGCTCTACTCCAAGCTGGCAGGCATGACCGGAACGGCAGACACTGAAGCATATGAGTTTCAGGAAATTTACGGACTTGAGACAATCGTCATTCCTCCCAATCGAGTCAGTCGTCGGGAAGATCAATTGGACAGAATCTACAAGACTACTCGAGAGAAGTACAACGCCGCAATTCAGGATATTCGAGACTGCTACGAACGTGGACAACCGGTATTGGTCGGCACGACATCGATTGAGAATTCGGAGGTGATTTCGCAGTTATTAGATAAGGAAGGACTGCCGCATCAAGTGCTGAATGCGAAACAGCATGCCCGAGAAGCAGAAATTGTGGCGCAGGCTGGGCGCGCAAAGATGATTACGATCGCCACGAACATGGCGGGTCGCGGCACTGATATTGTTTTGGGTGGAAGTATCGGAAAAGCAGTTGAATCAATAGAAAGTGACGAAACGCTGGACACCAGCGCAAAGCATCAAAAAATTGATGCGTTGCGCGCACAATGGCAAATCGACCATGAGCAAGTTAAAGCCCTTGGCGGTCTGAGGATTATTGCAACAGAACGCCATGAGTCCCGAAGGATCGATAACCAGCTTCGCGGTCGGTCCGGCAGGCAAGGTGACCCTGGTTCTTCGCGTTTCTACCTGAGTCTTGATGATTCCCTGATGCGAATCTTCGCAGGCGACAGGGTCAAGGCCATTATGGATCGCCTGAAGATGCCAGATGGCGAGGCTATTGAAGCGGGAATTGTTACACGGAGTATTGAAAGTGCACAGCGCAAGGTGGAAGCGCGCAACTTTGATATGCGAAAGCAATTGTTGGAGTATGACGATGTATCCAATGATCAGCGAAAGGTCATCTACCAGCAAAGGAACGCCATACTTGACGCGGACGATTTAACGGCGCAAATTGGTTCCTTGCGCGACGGATGTTTTCAAGACCTTGTACACCAATACGTGCCTGCAGAATCTGTGGAGGAGCAGTGGGAAATTGCAGCTCTGCAAAAAGTTTTGCTCGATGAGTGGCAGATTGACTTGAATTTACAGAAGCAAGTACAAGAAGCCAACGCAATCACTGGTGAGGAATTGTTTTCAACTGTGTCGACTGCGGCAAACGCACTTTTCAACGAGAAAGTGAGTCTCGTTGGCAAGGCGAACTTTACGCAGTTTGAGCGAATGGTGTTGCTACAAAGCATAGACACACATTGGCGCGATCACTTGAGTTCTTTGGATTACCTGCGTCAAGGTATTCACCTAAGAGGTTATGCTCAGAAACAGCCAAAACAGGAATATAAGCGGGAAGCATTTGAGCTGTTTGGGCAGTTGCTTGACTCGGTTAAGAATGAAGTAACCAAAATACTGATGACTGTTAAGGTGCAATCCAGCGAACAAATCGACGAGGCGGCAAGCGCGATGGAGAGTCGGGGCGAGAGCATTGCTAACGTCACTTACAGTGCGCCAACCGAAACTGGGGAAGTCCAAACGCTGGTCGACTCCGATACTGTTCGGGGAGCTGCTAGCGGCAATCAATTTGCGAGAGTTGGTCGCAATGAGTCGTGTCCCTGCGGTAGTGGCAAGAAGTTCAAACACTGTCACGGAAAACTTGCCTGAAAGCCAGTTATGCCAGTCAATTTACCTTTCCCTGACCCCGACTCACTTTTCCCTATTTCAGGCGTACGTATTGGTGTTACTGAGGCAGGCGTACGAAAAACGGGTCGCAAAGACCTTACCGTCATGTTGCTCGATGACGGAGTTTCTATTTCGGGTGTTTTTACCACCAATCGATTTTGTGCAGCACCCGTGCAGATTTGTCGGGATCATCTTGCAAGTGGGAAGGCGATCCGGGGATTGCTGATCAATACCGGCAACGCCAATGCTGGCACCGGGACGGAGGGGCTAGCCAGAGCAAAAAGTACTTGTCAGGAACTAGCGCGAGAAATTGGAGTAGACGTTGAACAAATTCTCCCATTTTCGACCGGCGTGATCATGGAGCAATTGCCAAACGACCGTATCGAAGCGGGTTTGGCAGCGGCAATTGCTGATGCAAAACCCGGAAATTGGTTGCGTGCTGCCGAAGGCATTATGACGACTGACACGGTGCCAAAGGCCTTTGGAGTGGAGGTCTCTATCAGTGGACAGCTCGTCCGGGTTACGGGGATCAGCAAGGGTGCCGGAATGATCAGGCCCAATATGGCGACGATGCTCGGTTTTATCGCGACCGATGCATGTGTTGATCAGTCGGTTATGCACCAACTTGCGTTGGAATTAGCCGCAGGATCTTTCAACCGGGTTACCGTGGATGGGGACACATCAACCAATGATTCGCTAATAGTGATTGCTTCCAATCGAGCGAATCATCCAAGGATTATTTCACTGGAAAGTGCTGATGGGTACGCCTTAAAACTGGCAATGTTGACCGTTGCCCGGCAGTTAGCACAAGCGATTGTTCGTGATGGCGAGGGTGCAACGAAGTTCATTTCGATTTCGGTAGAGGGTGGGCGGAATGCAGATGAGTGCAGAAAAGTCGCGTACGCGATTGCCCATTCGCCTCTTGTCAAGACTGCCTTTTACGCCTCTGATCCTAATCTGGGACGTATTTTGGCGGCAGTGGGCTACGCCGGCATAGAGGATCTGGATCAAGCCGGAATCGAGCTGTTTCTCGATGATGTGCATGTGGCGACATCCGGTGGTAGAAATCCACAGTATCTCGAGGCAGAGGGTCAACGTGTTATGAAACAAAGCGAAATATCTGTCTTGGTCAAGCTCGGACGGGGTGATGCGAGCGATACGGTTTGGACCTGTGATTTGAGTCATGAATATGTGACGATCAACGCGGACTATAGATCTTGATTCACATGGATCAGCGACTACACGGTTTTCTGTCGCGCGCAGAAGTGTTTATGGAACGAATTGAGTCCATTTTGCGTCGTGCAATTGAAGCTCCAGACTGGAGTGTTTCCATCGCTTTTCGGTACCACAAAACGAGCAGTGGACAAAGTTGCATCTGCCCAATAAAGCATATTGGGCAGATGGAGTTAGATGATTTACGTGAAATTGATACGCAAAAAGAGCGAGTGCGGAGCAACACTGCGCAATTTGTGCGCGGATTGCCGGCAAACAACGTCCTGCTTACTGGTTCCCGTGGCACTGGGAAGTCGTCACTAATACGCGCGTGTTTGCATGCTTTTGCCCCTCAGGGACTTCGTTTGATTGAAGTCGACAAAAGTGACTTGACTGATCTGCATGATATTGTTGACCTAGTAGCCCCGCGGCCTGAGAAATTTATCATTTTCTGTGATGATTTGAGTTTTGATGAGGGTGAACTAGGCTATAAGGCTTTGAAATCAGTTCTTGATGGTTCCGTTGCTGCTGCGACTCCAAACGTTTTGGTTTATGCGACTAGCAATCGTAGACACCTTCTTCCTGAATACATGGCTGAAAACCTTGCCTATACGCATACGGTGAAGGGCGAAGTACACCCAGGCGAAGCAGTAGAAGAAAAAGTTTCACTCTCTGAACGGTTTGGCCTATGGGTGAGTTTTTACCCGTTCAGCCAAGACGAATACTTGATGATTGTCGCTCAATGGCTATCTGCCTTCGGCATGGACCAAATTCAGATTGAAGAAGCCCGACCGGAGGCACTGGTATGGGCAATGGAGCGTGGTTCACGCAGCGGGCGCGTGGCATGGCAATTTGCGAGACATATGGCCGGACGGTATGGTGCTGCCGCATGACCAGCAAGTTAATGATTGCGCACCCTGAAGTCGCGCGACCGCAGGGAATCGAGCGAGTTTCGATCGATGTGGCGGTCGGTATTCTCATGAGGCCTGATGGTACATTTCTACTAACGTCACGCCCGTTTGGTAAGCCATATGCCGGATACTGGGAGTTTCCAGGGGGGAAGTTTGAGATTGGAGAGACGGTCGAGCAAGCGCTGAAGCGGGAATTGCATGAAGAGTTAGGAATTACCGTGCGCGAAATGCAGTATTGGAAAGTGACTTCAGTTGACTATCCACATGCTTTGGTACAGCTTCATTTTTGTAAAGTTTTTGAATGGTCGGGCAGTCTGCAAATGCGAGAGTCTCAGTCTGGATCCTGGGAAAAGTTGCCGGTTCGTGTTGGACCGATTCTTCCGGGAACTTTACCGGTACTGGAATGGCTGAAAAGCGGGTGTGCTTACGAAACCGGAACCGAAATTCAAATTGATCAGTAACAGCTGCTACCCGATCCACCAAGTATTTGGAAGTGCGGCTAACCGGATGGCGAACGCTAGCATGGATCGGGTTCATTGACGTCAAGACAATCTGAGCCGTTTAACTGAGTGTCTGAAGTTGCTGGAACTCGGAAGGTTTCGCTTGCCCAGGCCCCTAAGTCGGCATTTTTGCATCTTTCGCTACAGAATGGTCGGTCTGGGTTTTCGGTGCCGTAGACGCTAATACCCCCGCAGGATGGACACCTGACATGTCGCTCAGATTTAGATTCCTTTGGTTTATTCAATCGCACTGATCACTTAAGTCACGCACAAAGCGTCAGCTCAAATGAGCCGTCTTCATTGCAGGGATGTAAACGGTCATCTGATTCATGGCGCATAAGGCGAATAGAAACCATTAAGCGATTTCCGCTGATTTCGGGGATAAACCGGGATGTACCGTTGACGGCGAGTCGCAATAGCTGAAAAGTTCTGCCTTGGGGTAAATTTTGTTGCAATTGCCCTCCAATCGCAATCACTTTTTGGGGTGCGCCGGAATCGCGCAGCAATTTCAGGAGTAAGTGGATAGATTCAGCTAGCGGCGTCAATGTAGATGCCCAACGCTGTAAGTCAACTTGCCTTGAACCCGCATCCAAATGCTGCCAAGCGAAATATGCAGGCAAGTCAAATTCACAGGTTCCCCCTGGAATTCCGACTCTACTGCGAATTCCCATGAGCCAGTCGTTATCCGTTAGCGTCTGACCTGCTTTGCCGGATTGTGCATTCAGAGAACTAAAGCACTGCTCCAGTTTGCTGATGATTTGCTCGAGTACATTTTCAGAAATGGCGGGATTGCCCCTGTAACTGTTCAATACCTGTTTTTGCCGATCAAGATCCTTCAATACATCAGACTTAAGATCGGCACGCGCTCCGACGTCCATAACTTCAAATATGGTTGTGATTGCAAAGTGATGATCTAGTGCACTGTCTCGTGACATCAACTCTGAGAGGCGCAGGAAAAGGTGTTCCAGACGCAGATATGTGCGGATTCGCTCGTTGAAGGGGTATTCGTATAGGATCACATTAGACATATTTTGTATGTGAATCATAGCCCGAACTGACTGCTGAATTTATGGACTCGATGTGTCAGATCATCGATCTTAATGCCGTCGTTGAAGAGAACAGAATCTGCTGCGCGTAATCGCAATGTGCGAGGTGCTTGGGCGGCCAATATTTTTTGCACTTCATCCTTGCGTAAATTGTTGCGCAGCATGACACGTGTCAATTGTGTGCTTTGAGTGCAGTCAACTACCAGAATTTTGTGCAGTGTTTCTCTCCACCGGTTTGATTCGATAAGTAATGGGATATCGAAAACGATACACCGCGCTCCGGCGAGTTCCGCATCGCTCGCCAATTCGTCCATTTCGCGAGCAACTATTGGATGGACAATTTGCTCAAGTTGCGATTTCGCCGTCGGATCGGAATAGACTAGTGTGCGCATTTTGTTGCGGTCCAAAGCTCCATCCGTTGTCAAGACGCACTTACCAAAAACGGCTGCTATTGGGGCAATTGCCGCACCGTTGCGGGCGGTAACTTTCCTAGATAAGGCATCTGCATCAACAACATTAGCACCCAATTTAGCGAGCATTCCGGCGACCGTACTCTTTCCGCTGCCAATTCCACCGGTCAGGCCTAAACGAAAAACTGAGCACATTGGGGTCAAAGACCGACGGCCGTTTGTAACCTTTGAGGACCTACAAATAGGGCGGTGAAACCCGCTCCAGCCAAGAATGGCCCAAAGGGAACATAGCCACCTTCGCGCAATCCAGTGGTTAATTTCATAATGATACCGATCACAGCCCCAATTACAGATGCAAGCAAAATAATTGGAATCAAAGTTTGCCATCCAAACCATGCACCTAGCGCGGCAAAGAGTTTGAAATCGCCATAACCCATTCCCTCTTTACCGGTTACGAGTTTGAACACCCAATAAATCACCCATAATGACAGGTACCCCGCTACGGCTCCCCAAAACGCGCTGGTGAGGCCAACAGGTGTCCACTTCAAGGCAGCGGCGACCAGGCCAAACCAAAGTAAAGGTAGTGTTAGGTCATCAGGCAGCAACGTGGTGTCCCAGTCGATCAATGCTAAGGATAGTAGCGCCGCTGCGAAGATGCACCACGAAATTGCTTGACTAGTTGGTCCCCAGTGCCAAACCGAATAGAAAAAAAGTGCTGCTGTTGTAATTTCGACCAGCGGATAACGTGCGCTGATTGGGGCCTTGCAGGAAGAACAGCGACCTCGCAACACTAAGTAGCTGATCACTGGTATGTTCTCATACCAGCGGATTGAGTGACCGCAGTGTGTGCACCGCGACCTCGGAACCATCAAGTTGAAAGGGGGCAAAATTTCCGGTGATTGGTCGCAGATCTCGGCACATCCGGATTTCCACTGTCTGTCCATCATTATTGGTAAACGATAAATCACAACATTCAAGAAACTGCCAATCGTCAAGCCAAACAGGCCCGCTACGCAAGCAACGAACCACTGAACATCCACCATCAAACCACCTGTCCAAGTTTAAAGATTGGCAGGTACATGGCGACCACAATGCCACCGATGATGGTGCCCAAAATAACAATGATGATCGGTTCCATCAGACTGGAAATACCTGCCACCATATCATCCACTTCAGATTCAAAAAAATCAGCAGCCTTACCCAACATGTGGTCGATTGAGCCAGATTCTTCTCCGATTGCACACATTTGCAGCACCATAGAAGGAAAGAGGTTTGCATTTGTCATGGCGGCGGTCAGTGCTGTACCAGTCGAAACCTCCTGCTGAATTTTTAAGGTGGCCTCGGCAAAAACATTATTACCTGCCGCACCACCGACTGAGTCCAATGCCTCGACCAGCGGTACACCCGCAGCGAACATCGTGGATAGAGTCCGGGTCCAGCGCGCGATGCAAGACTTTTCAACGAGCACACCGAAGATGGGAAGTTTCAACATGATCCTGTCCATCACAGCCTGCATCTTTTTGTTGCGTTTCCAAGACTCCATGAAGAAATATACGCCTCCGCCAAGACCACCGAAAATCAGGTACCAAAATTGAATAAAAAACTCACTCATCGCAATCACTACCAATGTTGGCATTGGCAGTTCCCCACCAAACGAGGTGAATACCTGTTTGAACGATGGAATTACAAAGATCATGATGACGGCAACCACCACGAAGGCGACTACAAGAACCGAAATCGGATACATCAGCGCAGACTTGATTTTTGACTTAATCGCTTCAGTCTTTTCCATATAGACCGCTAGGCGATCCAGCAATTGATCCAAAATGCCGGCCGATTCGCCGGCTTCAACCAAATTACAGTAAAGATTGTCAAAGTACAGTGGAAACTTGCGAAACGCGACACTCAGTGAGGTACCAGTTTCGACGTCGGTCCGGATGTCGTTGAGCAACTTCGTAACACGTGGGTTTGGGTTACCACGACCGACAATGTCAAATGCCTGAAGCAATGGGACACCCGCCTTCATCATTGTTGCAAGTTGTCGTGTAAAAATCGCAAGGTCCTTTGGTTTGATTGCCTTGCCCGCGCTCATCCTCCTTTTTTTGATTTTGGTCGGTGTTACCCCCTGTCGTCTAAGTGATGCTTTGACCTGATTTTCTCCAGCGGCACGAATTTCTCCGCGCACTTGCTTGCCATTTCGGTCTTTGCCTTCCCATTCAAATACAGCATCTTTGCTGTCAACAGTCTTTGCGGTTGCCATAGAACTCCTTGGGAATTAACGTCATTCGTTGGTAACTGCGAGGACCTCTTCTAGCGAAGTCATCCCCAACTTGACCTTATTCAAACCCGATTGCCGAAGCGACCGCACACCTTCAAGCTCTGCTTGTGCCGCAATGTCAAGGGAACTGCCATCGCGCAGAATTATTCGCTGAATCTCTTCGCTGATAGGCATCACTTGGTAAATGCCGACTCGGCCTTTGTATCCATTGTTGCATGCAGAACAGCCTACGGCCGTATAGGGCTTCCAGCTTCCATCCAAATCTGGCTCTTTGAAGCCAGCAGCCGTCAACGCGGCTTGAGGAATCTCAACTGGTTTCTTGCAGTTGGGACAAAGCCGTCGAGCAAGTCGCTGAGCGGTTATCAGGATTACGCTGGAAGCAATGTTGAACGCTGCGATCCCCATATTTCGCATGCGGGTCAGTGTAGCCGGTGCATCGTTGGTATGAAGCGTCGAAAGCACCAAATGCCCAGTCTGAGCGGCTTTAATGGAAATATCTGCGGTTTCAAGGTCGCGAATCTCGCCGACCATAATAATGTCTGGATCTTGCCGTAAGAACGACTTCAAGGCAGCGGCAAAAGTCAGGCCCGCTTTTTCATTTACGTTAACTTGGTTAACTCCGGGCAGGTTAATTTCAGAAGGATCTTCTGCGGTTGCTATGTTTACGCCTGGTTTATTCAACAAATTCAGGCAGGTATACAACGATACTGTCTTACCGGACCCTGTTGGACCAGTGACTAATATCATGCCGTATGGGCGAGCAATCGCCCTGAGCAGGCGGGCCTTTTCTTCTGGCTCATACCCGAGTGCGTCAATTCCCAATTTTGCACTGCTAGGGTCCAAAATGCGGATGACGATTTTTTCGCCAAACAAGGTCGGCAACGTGCTGACCCGAAAGTCGATCACCCGGTCAGGCCCGACCTTGAGCTTCATGCGCCCGTCCTGAGGAATGCGCTTCTCCGAAATATCCATCCGCGATATCACTTTGATGCGCGACGCTAGCTTCTCCTTGATTGCGATTGGAGGCGACGCAATTTCGCGTAATTCACCGTCAATGCGAAATCTGACGCGGTAAGTATGCTCGTACGGTTCGAAATGCAGATCCGACGCACGCATAGTGAAAGCGTCCATCAACATCTTGTGTAAAAATCTTACAACTGGTGCATCTTCAACTTCAGCTGTGCTCGCCTTGTCGGTGTCGACAATCGCTTCAGTGGCTGACTCATCGAACTCAAAATCTCCACCAATGATGTCTTCCATTGCCTCCGTTGCTGTGGTGGCATTGGCATCGACCAATTTGGATAGTTTGTCATATTCGGCAATGACCCAGTCGACTCCCAACTGGGTGGAAAACTTGATCTTTTCAGCCGCCGCCTGGTCTGAGGGGTCTGCAGTTGCAACAATGAGTCGGTTGCTTCGCTTGCTAAGCACAACCACGCGGTAATCAACACAAATTTTGGTATCAAGCAGTCCTTTTGGGAGCCGTGCAGTGTCGATCGCGTCCAGGTCAAGCAGCGGTGCAGCGAATGCAGTGGAAAGAGTATGCGCTAAATCTGCAGCAGAGACAGAGCCAGATCCAACCAATTCTGCGATGAAACTGTTCTTGCCAGAAAGTGCCTTGCGGTATATATCCTCCGCAGATTTTTGCCCAAGCTTTCCAGCTGTAATTAGGGCACGGCCGAGCCCGGGAAGCGCGATGGTCTGGGTTTCACGTTGGATGGGGTCGACAGTGGCCATGAACCATTAGAAATTGACGTTACACAAATAACCACCGAATCATCGCTGATTGCGTGACCAAAGTAAATGCACGGCTATTTGGGACCAAAAAGTCAGCCATGCACGTCCCAAAGTTGCACCGCGATGCAAGGCGACACGGATGCTTTTAAGGCTTGAGTGTAATCGCCACTGCGATGAAAATCGGCTATAAGTCTTAATTCAGATTATTCATCTGCTACTTGCCAGTAGCACACATGCACCTATAGCAATACAGCCCACATCTGCGGGCTGTAAACGGCGATCTGCAATACGAGGACGACCAAGAGGGGTAGAAAAGATCTCGCTTCGCCAAATGGCAAACAGAATCCTTTTGGTCGTCCCTTAATTGTCTTCAGCGTTGTGCAATCGGTGTGACGTCGCGACGAACTGATCCGGTGAACAATTGACGTGGCCGACCAATTTTGTATTCAGGGTCTCCAATCATCTCATTGAGTTGCGCAATCCATCCTACAGTACGAGCTAGTGCGAAAATGGCGGTAAACAAACTTACGGGAATGCCGATGGCCCGCTGCACGATGCCTGAGTAAAAATCCACATTGGGATAGAGTTTTCGTTGGACAAAGTAATCGTCTTCAAGTGCAATTTTCTCAAGGGCCATTGCCAGCTTGAATAGGGGATCATTTTCGAGACCAAGCGCGGCAAGAACTTCCTTGCAGGTTTCCTGCATCAATTTGGCTCTTGGATCGTAGTTTTTGTAAACACGGTGACCAAATCCCATTAGCTTGACACCTGAATTTTTGTCTTTAACCTGTTCCATAAATTGACCGACCTTGGCAATGCCGCCCATCTTTTGGATGTCTTCGAGCATGTTCAGGCAGGCCTCATTCGCACCACCATGCGCCGGCCCCCACAGGCAAGCGACGCCTGCAGCAATTGCTGCAAATGGGTTGGTGCCCGAACTGCCGCACAGGCGCACTGTTGAAGTGGATGCATTTTGCTCATGATCAGCATGGAGCACAAAAATGCGATCAAGCGCCCGTTCTATAACCGGATTCACGACGTAATCTTCGCACGGTGTCGCGAACATCATGTGCAGGAAATTGCCTGCATAGCTAAGATTGTTCTTAGGGTACATGTAGGGCTGCCCAGCGCTGTACTTATATGCCATCGCAACCAAAGTTGGCATTTTGGCAATCAGGCGAATCGCAGATACTTCCCGATGTTCAGGGTTATTGATGTCAGTGCTGTCATGGTAAAAAGCAGAAAGAGCTCCAACTAAGCCAGTCATGATCGCCATAGGGTGGGCATCACGGCGGAATCCGCGCAGAAAAAATTGCATCTGCTCGTTAACCATTGTGTGATGGGACACTTTCTTGGTGAAATTTGCTTTTCCGTTGGCGTCAGGCAGGTTGCCGTATAGCAGCAGGTGGCAGGTTTCCATGAAGTCGCAATTGGTCGCAAGTTGCTCAATTGGGTAACCGCGATATAACAATTCACCCTTGTCGCCGTCGATATACGTGATGGCTGACTGGCAGGATGCAGTAGAGAGGAATCCAGGGTCGTAAGTGAACATGCCGGTCTGCGCATACAGCTTACGAATATCCACGACATCTGGCCCCACACTGCCTGAATAGACAGGTAAGTCGACGCTAGGACTGCCATTGCTAAACGACAGGGTTGCTTTGTTGTCAGCTAGTTTCATTTTCGACCTTTCAACAGTTTTTTCTCAACATACTCAAAATTTCCTGAACGTCTGCACGGTCAAGTTCGCCGGATACCTGTGCCAATGATTTACGCGCCAATTGAACATCTAACAAATCGTTGTCACTCAATCCCATTAATAGCTCCAGTGCCGCTGCCTGCCTTACTGTCAACGATGTAGAGAATTGCCGAAAGAAACGTTCAATAAACAGATCGTTTTCGAGCAGCCCTCGACGACATCTCCACTTTAGTTTGCTTAGTCCTCGCTCATCCAGCAAATCGCCGTCGACATAATGCATATCAAACTGCGCGCAATACCATCATTTCCTTGATCTTTCCGATGGCCTTGGTTGGATTCAAACCCTTTGGACAAACATCGACGCAATTCATAATGCTGTGGCACCGAAATAAGCGATACGGATCTTCCAGGTTATCCAGTCGACTGCCGGTCGCTTGGTCACGACTGTCGGCAAGGAATCGGTACGCCTGCAGCAATCCGGCCGGTCCAACAAATTTGTCTGGGTTCCACCAGAAGCTCGGGCAGCTAGTCGAGCAGCTTGCGCACAGTATGCATTCGTAAAGACCGTTGAGTTCTTCCCGTTCTTCGGGGCTTTGCAGGCGTTCTTTTTCTGGCGGAACGGTGTCGTTGATTAAATAGGGCTTAATGGAGTTGTACTGTTTAAAAAACTGTGTCATGTCCACAATGAGGTCACGAATAACCGGCAGACCCGGTAGTGGCTTGAGTACGATGGTTCCCGGCAATGTCAACATGTTGGTCAGGCAAGCCAAGCCGTTCTTGCCATTTATATTCATGGCATCAGATCCGCAAACGCCCTCGCGGCAGGACCTGCGAAACGAAATTGTTGGGTCCAATGCCTTGAGCTTCATCAAGGCGTCGAGCAACATGCGCTCGCTACCGTCCAGCTCGACCTCAATCGTCTGCATGTAGGGCTTGGCATCCTTGTCAGGATCGTAGCGATAGATGGAAAAAGTACGTTTTGTCATAGGATTACCTAACGGATTGGGGCACTTGCAAAGGGTCAGTCCGACACGATTTCAGAACGTTCTGACTTTGAGCGGAACAGAGTCCACAGTTAACGGCTTCATCTGCACAGGTTTGTAACTCAGCGAATTGCTTGCGCTGTGCCACAGGGTATGTTTATGCCAGTCGGTGTCATTGCGACCGTTCGGATGCTCGGATGTGTCTCCATAGTCGTTGACGGTATGGGCCCCCCGACTTTCATGACGTGCCGCTGCGGAAACTATGGTTGCCTGAGCTGCCTCAATCAGATTGTCTACTTCCAAAGCTTCAATACGTGCGGTATTGAAAACCTTGGATTTATCTTTCAACGCTATTGCATTGACGCGTTGACGCAGTTCTGCGACTTTAATGACGCCCTGATCCATGCTTGCCTGCGTTCGGAATACGCCAGCATGCAGTTGCATGCTCGCGCGCAATGCGTCCGCGACGTCCTGTGCGTACTCACCATTGCTGGAGTTATCAAGTCGCGACAGACGCTCAATCGTGCGTTCTGCAGCGTTTGCGGGCAATGGCTTATGCGCTTTGGTTTTGCTCGCAAACTCAACGATGTGATTTCCAGCCGCACGGCCGAACACCAGGAGATCAAGCAATGAATTGGTCCCCAAACGGTTTGCGCCGTGGACGCTAACGCATGAGCACTCGCCTACTGCGTAGAGGCCATTAACCACTGAGTTGTGGACTGTACCGTCAGGAATGACAACTTGGCCATTGACATTGGTCGGGATGCCGCCCATCTGATAATGAATGGTTGGTACTACAGGGATCGGTTCACGGGTAATGTCGACATTGGCAAAATTCACACCGATCTCGTAAACCGAAGGCAAACGTTTGTGAATGGTTTCTGCACCCAGATGATCGAGTTTGAGCAGCACGTAGTCCTTGTTAGGCCCACAGCCGCGGCCTTCCTTGATTTCTTGGTCCATTGAGCGCGACACGAAATCCCGCGGAGCCAAGTCTTTCAGCGTCGGGGCGTAGCGTTCCATGAAGCGTTCACCATTGCTGTTGAGCAAAATTGCACCTTCACCCCGGCAGCCTTCGGTCAGCAGGACACCCGCGCCAGCTACGCCTGTTGGATGGAACTGCCAGAACTCCATGTCTTCGAGCGGGATGCCTGCTCGGGCTGCCATGCCCAAACCGTCGCCGGTGTTGATGAAGGCATTGGTCGAAGCTGCGAAGATGCGACCGGCACCGCCCGTGGCAAGTAGAACAGTCTTGGCATGTAAAACGTGCAGGTCGCCAGTCTCCATTTCCAAGGCAGTTACACCAACTACATCACCATCTGTATCGCGAATCAGGTCCAACGCCATCCACTCAACAAAGAAGCTGGTCCTGGCCTCAACGTTCTTCTGGTAAAGAGTGTGAAGCATTGCGTGCCCAGTTCGGTCGGCCGCAGCGCAGGCACGTTCAACCGCTTTTTCTCCGTAGTTGGCGGTATGCCCGCCAAATGGGCGTTGGTAAATTGTGCCGTCTGGGTTGCGGTCGAAGGGCATGCCCATGTGCTCCAGGTCGTATACGACTTTTGGAGCCTCGCGGCACATGAACTCAATTGCGTCCTGGTCACCAAGCCAGTCCGACCCCTTGATCGTGTCGTAGAAGTGGTAATGCCAATTGTCATCGTTCATGTTGCCCAATGAGGCACCAATTCCGCCCTGTGCGGCAACTGTGTGCGAACGGGTGGGAAACACTTTGCTCAGAACGGCCACATTGAGCCCGGCACGCGCTAGTTGCAGCGATGCGCGCATGCCAGAGCCGCCGGCGCCGACGATGACAACGTCAAATTTTCTTGTTGTAACGGGATAGGTCATGGATTCAGTCTCAATAATTCGGTGGGATTAAACGCGCCATAGAACCTGAATAGCCCAACCCGCGCAACCCACGAGCCAGACAATGGCGAACACTTGGAGCGACAGTCGTACCGAGACCGGTTTGACGTAGTCCATGAAAATTTCACGCATACCTACCCAAGCGTGGTAGAGCAAGGCGAGAATGACACAAAAGGTCAACGTTTTCATCCATTGCGTTGAAAAGATTCCAGACCATTTGTCGTAGCCCATTGAACCTTTTGTAAAGAGTACCTGCGCGACCACAATCAATGTGAAAAGGGCCATCAATAAACCGGTGACACGCTGAGCTAGCCAATCGCGCAGGCCGTAATGGGCGCCGACGACCGTGCGCTTGGAGCCATAGTTAACAGACATGGTGATTTCCTGGAAAAATAGATTGAAAGACGGGTAGTCGAAGTGAAGCCAGTTAGTACTTAGTACAGGCCAAACAATTTGGCACCCAGTGCCGCTGTCAAGCCTAGGCTCAGCGCCAGCGTCGCTTGGGCTGTGGATTTGCCTGCTTCCTTACTCACCGTGTGGAAAATATCCATACGGATGTGGCGCAGTCCAGCGAAGAAGTGGTGCAGATAGGCCCAAATGATTCCGAGGGCAATCAATTTGATTACGACACCTGGAACAAATCCAATGCCGAGGTTAAACGCTGCTGTAAATTTTGCATATGAAAACTCTGAGCTCACGGAGGTGTCAAACATCCAGATGATGAAGGGCATCAACAAAAACAAAATCAATCCGCTAGCCCTATGCATTCCCGAGACTATCGACCCGAGCGGCCACCGGTAGCCGGGTAAATCGTTGAAGGCGTTAATGTTCCGAAATTCGGGTCGTTTGGCGCGTGGTGCGGACTTGAGCTCAGACATGGGATGCGCTTTCTGGGTGAAACCGGACGTAATTATTGGTGGTGTTAGCCAAAATTCTATTGCACTGCAACAGCCTGACGCTGGACTTGCATTAATAAAACTATTCAGCTAAGAGCGTTTCGATAGTAATGCCTGCTGGTGACGTAAAGACCGCGACGTACCTCCATTGGAACATCGTTATAGGTGTATGCAATCCGTTCCACACTCAACAATGGCGATTGAGCACTGGTTTTTAGTAGTTCGCACTGTTCTGAGTCGGGCAAAACGGCTCTAATTTTTTCTTCGGCACGCACCATCCTGACGTCAAATTCGGTCTCGAACAATGCATACATTGGTCCGTTGTAGTCGCGCAGGCGTTCAGCGGTAAGCCCCTTGAAAGGGGCCGCGGGCAACCATAAGTCCTCAAGGATGGTCGGAATAGATGCAAATGAAAGTACGCGACGGACTTGCAATACTGCATCCCCGCTTCGGATTGCAAGTGCACGCGCAATCTCAACGGATGCGCGCGCGCGCTTGCAATCAATTATGTTGCGTTGGGCGGGACCCTCGCTGCTCGGATCGCCGTTGTCAGGGATCAATTTGAGAAATCGGTACTGAATCTGGCGTTCGGCATGTGTCGCAACAAACGTGCCCTTGCCTTGGCGTCTTACGAGCAAATTTTCCGCAGCCAATTCATCAATGGCCTTTCGCACGGTGCCCTGACTGACCTTGAAACGCGATGCAAGTTCCATCTCGCTTGGTATAGAAGCACTTGGCTTCCACTCGCCGGCCTGCAGACTCTGCAGGATCAACACCTTGATTTGCTGATACAGGGGGCTGAACGCTGGAGTTTGCTGCGCAGCAGACGCAAGTCCACCGATTGGTGTGTCTTGTGTGGGCGAGTTGACGGCTAGAAATGGGGGCTGGGCGGACATGAAAATAGGGGTCAAAAGTCAGCTTGGAGTCAGTCTCGAATTCGAATTGAATCATATCTTATATAAGACATAAGACAAGTTGACTTTGAACTAATTTCAGAGGTAAACTCCAAAACATTCTGGGGGATTCAGGTGCGATCCTGGATCCACGGACAGTTGCCTTTTTTACAACACTTCCTGGAGTTACCATCATGAGCAAAAAGCCCGTTCGCGTCGCAGTCACCGGAGCCGCCGGTCAAATCGGATATGCCATTCTGTTTCGTATCGCCTCGGGCGAGATGCTGGGTAAAGACCAACCCGTCGTCTTGAGTTTGCTTGAAGTCCCTGTCGAGAAGGCGCAACAGGCGCTGCAGGGAGTGATGATGGAGTTGCAAGACTGCGCATTCCCGTTGCTGGTTGGCATGGAGGCGCATAGCGACCCAATGGCGGCGTTCAAAGATATCGATTACGCGTTGTTGATTGGTTCGCGTCCGCGTGGCCCGGGCATGGAGCGCGCAGAACTGCTGGCTGTGAATGCAGAAATTTTCACTGCCCAGGGTAAGGCGCTGAATGCTGTTGCGAGTCGTGACGTGCGGGTATTGGTGGTTGGAAATCCAGCCAATACCAACGCCTACATTGCCATGAAGAGCGCGCCTGATCTGCCACGCAAAAACTTTACTGCGATGTTGCGTTTGGATCACAATCGTGCGCTAAGTCAAATTGCTGCAAAGACCGCCAAACCAGTGGCATCGATTGAGAAAATGGCAGTATGGGGCAATCACTCCCCTACGATGTATGCCGACTACCGTTTTGCAACCATTGACGGGCAAAGTGTCAAAGACATGATCAATGATCAGGAGTGGAATGCCAATACCTTTTTGCCCACGGTGGGCAAGCGCGGCGCGGCCATTATTGCCGCGCGGGGGGTGTCATCCGCTGCCTCTGCTGCGAACGCTGCCATTGACCATATGCGCGACTGGGCGCTGGGCACAAACGGTAAGTGGGTAACCATGGGTATCCCGTCGGATGGCCAATACGGTATACCCAAGGACACCATGTTTGGATTTGCCGTGACATGCGCGGGCGGTGAGTACACCGTGGTTGATGGGCTCACTGTTGATGCATTTAGCCAAGAGTGTATTAATAAGACACTCAAAGAATTGCAGGATGAGCAAGTTGGCGTAGCCCACTTGCTGTAATTTGTGAAGCATCCGCGCAACGTCCTACTAGGTGCTCAGGGCGTGTCGGGCATGCTGCCTGTTTGCGATCACTACAGTGGCGTTGAGGCGCGGATGGTAAAGAGTCTGCATCTTCAAGCTGAAATGACGCAGGAGTTCGGCGTCTGTGTCTTTGATGTAACGCTGGACTGCGAGGACGGTGCGCCTGTCGGAGCAGAAGTCGCGCAGGCAAATTTGGTGGCTTCACTTATTAATAGTGAATTTGTTTCATGTGACTTGGTAGCGAACGGAGGTTTGCGCCGTGTGGGGGCACGTCTGCATGCAGTAGATCACCCGGCTTTTGAGTCGGATGTCGAGATCGTTGTTGGAAGCGCAGGGCGGTTATTGAGTTACGTCATGATTCCCAAGGTCGAGAGCATCGCCGATGTTGAACTTGCAGTAGCGGCAGTCGACTCCGTTATGCAATCAGGGAATACTTCTGCAGTGGTTCCATTGCACGTTTTGCTTGAATCTCCTGCAGCGGTGCATCGTGCGTTCGAGATTTCCGCGCATCCGCGCGTTCAATCGATTAGTTTTGGTTTGATGGACTTTGTCTCTGCCCATGGCGGTGCAATTGCACATACGGCGATGGGGGTTCGGAGTGCAGAAGACAGTACCACTTTAGACCAGTTCAACCATCCGCTGGTTGTCCGAGCCAAAGCGGAAATTGCCAGTGCCTGCCATGCCTATGGCAAAGTGCCATCCCATTGTGTTGTAACCGAATTCAAAAATACTTCTGCGATTGAGAACGCTGCAAGCATGGCGGCTACGGCCTTTGGATTTACGAGAATGTGGAGCATCCATCCCGCACAGATTCGTCCAATTTTACGTGCTCTGGCACCGTCTGGGGCTGTTATTGACCTGGCCGCCCGAGTTGTAACGCGGGCTCTACAGTCGGATTGGGCGCCAATTTCTGTTGATGGCGCCCTACATGATCGGGCCAGTTATCGGTATTTCTGGCAAGTCTTGGAGCGTGCAAAGCAGACTGGTTGCGTTTTACCTGCCACAGTTCAGCAGTTTTTTTCGACCTGTGTCCATTAGGCAGGAGACGTGTTTATGACGATTCGTTGGGCATTTTTTTTGCTGATGGCACTGGCCTTTGCACTTCCCGCGAGAGGCGCAGTGAAAGAGATTGCCAGCAAACCATCACCTAGACTTGCCCGGGCCACCGCGAAAATCGCGCCAGTTGCATTATCGACAGGGCCCCACAGCGCCACAGTCTTATCGGCAGAAAAACTCGCCATTTCCGATAAGGTCTATTTGGGCAAAATTCAGTGCGAGTTGGCTTCGCATGTCACGATCAAGCTAGACCCCAATTCCCTTGGACGATTTGTGCTGGAGACTGGACAGCATCGTTTTCTGATGGAGCCTGTTGTGACCAGCACCGGGGCAGTCCGCTTAGAGGACTCAGCGGGCGGAGCGGTTTGGCTGCAATTGGCAAATAAGTCCATGTTGATGAATCAAAAATTGGGTAAGCGGATGGCGGATGAGTGCATGCATCCCGAACAGCTACTGGTGGCGCAGGCGTTGGCACGATCACCAGAGCCCGGGTTGCTCGACGCACCAAGAGAAGCCTTGGTACCTGTTGGCCCCGGCAACCAGGTTCAGGAGATGGTGCCAAATGCTACTAAATAGATAGCGCGATGTGCATGCATTGCGAGGGCTAGAGTTAATTTTCATACTTAAGAAGGAGTAGACCATGTTGAAGACTTACCGTGAACATGTGGCCGAGCGTGCTGCATTGGGCATCCCGCCGCTGCCTTTGTCTGCCAAGCAGACGGGCGAGTTGATTGAACTCCTGAAGTCGCCTCCCCAGGGTGAAGAATCCACACTAGTGGACCTTATTACCCACCGGGTGCCTGCCGGCGTGGATGACGCGGCCAAAGTCAAAGCCAGCTACCTCGCTGCTGTTGCCCATGGCACTGAAAAGTGTGCCCTGATCAGTCGCGAACGTGCCACCGAATTGCTGGGCACTATGCTTGGGGGCTACAACATCAGCCCGATGGTGGACTTGCTCGACGACACAGCGGTTGCAAGCCAAGCGGCAGAAGGCTTGAAGAAGACTTTGCTGATGTTTGATCAGTTCCACGATGTCAAGGAAAAGGCCGACAAGGGCAATGCCCATGCCAAGGCCGTGCTACAAAGTTGGGCCGATGCCGAGTGGTTCACCAGTCGTCCTGAAGTGCCCCAGAGCATCACCGTCACGATTTTGAAGGTGACTGGCGAAACCAATACCGACGACCTATCTCCCGCGCCCGACGCATGGAGTCGCCCCGACATTCCGTTGCATGCCTTGGCCATGCTGAAGAACAAGCGTGATGGCATCACACCTGAAGAAGACGGCAAGCGTGGCCCGGTCAAGTTCATCGAAGACCTGCGCGCCCGTGGCAATCTGGTGGCCTATGTGGGCGACGTGGTGGGTACAGGCTCAAGCCGCAAGTCCGCCACCAACTCCGTGCTCTGGTTCACTGGTGAAGACATTCCCTTTGTACCCAACAAACGTTTCGGCGGCGTGTGCCTGGGAAACAAAATTGCACCTATCTTCTACAACACCATGGAAGATGCGGGCGCTTTGCCGATCGAACTGGATGT
>CAIQBN010000082.1 GCA_903870065.1 uncultured beta proteobacterium | reverse complement strand
TTGCTGTACTGTCAATACTTAGATCAACTGTATTTGCATCTATTTTAGTTAAAGTAACCCCTTGTTGATTTTCTGGCTGTGTAGAATATGTAATACCATAGTTCGTTAATGTTGATCCATCCAAATCAGCTGCATAAGCATTAAAACGAACTTTTGTAACCATTTCGTTTGCAAATGGTAGCCTTAAAGGCATAGTTGGCAACATTCCAAATCTCACTTTATTAGGGCTACTTAACGCTACTTCAACGCTAAAATTTCCTGATACTTTAGAATCTAAGTTTGAGGTTGCAACAACATTTATAAATCCTGCGGTTGCATCTGGGGTTACAGTTAATAAGCCATTACTGTCAACGCTTACTCCTGTAGTCTGGGGCGAGATTGACCATGTATATGTATCATTAGAGATGCTACCGCCAAGATTGTCGTATGTACTTGCAGAATACTGCTTATACTTTGTGTCGGTTGTAGGAATTGTTGCGTTTGCTGAACCTGAAACGCTAATAGTTTTAACATATCTTCCATCATCATACACAAGGCTAAAGTCATCATAATACCTATAGTATGATGTAGTTGTATATGTTAAAAGTATTTTGTAAATTGAAGTAGCAAAAGTATAGCTTCCTACACTTCCATTCCCATATAAGTTTAAGGGTCTTTGTGCTAAATAAGTCATACTACTTTTATCAATTCCGTAATAAACGAAACATTTCTTTGTATCCATATTTCACTGCGTACGGGCAGGCTTTCAGTTTGCTGTCCAGTTGACGTGTGTTACGGGTAAACCCGATGCGCTGCTTGTGCTTAGCAGATTACTATGCCCCAGATAAGTGCATCGTTGGTAAGACCTTATTGGGTGAATGGATATTTGGGCATGTCGATTTTCAAACTCATATATCACCCCGGACTGCAGTTGATGCAGGGCATGCCATTGCGAACGCGTCTGATTGTTTTGATGGTCGTTCAGGCGGTAGTGCTGCCTGGCTCCGGCGCGATGTTGGCGAGGCTCGGCACGGTGCAAGCCTCTGGCTTGGGTATGTCAATGATGGGGGGCGTGGTTGGCGTGTTAGTGGCAGCCTATGTGTTCGTTGTCTTTTATCTTAGCCTCACCCAGGCGGCTGATGCGCTGCTCGGTATTGCGCTCAACACCGCACGCGGTGATCTGTCTCAGGTTGTCGAAATGCCGGGTCGTGACGAACTCGCCGACACCGGGCGCAAGCTTGAATCGTTGAAGGAGAATTTTTCAGGCTTGGTCGGCACGATACGCAATCAGGCCGTCCATGTGTTGATGGCGGGTGAGTCTTTGAGTGCCGATATGCATGACTTGTCGCAACGGACCGAGGCGCAAGCGACCAGTCTGGAGCAAGCGAGTGCCAGCATACAGGGATTAAGCGAGTCAGTCCAAGCAACGGCCAGACGGGCTAAAGACGTGGACGAACTGACCCAGCGTCTGCGTGGCGAGGCAGAAACCGGCGCGCAGGCCATGGAGGTGGCAGTGCAGTCCATGGGTGAAATCCAGAATAGTTCCAGGCGCATGGGTGAAATCATTAGTGTGATAGACGGTATTGCCTTCCAAACCAATATTTTGGCGCTCAATGCGGCGGTCGAGGCCGCGCGCGCAGGTGAGTCGGGCAGGGGGTTCGCGGTCGTGGCCAGTGAAGTACGCACGTTGGCGCAGCGCAGCGCCACGTCGGCCCGTGAAATCCGTTCGCTGATCGCCAGCTCCGGTGAACAAGTGGGTGTCGGGGTAACACGTATTCAGGCCGTGACCGGCAACCTGCGCACCGTGGTCAACGGTATTCACGAAGTGGCGCAAGGGCTTGATGGAATTGCCGTGGCCAGCACGGAGCAAAGCAGCACGCTGGCAGAGATCGCGCAGGCTGTGAAAGAACTCGACAACATCACGCAGCGCAACGGAGCGATGGTGGATCAGGCACTGCAGGCAACCGTGGGTTTGAACGCGCGGGCATCCAACCTCAGTGAAGCGGTCGCGGCTATTAAGTTGCGCCGCGGTACCGCGGACGAAGCGTATGCCCTGGTCAATCGCGGCTTTGCACAAATCAAGCAGAGCGGGCTGAACGGGGCAAAGGATCGATTTCATGATCCACATGGCGGTTTTCGTGACCGTGATTTATACCTGTTTGTCTTTGACCGCAGAGGTGTTTATAGCGTGTTTGGGTCCACTCCCGCCAATGTCGGCAAGCGGGTCCACGATATTCGGGGGCTCGATGGCGACCACGTACTCAGGGAAGGCTTTGCAGCGGCGCAGCGCGGTGGAGGCTGGATTGACTATGAAGTGGTTAACCCGGTGACGGATCAGGTTGAGGAGAAAACATCCTACATCCTGCCGCTCAGCGATGACACGCTGTTGGGTTGTGGAGTGTTTAAGCCGAAGGGAGGTTTCAGGCTTTAGCCCTCGTCGAATATGAATCAATCGCTATAAAAACTGTAGCATATTTCAACAACGATTGCGCCACTTCATCGCTTTAGAGCAGTGGTCCGGTTTTAAGGAGCGAGAAGATGGCATCTGAATTAGCCCCTGGTGGGCGCTTGTACCCCGCCAAGCCCGCCAATGTGTATTTGTTTGCGACCTGCCTGGTGGATCAGTTTGTACCGCAGGCAGGTTTGGATACGGTGCGGTTGCTCGAGCGCGAGGGCATTACCGTGCATTACCCGCCACAACAAACATGCTGCGGACAACCGGCTCACAGCAGCGGTTACCCGCAAGAGGCACGCAAGGTGGCTCTGCAACAGCTCATGTTGTTCTCCGAGCCATGGCCAGTGATCGTGCCGTCGGGGTCCTGTGGCGGCATGATCCGCCACCACTATGCGGAACTGTTTGCCGATGATCCGGTGCTGCAGAAGCAAGCCCGGGAGTTGGGGGAGCGGGTGTTTGAACTCACTGAGTTTTTGGTGCATGTCGTGAATTTCAATCAACAGGATCGCGGAGCGGATTGCACGGTAGCGCTGCACACGTCCTGTCACGCACGCCGGCAGATGGGTTCGCACGAAACCAGCGCTGCATTGCTCGACAGTTTGTCGCAGGTCAGGGTTGTTCAGCAGGCGCGCGTGGAAGAGTGTTGCGGCTTTGGTGGCACCTTTGCAATTCGCTATCCGGAAATATCGGAGGCCATCGTGACGGACAAGGTGGCCAGCATCAAGGACAGTGGTGCAGCCAGCGTGGTCAGTGCTGACTGTGGTTGCCTATTGAATATCACCGGTCGCGCAGCCAAACAGGACCAGTTGGCCCAGCGGGCAACACCCTCGCTGCCGGGCGAGCATATCGCGAGCTTTTTGTGGCGCCGCACCAACTCCGGGGAGGCATCATGAGCGCGCGCGACAGTGTTTTGTCGCGCTTGCGGGCCACAGCGATTCCTGAAAAACCCAGTTTGCCTGACGTCGCTGGCTGGTATGCAACCCACCAGCGCGACGAAGATTTGCCGCAGCGTGTGGCGCGCCTGCGCGCAGCGCTGGAGGCATCGCATGCACAAGTGCATGACACCAGCCCCACCGGTTGGCACGCCCTGCTGGCGGGCCTGGTCATGGATAAGGGTCTGCGCAAGTTGCTGGTTGGCGCCGGCACCCCCCACGGGGCTGCATTGCAGGCTCATGGCGTACCGGGGACTCAGATTGTTCAATACCAGGACTCGATTGATGCCTGGCGCGACGCCCTGTTTGATGACATGGATGCCGCATTGACAACGGCTCGCAGTGCTATTGCAGAAACCGGCAGTCTGGTGCTGTGGCCAAGTGCCTCGGAGCCGCGCCTGATGTCGCTGGTGCCGCCGGTGCACTTCGTACTGCTGGATGTGGAGACCATTCACTCCGACTTCTATTCGGCGATGACTGCGGAGGGCTGGGCAAACGGTCTGCCGACCAACGCGCTGCTGATTTCCGGCCCTTCCAAAACCGCCGACATCCAGCAGACCTTGGCCTACGGAGCCCATGGTCCGCGCGAGTTGGTGGTTTTGCTCTGCCATCCCGCGGGAGAGTCCACATGAGTCAGGTCATACCGATCCACCCGGCAGAGGATTTCAAACAGCGCAGCCGAAGCGTGCTTAACGATCCGGGCCAGCGTAAGAACTTCCGCGGCGCAATGGACTTCCTGCAGGCCAAGCGCAGTGCCCAGTTTCCGGATCAAGCCGAGTTGGCCAGTTTGCGCGAACTCGGTGCCAACATCCGGCGCTACAGCCTGGCGCATTTGCCTCAGCTGCTGGAGCAGTTGGAGACCAATTTGACAGCCAATGGTGTGCAAGTGCACTGGGCAAAAAATGCCGATGAGGCCAATGCCATTGCGCTGGGGATTGCGCGCCGGGTTGAAGCCAAGCGCATCATCAAGGGCAAGTCGATGGTGAGCGAGGAGATCGAATTCAACCATGCCATGGAGGCGGCGGGCATTGAAGCCTTTGAGTCGGATATGGGCGAATACATCGTTCAGCTTGCCGCTGAAAAGCCCTCACACATCATCATGCCGGCGATCCACAAGACCAAGCAGGAAATTGCCAGACTCTTTGCCGAAAAGATTGCGGGCGTGGACTACACAGAAGATGTTGATGCGCTGATTCAAATTGGGCGGGAGGTGCTGCGCCGCAAATTTGCCCAGGCAGACATTGGTCTATCCGGTGTGAACTTTTGCGTGGCAGAGACCGGATCCCTGTGCCTGATTGAGAACGAAGGCAATGGTCGCATGTGCACCACGGTGCCACGCGTACACATTGCCATGACCGGTATTGAAAAGGTGGTGCAAAAGCTCGAGCACGTGCCGCCACTGTTGAGTTTGCTAACCCGTTCTGCCACCGGGCAGTCCATCACCACGTATGTGAACCTGATCAGCGGGCCACGCAAGCCCGGCGAGCTGGATGGTCCTGAAGAGGTGCACTTGATTTTGCTCGACAACGGTCGCACGCAAGCCTACGGCGACGAGCAGTTGCGCGCCACCTTGCAATGCATTCGCTGCGGTGCCTGCATGAATCATTGCCCGGTGTATGCCCGTATTGGCGGTCATGCCTACGGCACCACCTACCCGGGCCCAATTGGCGCCATTATTTCGCCGCATATGCTGGGCTTGGAGTCCACATACCCGCTGGCCTTTGCATCGACCCTGTGCGGCGCCTGTGGCGAAGTGTGCCCGGTGAAAATTCCGATACCCGATTTGTTGGTGCGCCTGCGCAACGAAGCCCAGGCGCGCCCTGGCAGCTCGGAAGCCACTTTGCGTGGAAGCGGCGCCGCACGGACGCAACTGTTGAGCCTGGTTTGGCGCTTTTGGTCCCTGATTTACAGCCGCCTGGGCTTGTACCGGATCACATCCTGGTTCATGAGCCGAGGGCGTGCCCTGTCGCCCACCGAGCAGGGTGCTTGGACACGCAGCCGCACACCCCTTGTTCCCGCGCCCAAGCGTTTGCGTGACCTCCTCAAAGAAAGAAATCCGTGAGCCCCCTGATTCAAGCCCTATCCCGTGTTTTGCCTGCGAAGCAAGTCATTACAGACAATTTGCGACGCCTTGCGTACGGAACCGATGCCAGTTTTTATCGGCTCACTCCGGAAGTGGTGGCGGTTGTAGAGAACGAAGAAGAGGTGCAGGCGCTGCTGCATGCGGCACGGGCCTATGGCAGGCCGGTTACCTTTCGCGCTGCCGGCACCAGCCTGTCGGGGCAGGCGGTGACAGACAGTGTGCTGGCGTTGATTGGCGAGAGTTTTGCGACCTGCGAGATTGCGCCTGACGCTGCCACAGTGCGTGTCGGCCCCGGCATGATCGGCGGAGAAGTCAACTACCGACTGGCCCCGCACGGGCGCAAGATCGGTCCCGATCCTGCCTCGATCAATGCCTGCAAAATTGGGGGCATTGCCGCTAACAATGCCTCTGGAATGTGCTGCGGCACGGCGCAAAACAGCTACCGCACTTTGGAGGGCATGCGCCTGATATTGGCCGATGGCGCCATACTGGACACGCAAGATCCGCTCAGCGTTGCCAATTTTCGCCAAAGCCATGCTGCCTTGGTGAATGAGCTGGAACGTCTGGGCGCCGCCACCCGTGCCGACGAAGCGCTGGCTTCGCGTATTCGCCACAAGTACAAGATCAAGAATACGACCGGTTACAGCCTGAACGCGCTGGTGGATTATGAAGACCCGATCGAAATCTTGTCTCACCTGATGATTGGTTCGGAAGGTACATTGGGGTTCATTTCCAGCATTACCTACCGCACGGTGGTTGAAGACCCGTTCAAGGCGAGTGCACTGGTATTTTTTTCGACCATCGAGAGCGCATGCCAGGCCGTGATCGAGTTGAAGAAGGAGCCGGTTTCAGCGGTGGAGCTGCTCGATCGGCCGGCCCTGCGCTCGGTCCAGGACAAGCCCGCCATGCCGCCGGTGATGCGCACGCTCACCGACGATGCGGCAGCCTTGTTGATTGAGGTGCGCGCGCAAACGGCAGCTGCTCTGCAATTGCGCATGGACGCGGCCCTGGGCGCTTTGAAAGGTATTGCTACCCTCGAAGTGCCGGCGTTTTCGACCGACCCCGCAACCTGTGAGTTGTACTGGAAGGTACGCAAGGGCACCTTTCCGTCCGTGGGCGCGATGCGGCGTGCCGGAACTACCGTCATTATTGAAGACGTTGCCTTCCCGGTGGAGTCGTTAGCGGCGGCCACTTTGGACCTGCAGGCCTTGCTGCGCAAGCATGGTTACACAGAAGGCATCATTTTTGGCCATGCGCTGGAAGGCAACTTGCATTTTGTCTTCACGCAGGATTTTTCGATCGCGTCGGAAGTGGATCGGTATGCGCGGTTCATGGACGATGTCTGCGACCTGGTGGTGGACAAATACGATGGTTCGCTCAAGGCCGAGCATGGCACCGGTCGTAACATGGCCCCTTTTGTAGAGAAAGAGTGGGGCAAGCAAGCGACCGACCTGATGCGCAACATCAAGACGCTGTTGGATCCGCTGAATTTGCTCAACCCCGGGGTGGTGCTCAATGATGATCCCCTGGCCCACCTGATGCACCTCAAGCCCATGCCGGCGGCCGAGGACATTGTGGATCGCTGCATTGAGTGCGGCTTTTGCGAGCCGCTGTGCCCCTCGCACCGGCTAACACTCTCACCGCGCCAGCGCATTGTGAGCTGGCGGGAACTTTCCCGACGGGCGGCAGCGGGTGAGCCTGGTGCGGATGTGGAGGCGGATTTTGCCTATTTTGGGGTGGATACCTGCGCGGGCTGTGGCTTGTGCTCGACGGCCTGCCCGGTGGGCATTGACACGGGTGAGTTGACCCGGCGCTTGCGGGGTCGTGGCATTGGCGCAACCTCGCAAAAAGTGGGGCAGTGGACGGTTGGAAATTTTGGCAAAGTCGCCACCGCGTCACGGCTTGGCATTGCCGCCGGGCACCTTGCATCGACCGTGCTGGGTGATGGTTTGATGGGACGCCTGTCAGGTGGCGCCTGGAAACGCGGCATGCCCAGGCCAGGCAAGTTGCCGGAGCAAACCAGCGCAGCGGGTGACCCGGTGGTGTATTTTCCGACCTGCGGCGGCCGCATTTTCGGCGCCAACCACTCTGATGAGGCCACATTGCCGGAGGTCATCATGGAGTTGCTGACACGGGCGGGTTATGCACCGCGCCTGCCGCCCGGCTTTGACAAGCTGTGTTGCGGGCAGATGCTGGCCAGCAAAGGGTTGGCCGAGGAGGCAGATGCCATGTCAGAGGCGGTGCTGCAGGCATTGCTGACAGTAGCCGACAACGGGCAGGGCGGTTATTACCCGGTCATCATGGACGCCAGCACCTGTTCTGCGCGCATGCAAAAGTTCCTGGCAGGTCGCCTGCCGATGCAGGATTTCCATGAGTTTGCACATGATGCGTTATTGCCACGGTTGCGGCTGGCCCGCAAGGCCGGTCCGATTGCCCTGCACATCAATTGCAGCGTGCGCCGCGTGGCGTCCGATGCCAAACTCAGGCGCGTCATGCAGGCCTGCGTCGAGCAGATAGTTGAGCCCGCAGGCGTGACCTGCTGCGGTTTCGGCGGAGATCGTGGATTTGTGGTACCTGAACTCAACGCGCATGCTTTGCGCAAAGTTCATGCTGATCTTCCCGCAAGCTGTTGCGAGGGGGTGTCAACCAATCGCACCTGCGAGATTGGCTTGACCTCAGAAACCGGTCGTCCCTACCGCTCGATAGCTTACTTGCTGGAGGAGTGCAGCCGGGAAGGGGACACCCCAAGTTGCTGAACCATGCGTGTTCTATTTGACGTTCGTTTTGGTCAGGAGCTCTGCGATATGCTCGCTGCAGAGCTTGGCCATGTATGCAGCTTCATGGGGGAAGAAGGACGCATCGTGGCGTCGAGCGTGCGCGAGCGTATTGGCAGCGTGCATGCGATTGCCGCACAAATCATGCTGGGGTCGATGGATGAATACGCAGTTTCCAGTGAGGAGTCGCGGGCATCGGGCACCATGCGTGAAGGTGTCAATATGGGGATCGACTTTGACGGCAGACGCATGGTCTGTTTTGCCATTGCCGGACCGCTGGAGGTAGTTCGGCCATTGGCGCGCATCGTGCGCTTCAGTGTGACGTCGATGTTGCGCGTGCGCCAGGAGGACCATTCGGGTAGTCAGGGCCGTGCCGCGCTACCAACATCCGGTGATGAACCCATCAATTTGGGGATGATGCTCAGCCACGCCAGTGAGACCATCGAAACCAGCCTGGCGCGTTTGCGCAATGCGGTAGACAACATCGATCAGGGCATCACCGTGTTCGATTCGGCTAAGCGGTTGGTGGTGTGGAATCAGCGGTTTCTGGAGTTGCTCGGCATGTCTGTGGAGGACGTGCACTTTGGTATGGATCTTGAAAAGGTGATGTGGCATTACGCGCGGTGTGCCGGTTATGGCCCATCTGAAGCCGCGGCAGTGGTGGCCGGGCGTTTGGCACTGGCCCAAACCGGGAGTCTCAATCACTTTGAGACTGTGCTGCCAGGCGGTTTGGTGCTTGACGTGATCGATCGCCCGCTTGACACCGGTGGATTTGTGTCAACTTATACCGATGTCACGCAACGCCGCCAGGCTGACGTGGCATTGCGCTCGGCCTACCAAAACGCAGAACGTCTGGTCGAGCAACGCACCCGCGACCTGATTGACTTTGCGGAACTGTCATCGGACTGGTTTTGGGAGCAGGATGCTGAATTTCGCTTCACCCGGTTTTTTGGACAATCCACTGACAAGTTGCGGCGCAGGCAAAGTGATTTTGTCGGCAAACGACGTTGGGACATGCCGATCCACGGTGTGTCGGATGTGCAGCTGGCGCAGCATATTGCCCAACATGAGCGTCGCGAACCGTTCCGCAACTTTGAATACCAGATACCGGGTGCTGATGGGGCCACGCAGTATTTTTTCATCAGTGGCATGCCGGTGTATGACGCGCAGGGCGTGTTCGTGGGCTACCGCGGTATTGGAAGCAACATCACTGAGTTGCGGCTTGCCGAGCGCGCAATCCGCAGCAGCGAGCGGCGTTTGGCCCAAATTGTGGACGGTAGCCCGATTCCCACCTTTGTGATCAACACGGATCACCGTGTCACCCATTGGAACCAGGCATGCAGCAACCTGACGGGTTTGGCGGCAACCGACGTAGTTGGTCGTAATGATTATTGGCGGGCTTTTTATCTGGAGCCGCGCCCTACCTTGGCAGATTGGGTGCTGTCGGATGCAATTGACACGGCAAGTTCTGATCAATACCAGAAGCTCAATCAATCGGCCTCCATTCCAGGTGCATTGGAAGCCGAGGGTTTTTATACGCACATGGGCGGGGCTGGCAAGTGGCTATTTTTTACCGCCGCACCCCTGCGGGATTCGGAAGGAAAGTTGTCCGGTGCAATTGAAACCCTGCAAGACATCACCGAGCGCCGAAGAGATCAGCAATTGTTGCAAGACCGCACGCAGGCTTTGCAAAAGGCCTACGAGAACATGGAGGAAAGGGTGCAGGAGCGCACCGCAGCGCTCTCTCAGCAATTGCATTTCCAACAGCAATTGATAGAAGCGATTCCGGGGCCGGTTTTTTACAAAGACCTTCATGCGCGCTATTTGGGTTTTAACAGCGCCTTTGAGGCGTTTATCGGGCGCCCTGCAAGCGATCTGATAGGCAAGTTACCCCACGAGTGCTTTTCCAAGGAACAGGCCGATCAGTATCTGGCCGCAGACCGTGAACTATTACAGCGTCCGGGTTTCCAGATTTATGAGGGTCAGGCGCGCTACGCGGACGGGGACCTGCGCGACGTCATGTTTCACAAGGCGACCTTTACCCAAGCCGACGGTACGGTTGGCGGACTGGTGGGGGTGATGCTTGATATCAGTGAGCGCAAACGGATGGAAGAAAATTTGCGCCAGGCTGCAACGGTATTCGACAACAGCGCAGAGGGCGTTGTGGTGTCCACGTCCAACGGACTGATCATCGCCGTTAACCGGGCGTTCACTGAAATTACCGGCTACCTGGAGGCCGAGGTGCTGGGTCGCAACCCGCGCATGCTGCAGTCGGGTCGGCACGACCAGCACTTTTATAAGGAGATGTGGGCAACCATGGCACACACTGGCCGCTGGCAGGGCGAGGTCTGGAATCGGCGAAAAAATGGGGACATTTATCCGGAGTGGATTTCCATTCGATCGGTCCATAACCAAGCGGGAAAGCTGACTCATTATGTGGCGACTTTCTCCGATATCACCCAGCAAAAGCAGACCGAGGAGCGAATTCAACTGTTGGCTTTTACGGATCCGCTGACCGGCCTGCCCAATCGCCGATTGCTGATGGACCGCCTGCAGCATGCCTTGATCGTGAGCGCGCGAAGCCAGCGGCATGGAGCGCTGTTCTTCATCGATCTGGATGATTTCAAAGGTCTGAACGATACGCGTGGTCACCATGTTGGCGACTTGCTGCTCAAACAAGTGGCCAAGCGTATCGAGGCCTGTGTGCGCGAGGGGGATACAGTCGCACGCCTGGGGGGCGATGAATTTGTGGTGATGCTGGAAGGGCTGGGCGACTCGGCTCTGGAGGCCACCGGACAGGCAGAACTGGTGGTTAACAAAGTCATGCAGGCACTCAATGAGCCCTATACCCTGCTGGAGCGTGTGCACCACAATACACCCAGCATCGGAGTCACGCTGTTTGGCGACCAGATGAGCGATCTGGATGAGTTGCTGAAGCAGGCTGACATGGCCATGTACCGGGCCAAAGCGTCGGGCCGCAATGCCATGCGGTTCTTTGACCCGCAAATGCAATCGGTTGTTGCGGCACGTTTTGCCATGGATGCTGATCTACGCCAGGGCCTGCAACACAGCCAGTTTGTCCTGCATTACCAGCCCCAGGTCGATCACGTTGGCCGTGTGACTGGAGCCGAGGCGTTGGTGCGCTGGAACCATCCGCTGCGGGGTATGGTGTCGCCTGCTGAATTTATTCCGCTGGCGGAGGAAACAGGTTTGATCCTGCCGCTCGGTCTGTGGGTTCTGGAAACGGCATGCCGGCAATTGGCTGCGTGGGCGCATAGGCCCGGCATGGGTGCGCTCAGCTTGGCGGTTAACGTGAGCTCACATCAGTTTCGGCAGGCTGATTTTGTTGAGCAGGTGGTATCTGCCGTGCAGCGAAGCGAGGCGGAGCCGGCCAGGCTGAAGCTGGAATTGACGGAGAGTCTGCTGCTCGACGATGTAGAAGACGTGATTTCGAAAATGTCAGCGCTCAAATCGCTGGGAATTGGTTTCTCATTGGATGACTTCGGCACGGGTTATTCGTCTTTGGCCTACCTCAAGCGCCTGCCGCTGGATCAACTGAAAATTGACCAGTCTTTTGTGCGCGATGTTCTCATCGACGCCAACGATGCCGCAATTGCCCGAATCATCGTCACGCTGGCGCACAGTCTGGGGCTGACGGTCATCGCCGAAGGGGTCGAGACCGAGGAGCAGTTGCAGTTTTTGGCTGAACATGCCTGCCATGCGTATCAGGGCTACCTGTTCAGCCGTCCTTTGCCGCTATCCGGATTTGAAGCCTATGTTCAGGGCGCGCCAGCCTGACCTATCGCTTGTTGCCGCCATCAACGCTTCATTCGTGTTGGTGAATCCTTTGAAATTCCCCATTGCTCCTGGCTACCGGTAAAGCCGCTGCCATCCCTATTTTCGGCAAATTTCAATGCCAGACCCACGCCACCAATGATGACAATCAAACCCACTACCAGTTTGACAACCGTCACCCACAGTTTGGGTTCATCGTCCTTCTTTTTCATCAATTTTCCTTTGTCTGTCGCCATGCTAGCCCAGGCGCCCCAGCAGCAAATACTCTAATAGTGCCTTTTGGACATGCATGCGGTTTTCAGCCTCGTCCCAGACCACGGATTGGGGCCCATCGATCACTTCGGCCTGCACCTCTTCGCCGCGATGAGCGGGCAGGCAGTGCATGAACAGCGCGTCGGATTTGGCCGCC
This sequence comes from uncultured beta proteobacterium, assembly GCA_903870065.1. Lineage (GTDB taxonomy): Bacteria > Pseudomonadota > Gammaproteobacteria > Burkholderiales > Burkholderiaceae_C > Allorhodoferax. The sequence goes on along the minus strand of CAIQBN010000082.1, from coordinate 6,200 downwards.
GCCATCATTGCAGAGTCTACACACCAGGCCGCAAAGGCCTTGCGCCGTGCGTCGTTCTCCGCCTCATAACCCATGCTGGTCCAGACGTCCGTGGTGACCAGGTCAGCGTCCTGGCAGGCTTCCAGCGGATTGCTATAAGTTTTATAGCTACCTGCGCCCATTCCATGAGGGGTAACGGCTACTTTCTCATCCACCTCATAACCGCTAGGTGTGCTCACACGCAGGTTAAAGCCCAATGTGGCGGCGGCCTGTAACCAGGTGTTTGCCATGTTGTTGCCATCGCCCACCCATGCCACCGTCTTGCCGCGCAAGTAGTGCGGGTCGAGCTGACCGGTCGCATCCGTGCCGCGGTGCTCCAGCAGGGTGAACAAGTCCGCCAGAATTTGGCAGGGATGGAATTCATTGGTCAGGCCGTTAATGACCGGAACCCGCGAGTTGGCGGCAAAACGCTCAATTTTGGTCTGCTCAAATGTGCGAATCATCACGATGTCGGTCATGCGGCTAATCACCTTGGCACTATCCTCGATCGGCTCTGCGCGGCCCAACTGGCTGTCGCCGGTGGTCAGGTGCACCACGCTGCCACCCATCTGGTACATGCCTGCCTCGAAGCTGACCCGGGTGCGCGTGGATGCCTTCTCAAAAATCATGGCCAGCGTGCGGTCTTCCAGCAAGTGGTGCTTCTCAAAAGTCTTGAACTTTTTCTTGATCAGCGCGGCACGTGTGAACAAATAGTGGTATTCGTCGGCACTGAAGTCGGCAAACTGCAAATAATGGCGCACCGGAGGGGCGCCCTTGGGCAGGGTGCTGGGGATTGCATTGGGCGTGGGCTTCATGCGGCCTCCTTGAGCAGCGCAGAAATCAACGGGCACAAAATCGCAACAACCTGGTCGGCCTCGGCGGCAGTCATGATGAGTGGTGGCACCAGGCGGATGACACTGTCGGCGGTCACGCTGATCAGCAGGCCGGCATCGGCGGCTTGTTGCACCAGGGCGGCGCAGGGCCTGGACAGGTCCACACCCAGCATCAGACCCAGACCACGAATTTCCCTCACAGCACCACTGGCGAGTTCAGCGGCCAGTGCCTTTTCCAGGCCGGCCTTCAAATGGGCGCCAACTTTTTCGGCGTTGGCCAGCAGACCCTCGGCTTCCATGGTGCGAATGGTTTCAACCCCGGCGCGCATGGCCAGCGGGTTACCACCAAAGGTGCTGCCGTGGTTGCCCGGGGCAAAGATGTTGGCGGCCTTGGGCCCGGCCACCACCGCGCCCACTGCCACGCCGGAGCCCAGACCTTTGGCCAGGGGCATGACATCGGGCTGGATACCGGCCCACTGGTGGGCGAACCACTTGCCGGTGCGGCCCATGCCGCATTGCACTTCGTCAATCATCAGCAACCAGTCGCGCGCGTCACACAGGGCACGCACATCACGCAGGTAGTCCATGTGCATGGGGTTGACGCCACCTTCACCTTGAATCGCCTCGAAGAACACGGCCACCACATTCGGGTTGTTGGCGGTAGCGGCCTTGAGTTGCTCGATATTGTTGATGGGCACGCGGATAAAGCCTTCCACCAGCGGTCCAAAGCCGGCCTGCACCTTGGGGTTGCCAGTGGCGCTGAGCGTGGCAATGGAGCGGCCATGGAAGGCCTTTTCATACACCACGATCTCCGGGCGCTCAATGCCCTTGTCGTGGCCGAACTTGCGCGCCAGTTTGAGCGCGGCTTCGTTGGCTTCCAGACCGGTGGAGCAGAAGAACACATTGGTCATGCCCGAGCGCTCCACCAGCAGTCTGGCCAGTTCTTCCTGCAGGGGAATATGGTAGTAATTGGAGGTGTGAATCAGTTTGGTCACCTGGTCCTGCAGTGCGGCAACCAACTTGGGGTGGTTGTGCCCCAGCGTGTTGACGGCAATGCCACCGAGCGCGTCCAGGTACTCGCGGCCGTTCACGTCCCACACGCGGCAACCCTGACCATGCGAGAGCGCAATCGGCAGACGTGCGTAGGTATTCATCACATGTGGTGAAGAGGGCGTGGCGGGTGCAGCAAATGTCATATCAGGGCTCCAGGGGCTGATCAAAAAAACCAATGATCCAGGCATTGGCGGCGTCGGGGGTAACCGTTGTCTGGGTGGACCATCAGGCAGCAATTCTAGGCGTTGCGACGGTGCGCATTTGTGCGCATTTCGCATCACAGTGATGCGACTGCGTGTCAGCAAACTGGGGACTTGCCTCGGATAAAATCGCCGCTCTGTTGACCTGTCCTTCGGTGCGCCGCCATTGCGTTCCAGCCCATACCATGCCGTTCTCGTCATCTAAAGAAATCTATATCCTGGGAGTGACCCGCAGTGGCAAGACTTTTCGGCCCAGTGATTGGGCAGAGCGCCTGGCGGGCGTGATGAGTCAATTTCGTCCGGGTGGTCCACAACCTGGCAGCCATCTGGCGTACTCGCCCTGGTGTGTTCCGACTTCCATCGGGCAAGTGAAGTGCGTGATTGTGCACAGTGATTTGCGGGAGTACGAAGTCATGGCCTGGGATTTTTGCCTGAACTTTGCCCGCGACAATGAATTGCAGGTCAGCGAGGTGCGTCCAGAACCACCTGGCTTAGCTGCCAAGTTATAACCGTTTCCAATTTCGCGTCACGCCAACAAAAAAGCCGTTCAATTGAACGGCTTTTTTGCTTTGCTGGCAGCGCACCCGGTACAAACGCAGATCCCGGGGGACCTGTGCGATGTGCCTAAAAATTAGGCGGCAGGTATTATGCTGCGAGGGCCAAGGCTTTCACCTTGGTAGACAGGCGGCTCTTGTCGCGTGCGGCCTTGTTTTTGTGGAAGATGCCCTTGTCTGCCACGGTGTCAACCACGGCTTGCATCTTCGCAAACAGTTCGGTGGCTTTGGTCTTGTCGCCTGCCAGAACTGCCTTCTCGACGTTCTTCACCGCGGTGCGGTACTTGGAACGCAAAGAGGTGTTTGCTGCATTGATCTTGACGTCCTGACGGACGCGCTTGCGGCCCGACGCCAGGCGCGGGTTCTTTTTCTTGGGTTTTCCAGATGCCATGATTTGTGTTCCTTGTGTTTGAGGATGATGCCAGCAAAGCCCGCGATTATACCGCCTGTTTAAGTGCTCACTTCGCTGTGGTTTCCCGGCTGTGTCTGTGGGTTCACCGGGCTACACTTAAATGGTGAGTCTTATCAAATCTGCTTCCACCGTTTCCCTGTTGACGCTGGTGTCGCGCGTAACCGGTTTGGCACGCGACCTCTTGATGGCCTCTACTTTTGGCGTCAGCGCAATGACGGATGCATTTTGGGTGGCGTTTCGCATCCCCAATATGCTGCGCCGCATGTTTGCAGAGGGCGCTTTCAGTCAGGCCTTTGTGCCGGTTCTGGCCAGCAGCAGAGCACAAGACGGTGAGGCTGCTACCCATGCACTGATCAATGCCGTTGCCACTTTGCTGACCGCCACCTTGATGCTGGTTTGTATTCTGGGTGTGGCTGGGGCACCGGTGCTGGTGTATGTGTTGGCCAGCGGCCTCAAGCAGGACCCGGCAGGTTTTGACGCGGCAGTGGTCATGACCCGCTGGATGTTTCCCTATATTGCCTGCATGTCCATGGTGGCGCTGGGTGCCGGGGTGCTCAATACGTGGAAAAAATTCGCCATTCCGGCTGCTACCCCGGTCCTTTTGAACCTGGCCATGATCACCGCTGCGTGGCAGGGCTCGCCGTGGTTCAAACAATTGGGTCTGGAGCCGATCTATGCCATGGCGGCCGGTGTCATGGTGGGCGGTTTGTTGCAGTTGGGCGCAATTTGGATCGCTTTGCGTCGCCTGGGTCTTGCCCCCAAACTGGGAATTGGCTGGGCGGCGGCCAAGGCGGCCTGGGAACAGCCGGCGACAAAAAGAATTGTGAACCTGATGGGGCCGGCGCTGTTGGGGGTGAGCGTGGCGCAAATTTCACTTCTGATCAACACCCAAATTGCCTCGCACCTGGCCATTGGTTCGGTCACCTGGCTGAACAGCGCGAGCCTGCTCATGGAGTTTCCCACTGCCATGCTGGGCGTGGCGCTGGGGGTTGTGCTGATGCCGCAGCTGGCCGCAGCCAAGGCTGCCAACGATTTACACCAGTTCTCCCAAATGATTGACTGGGGTTTGCGCCTGGTGGTGTTGCTGGCCGTTCCCAGCGCCGTCGCGCTGATCACGTTTGCCCAGCCCCTGGTGGCGGTTTTATTTCATTACGGAGCCTACACCGCGCGCGATGTCATGCAAACAACCCATGCGTTGATGGGTTATGGCGCGGGTTTGCTGGGTCTGGTGGCAATCAAGGTGCTGACTCCTGGCTACTTTGCCAGCCAGAACATTCGCACGCCCGCACTGATCGGTATTGCCGTGCTGGTGATTACCCAGGGTTTGAACCTGTTGTTTGTTCCGGTGCTGGCGCACGCCGGCTTGGCGTTGGCCATTGGCGTGGGTGCAATGGTGAATGCGCTGTGGTTGTTGATTGGCTTGATGCGCAGCCGCACTTTTGTGCCGCAACCCGGTTGGTCATTATTTGCACTGCAGGTGGTTGCCGGCAGTGCCTTGTTGGCCCTATTCCTGATGTGGGCCAGCGCAGCCATACCCTGGTTGGATCTGAATTCCGAAAAGCTTAAGCGAATTGGGGCTCTGGCCCTCGTGGTTATTGGTGGTATTGCTATATATTTAGGAGCGGTTTGGGCCGCTGGCCTGAATTTACGCCAGCTGTTGCGGCGTTAGGTATTGGGTCGCATTGCATGATGAATTTGTCTTATGACGCACCGTCACCGCTGGAGTACTTTGCTGCCCTGGTTGAGCAAGACTCGGAATTCGCATTGTTTGAGTCTGCGGTTTGCCTGGCGCAGGATGAATATCCGGATCTGTCGGTCCAAACCGTGTTGAGCGACGTGGATCAGTTGCAGGCGCGGTTGGGTCGGCGCACCGCGGCGGACGCGCCACCGGTGCAAAAGTTGCGCACCCTCAACCAATTCTTCTTTCAGGAATTGGGTTTTGCCGGAAACGTCAACAACTACTATGACCCCGACAACAGCTTCATTCACATCCTGTTGCACACCCGTCGCGGCATTCCGATTACGTTGGCATTACTGTGGATGGAGTTGGCTCAGGGGCTGGGGCTTTCGGTGCGCGGAATCGGGTTCCCAGGGCACTTCCTGGTAAAAGTGAATTTACCCATGGGTCAGGTGGTGATTGACCCGATGGATGGAAAGTCTTTGAGCCGCGAGGCGTTGTCCGAGCGACTGGAGCCCTATCGCAAGCGCAGCGGTCTGGTTGATGAAATTGAGACCCCATTGGGGCTTTATTTGCAGACTGCCCAACCGCGCGACATCATTGCCCGCATGCTGCACAACCTCAAAGAGATTCATAAGTCCCGCAGCGATTGGGAGCGTCTTCTTGCGGTGCAGGAGCGTCTGGTGGTCTTGATGCCGGAAACCTGGTCCGAGTACCGCGACCGCGGGCTAGCACACGCGCAACTGGGCCACACCGAGCAGGCCCTGGCAGACCTGGAGTGTTACCTGGTTCATGCCGAAGAATCGCTCAATCTGGATGCGATCGTCGATTGGGTTGATGCCCTGCGGCGCTCGTAAATCATTAACTTCACGGGGTGTCAGGAGTGCCATGAAACGAATTATCCGTATGTCGGCCGCAGTGGCCGTGGTGGCCGTCGCGACGGTGAATCCCGCAATGTCTGCCCAGCGTGGCGTGATTGCGCAACCCTCGGCGGCACAGATCCCCGCCCTGTGCGACCAAGCGATAGCGCAGGCCAGGGCACGCATCGAGAAAATCAAGGCGCTGCCTCTGAAAGGGCTCAATACGGCAACCGTGTTGCGGGCGTGGAATGCGCTGGACATCGGTTTGCAGGACATTGGCGGGCCGATTGGCTTGTTGTCCGAGACCCATCCTGAGGCCAATGTGCGCAAGGCCGCCGAGGCCTGCGATTTGAAACTGTCGGCGCTGCCAAACGAGTATTTACAAAGCGACGCACTGTTCCAGCGGATCAAGGCGTTGCGCACGGGAGATGCCATCGATGCCATGGCGCGTCAGAGCATTCTGGATGACTTTGAGGAGCGCGGTGTCAATCTGGGGGCAGAACAGCGCGGGCGAGCCAAGGCGATTTTTGAACGGATCGACAAACTTTCGCAGGACTTTGCGCGCAATGTCCGCGACGTCACGACCAAGCTG
>CAIQBN010000081.1 GCA_903870065.1 uncultured beta proteobacterium | reverse complement strand
ATTCATGTCAATCGGTCGTGGGGACCTACTTCACGGCGCGGCCCCGCAATGGCCAACCACGCCTTGCGCTGGATCAGTCTGTTCACGCTGGGACTGCTGGCCTTGGTGTTGAGCGTTCCGGCGGTCAGTCAGCTATTCGCTTTTGCCCTGCCGGCCCCGCAGTTATTGCTCGCGGCCACAGGATTCGTCATGGCCGGCCTGTTGTGGTTTGAGTTGGTCAAGCGCGTACTTGGCCGCAGTCGCCCAGATGGTCCTGCCTTTACTGCTGGTCATGAATCTGATTGATCTGTATCCCACGGTCCGACTCCTACACATCGGCCTGGTGCTGTGCAGCGGAGCATTGTTCGCCGCGCGCGGCATGGGTGTTCTGATCGGCGCGCAGTGGAGCATGGCACTATCCGTGCGCCGGTTGAGCTACGCCATCGACACCGCCCTGTTGTGCGCGGCCGTGCTGCTGCTTTACATACTGGCCCTCAATCCCTTCGCTGTTGCCTGGCTGGCGACCAAAATAGGGCTGTTGCTGGTGTACATCGTGCTGGGTACGCTGGCGCTGAAGCGGGCGCGCACTGCCCGGCTGCGGGCAGCTTTTTTTGTGGCCGCGATCTTGTGTTTTACCTTCATGTTGACAGTTGCAGTGACTCATCATCCCTTGGGAATTGGCGTCAATTTGCTATCGACTTTATAGCTATAAACGCAATAAATACGAGGGCCAGGGGCGTAATTCTTTCATACTGCTTGCTTGAAGGGCAATACCCATTGAACGCACAACCCACGGCCCGTGCGCCCATGACCCTGCAAGTCGTGCCGGCGGTAATGCGCCCTGTCCTGCCATTTCTGCCATTGATCGCATAGGGCTGGTGGGCATCATGGCGGACAACTATTCTTGCGGTATCGGATTCATCGAACCACCGTGGATCCGATCCGGTTGCGTTGCACCGTGCTACATGGTGTGGATGTTGGCATGACATGGAGATTGGTATGACCTTGGCACAAGATCTGGAGAATCTGGAACACATGCGCGATCGGGGCGCCTTGAGCGATGCAGAGTTTGCCCAGGCCAAGGCGCGGATGCTGCAACCGCCGCCCGCAGCACCGCTTTCAAGGGCGTCTGCGCTGAATGGCCTGCGCCGTTCATCGTCGGACCGTTGGTTAGGTGGTGTTTGCGGCGGTTTGTCCACCTTCAGCGGTATTGACGCCTGGCTGTGGCGGCTGGCCTTTACGCTGTTGCTGATCTTGGGTGGCACGGGTGTGCTGGTCTATGTGCTCATGTGGATCTTGGTGCCACTCGAACCCCTTGACGCACCCCGGGTGTTATCACAGTCTCACTAGAACGGATGAACTGGAACGGAAGCTTTAAACGCTGCGTTCAGCGGTTGCGCGGACAAACTGTTCGTACGCTTCTGGAGAAATCGGCTTGCTAAAGAGATAGCCCTGAAACCGGTGGCAACCATGGCGGATCAGAAATTCGCGCTGCCCCGGCGTCTCGACACCTTCGGCAATCACGGTGAACTGCAGGCTGTCGCCGAGGCCAATGATCATTCGCGCAATCGCTGCATCGTTGGAGTCAGTCAGGATGTCACGAACAAATGACTGGTCGATTTTGAGTTGGTCAAGCGGCAGGCGTTTGAGGTAATTTAATGAGGAATAGCCGGTCCCGAAATCGTCGAGCGAAAAACCCACACCCAGCAACTTGAGTTGCTGCATTTTGGTGATGACGTCCTCCATGTCATCAACCAGCGAGCTTTCAGTCAATTCCAGTTTGAGCAAATGCGCTTGCGCGCCGGTGCGCTGCAAGGCATCGGCCACATGGGCCACAAAATCAGGCTGGCAGAACTGGTGCACACTCACATTGACCGAGAGCGTCAAGACTTGCATGCCGGCCATTGCGGACCAGGACTTGAGTTGCGTGCAGGCGACCTCAAGAACCCATGAGCCCAAAGGCAAGATCTGACCGGTTCGTTCAGCCAAGGCGATAAAGTGCTCTGGCGGGACCATTCCCAACTTGGGATGCCGCCAGCGCAGCAGGGCTTCAGAACCCGTCACTTGTCCGGCAGACGTGACCTGCGGTTGGTAGACAAGAAAAAACTCGCCATGCGCAAGCCCCCGCTCCAGATCGGCTTCGAGCGACGACTGTTCAGCAAAGTCAGCCACCATCACATGAAGCACGACATAAATACCAATGGCGGAAGAGCCGCTGTTGACCCAGCTTCCCCATATCCGCAGGCTGTCAGGCAAAACGTAGTCCGGCGTGAGGCTCCAGGTGGTGCTGGCAAGCACCACAAAGGTGACCAAACAGATGCCAGTGATTCCGAGGCGCAGCACGGCGCGGTCATCGCGCAGAAAAAGCAAGGAAATCACCGCCAGCAATAGCAAAAACAAGTGCGTGGAGCGCGGCGCCTGAACGCTCGGAACGTCCAAAATCAGCGAAATTCCACAAATGACCAGCCAGATCGTGCCCGTCAGCAGGAAAAACGCAGCGCGCGTGCGCCGAAAGCGGGTCAGAGCGCCAATCAGAACACCAACGGCCACCAAGGCCACGTCCACGGCCACGATGGGCCAGGCACCCTTTCCGACAAAGAACAATGCCCACCCTATCCCCAACACGACGAGCAGCGCCGACCCGGTCCACAACGTGACCTGAATCCGGCGGTGATGCAATTCACCTTGCGCTTTTGGAGTCGATGGACGATGGGGCGTCGGCATATCAATCTGGCAAACAATCAGTGCATTATCACGATCCCAAGTGCATCGGCGTTGACCGAAGGACAATGGCATCGTGAAATGGCTGCGGGTCCGCAGATTTGCCCTAGCATCGCACTGACACCGAAAACTTTGAAAGGATATCGCCATGCCATGGTCTCTGCACAGTGCACCGCGTCAACAGAGCCGGACCGCCATCGTGACCGGCGCCAACGCGGGTCTGGGGTATGAAACTGCCTTGGCGCTGGCCGGAAAAGGCTGCACCGTGGTTTTGGCCTGTCGCAGCCTGCCCAATGCCGAAGCGACGCGCACCCGAATCCTGCAGCAGCACCCGACTGCCACCATCGAGTGCAGCGCGCTTGATTTGTGTGATTTGTCCTCGGTCCGGGATTTCGCTGATCGCTATCTGGCAGGCCACCAGGCGCTCGATCTCCTGATCAACAACGCCGGCATCATGATGCCGCCCTTTACGCTGAGCAAGGACGGCTTTGAGAGCCAACTCGCAGCCAACTATCTCGGACACTTTGCCTTGACCGGTCTGCTGCTGCCAGGGTTGCTGCGAACGCCGGGTTCGCGGGTGGTATCGCTCAGCAGTTTGGCCCACACATGGGGCGGCATCCGCTTTGATGACCTGAACTTTGCCAAGGGTTACAACAAACGACTGGCGTATGGGCAAAGCAAGCTGGCATGCCTGATGTTTGCCTATGAACTCGATCGGCGCCTGCGCAGGGCGGGCTACTCCACCTTGTCCGTGGCAGCCCATCCAGGTGTTTCTGCAACCAGCCTGTTTCGGCATATGCCGGGTTTGGTCGGTATGCTCAATCCGATTACCGCGCTGGTATTTCAGTCTGCCGCCGGTGGCGCATTGCCCACCTTGTATGCCGCACTGGGTGCAGACATTGCTGGCGGCGACTACTGCGGCCCGAAATCGATGGCTGGCATGCGTGGGGATCCGGTTAAAGTGGGCTCAAGCCGACGCTCGAAGGATCTTGAAGATGCTGCGCACCTATGGATTGAGTCAGAAAAGCTGACCGGCGTGCGCTACGCCCTGTAATTGCAGGCGCGGCGGCCCGATCCATGGCGCGCCCTTGACACAGCCGATCACCGGCAAGAATATTCATATAGGATCAAAAGTTCATATAGGACACTGCTACAATGCGTTCCTATATGAATTCCATATTGCGCATTCCCCTCAACGGCTCGCCTGAGCAGATATCAAGT
>CAIQBN010000080.1 GCA_903870065.1 uncultured beta proteobacterium | reverse complement strand
TGGACGACTTTGGCACCGGCTACTCATCACTCACCTACCTCAAGCGTCTGCGCGTGGCGCTGCTCAAGATTGACCAGAGCTTTGTGCGCGACATGCTCGACGACCCCGATGACCTGGCCATTTTGCAAGGCGTAATCAGCCTGGCATCAGCCTTCAAGCGCGAGGTGATTGCCGAAGGGGTAGAGACCGTGGCCCACGGCACCGCGCTGCTGCAACTGGGCTGCGAACTGGCGCAGGGTTATGGTATTGCCCGGCCGATGCCAGCGGAGCAGATGCCGGCCTGGGTGTCTGCATGGCAGCCCGATGAGGCGTGGCGTGTGTTGCCGTGGCTGGGTGGTCAACTGTAACCGGTCATTGCCGAGAAATATGCCGCTAGCCCTCGTGAAATATCAATAGTTTGCTATTAAAATTGAAGCAACTAGACGCTAGTCGTGCCCGGTGCTGCGCAATCTGCGCATGCACCTGTGCTGGCGCTGTGCCCGCCAGCGTATTGCGCGCGTTCAACGAGCCGCGCAGGCTCTAACTTTCCCACGCCTGCCGGTACGCCAGTTAGTGCTGGCGGCATCACCGCCACAGGGCAGCGCCGGGTGCTGGGCGTTTCGGTGACACTGTCCGAAGCCGAGGCAAGGCGAACCCGGCACGCGATCCGTTTATGCGAGGGACGCCAACCTGCATTGGGCCGCCAATTTTGCAAAACGCCTTTACCCGGTGCAGTTCATGATCGACGAGGTGCATAGGCTGACCAACACGGCGTTTAACGCCATGATGAAAACACGGGGAGAACCGCTCGCACGGTTCGGAGGGAGGGGAGGACGGGCAGTAGGGTGTACCACTTTGGGCACTTTGATGCCGGATTCATCAGCGCATCCAACCCTTGCAGGATGGTATCGTCCTGATTGACGGCTGTTCTATCGCAGTGCCACAACTCTTTGGCGATTGCGCAGGGCGCCATCCGTACCATCTATTCGTATACTCAAATGGTCAAGCGGAGGCATTTTGTCTGTGTCGTCAGGCAAAACCAGTCTTCTACGCACCCATGGTTCCACAATGATTATTGAGCATATGCCACAGAGTGATGCACTGACATTCCCCACCATCAGAGATTTTCCCGGCTTACTTGAAATTTGCATTGATCGCCTGAACGACGCGATTGTGATCACCGAGGCCGAGCCCATCAACAACCCTGGCCCACGCATTATTTGGGCGAATCAGGTGTTCTACCGGCGCAACGGCTACTCCCCCGAGGAGGTCCTCGGACAGTCACCGCGGTTTTTGCAGGGGCCCGACACGGATCGCGCCACCCTCGACCGGATCCGCACCGCGCTTGAGACTTGGCAGTCGGTGCGAGCCGAAACACTCAACTACCGAAAAGACGGAACGACCTATTGGAATGAACTTGAGATCGTTCCAATAGCCAACGAAAAGGGTTGGTTTACCCATTGGGTGTCGGTGCAACGCGACGTTACCGTGCGCAAGGCACTGGAGCAACAGGTGCAACAGCTTGCCTTTTATGACCCATTGACCGGCTTGCCCAACCGACGCCTGCTAGACGACCGCTTGGCACTGGCCTTGGCATCGAGTAGGCGCCGTGGACTTGATGGTGCCCTGATGTTTCTGGACCTTGATAACTTCAAGGCCCTCAACGACAGGCATGGGCATGGCGTCGGTGATTTGCTTCTGATTGAGGTAGCGAAACGTTTAAGAAACTGTGTGCGCGAGGTTGATACCGTTGCGCGCCTGGGTGGTGATGAGTTTGTCGTCATACTTTGCGAGCTCGACGCAAACCTTGCGCAATCGGCCGATAACGCGCATCGCGTGGCCGAGAAAATTCGTGCCAGCCTGGCCGCACCCTATCTGCTCACCATCGAACCCACTGGCCAACTGAACGCCACACTGGAACACCATTGCTCTGCCAGCATTGGCATCGTGATGCTGACAAACAACCAGGCCAGCCAGAGCGAGGTCATGCAATGGGCCGATGCGGCGATGTACCAGGCCAAGGACGGCGGACGCAACCGGGTACACCTCTATGCACACAACTCCCATTCTCTGCAGTGCAGCTACCCGCAGCGCGAACAGACGCTGCAGGAGCGCGAGGCGTTCAAGAGCGTCATTCTGAATTCCCTCGAGGCCGAAATTGCCGTTGTCGATCGCAACGGGGTGATTCTGGCCGTCAACGACCGTTGGCAACAGTTTGCGCTGGACAATGGGCTGGAACCAGGCAAGCCTGCCCCTAACACCGGCGTCGGCAGCAATTATTTCGCGGTTTGCGTGCCTGGCTCAGCAGACGGTGCGGGCGACATGCTCGATGCGAGGGCTGGCTTGCAGGCGGTGCTGGATGGCCGCCTCGCACGCTTCAACCTCGATTACCCTTGCGACTCCCCGACTCAAGCGCGCTGGTTCGCCAGGACCGTCATGCCCTTGGGGCAAGGCGTGAGAGATGGCGCTGTCATCACACATACGGACATTACCCAGCGCAAGCAAGCCGAAGAACAATTGCGTCTTGCCGCCCGCGTCTTCAGTAACGCCCATGAAGGCATCACCATCACCAACGCCGAGAACATCATCATTGAGGTCAACGAGGCGTTTTCCCGCATCACTGGCTATAGCCGCGAGGAAGCACTGGGCCAAAATCCCCGCTTCCTCCAATCCGGGCGCCAGGACAAGGCGTTCTACGAGGCCATGTGGCGTAGCCTGACCGAACAAGGTCACTGGGCCGGAGAGCTATGGAACCGGCACAAGAGCGGCAAAGTGATTGCCGAGCATCTCAGCATCAGCGCAATGCGCGATGCTGATGGCAGTCTCGTGCAGTATGTCGGTCATTTCACCGACATCAGTGATCGTATTAAAGCGCAGGCGGAAATTGACACTTTGGCCTTTTACGACCCGTTGACCCAGTTGCCCAATCGGCGCCTGCTGTTGAACCGCCTGGATCAGGCCTTGCATGTGAGCACCCGCCACGCTCGCAACAACGCCCTGTTATTTGTCGACCTGGACAACTTCAAGATCCTGAACGACACACAGGGTCACATTCAGGGCGATCTGCTGCTGGTACAGGTGACACAACGGCTCAGGGCGTGCATCCGCGACGGTGACACGTTGGCGCGCCTGGGCAGTGACGAGTTTGTGGTGATGCTCGAAAACCTGAGTGACGACGTGATCGAAGCAGCGACCCAAGCCGAGGCGGTGGGCGTCAAGATTTTGGGCAGCTTCGTGGCAGATTTCGCCCTCAATAGTGGGTCTTACCACGGCACACCGAGCATCGGTATCACGCTGTTCGGCGGTCCCGCGCTGGAGAGCAACGAGCAGCCGCTCAAGCGCGCTGAACTGGCGATGTTCCAGGCCAAGGCGGCAGGGCGCAACATGCTGCGCTTTTTTGACGCACAGATGCAGGCGGAAGTGTCGGCTCACGCCTTGATGACAGCCGATTTGCGCGAAGCTGTGATCAAACAGCAGTTTGTGTTGTATTACCAGCCACAGGTGGTGGGCGGTGGCCGCATCACCGGGGTGGAGGCGCTGGTGCGCTGGCGGCACCCGCAGCGCGGCATAGTGTCACCGGCAGAATTTATTCCTCTGGCCGAGGAAACGGGCCTGATCCTGCCGTTGGGCCAGTGGGTGCTCGATACCGCTTGCCTGCAATTGGCGGCGTGGGCAAAGAACCCCGCGCTGGCGCACCTGACGGTGGCGGTCAATGTGAGCGCCTGCCAGTTTCAGCGGAGCGATTTTGTGGGCAGCGTGCTGGCCACACTGGAGCGCACCGGCGCCACGCCCAAACTTCTCAAGTTGGAAATGACCGAAAGCATGCTTGTCGATGATATGGAGGCCATCATCACCAAAATGGGGGTGCTCAAAGCCCAGGGCGTGACCTTCTCGCTCGATGACTTTGGCACAGGTTATTCGTCGTTGGCACACCTGAAACGCCTGCCGCTGCATCAGCTCAAGATTGACCAGGGCTTTGTACAAAACATCGTGACGGACCCCAATGATGCGGTCATTGCCAAGATGGTCGTGGTGTTGGCCGAGAGCATGGGCCTGTCAGTGATCGCCGAAGGGGTGGAACTGCAAGCCCAGGCCGACTGTCTGGCGCAACTGGGTTGCCATGCGTACCAAGGCTATTGGTTCAGCAGGCCCCTCGGGTTGGCTGCACTGGAAGCGCTTGTTTTGGGCGGTTGACGCCAACCGATGCTCAATCCGCCTGCTCGCGCAAAAAGGCCGGGGTCCGATCTACCACCCTACCTGCACCGTCAGACCGCCCGATGAACCCGCCGTGCCCGGAATCGTCCTGCACGAGTTGTTTGTGCCGCTTTTGCAGCGCCAGGTCCCCTGCGATCACGCTCCTTAACACCCGAACTTGGCAATGAACCAAGCTTGGTGAGGTGGCAAATCGCGTGATTCGGGTGGATTGAGGGCGTTTTCAAGGTGCGATACTTGGCCCAACGCGTTTGAAACGCGTATCCGCCAATGCCCATACCGGCGGCCTTTAACAACAACGGCAGCTCCACTGGAAACCCTTTGGTCCAATGGACTATCCTTGCCTGATTGGAGGGCCCGATGAAAAAATTTATTCGTGAC
>CAIQBN010000079.1 GCA_903870065.1 uncultured beta proteobacterium | reverse complement strand
CGCGCCAGCGTTGCCTGCTATGCGAATTTGAAGGCCGATGACCTGCGCATCCGTTTGTCGCCGAAATGGGAAACGCGGCTACCGAAGGGATTGGATCCCTGCCTGCCAAGGGATGTGCTACGGGTGTTTAGGCTGGCAACCCAGGGAGTCGTTTTAAACAATGATCCAAAAACAGGTGCGTTGCCTGGAGTCAGCGCAGAAAACACCGCATTCGTAACTGCCGATGATTTTGGAAATACCCCACAAGAGGGCAGCAATGCGTGGGTCATTGCGCCAAGGCGCACCACAACCGGCCGTGCGATTCTTGCGAGCGATCCGCACCGAGCTTATTCGGTGCCGTCACTGCGGTACATCGCCCACCTCAACGCACCCGGTTTGAACGTAATTGGTGCGGGTGAACCCTCCCTGCCTGGAATTTCAATCGGCCATAACGGCACTATTGCATTTGGCCTGACGATCTTTGGCATTGATCAGGAAGACCTCTATGTTTATGAACTCAACCCGACCAATCCCAGGCAATACCGGCACTTGAACCGTTGGGAAGACTTTGTCGTGCGTCGCGAGGTCATTGATGTCAAGGATCGCGAGCCTGTCACTGTTGAACAACTCTATGGCCGGCATGGGCCAGTGATCTACACCGAACCAATCAAAAATCGGGCGTTCGTGGTGCGCACAGCGTGGTTGGAACCCGGCATGGCCCCCTACTTTGGCAGCGTGAACTATATGTATGCCAAGAATTTTCACCAGTTCAAAGCTGCCATGCAGCACTGGGGTGCGCCTGCGGAAAATCAGGTCTACGCTGATGTCCAGGGCAATATCGGCTGGGTGCCTGGCGGCATGGCTCCGATTCGTCCCGACTGGGACGGGCTGCTTCCGGTTCCCGGCGACGGCCGCTATGAGTGGAGCGGGTTTTGGTCGGGAGAGCACTTGCCAGGCTCTTACAACCCGGAGCAGGGTTGGTTTGCAAGTGCCAACGAAATGAACCTGCCTGGTGGCTATCCCTATGAAAAATTTAAACTCGGGTTTGAATGGCCTAGCGACGACCGACACACCCGACTGCGTGAAGTACTGTCCCGCCCGGGCAAACAGTCAATAGAAGATTCCATGGCGCTGCAAAACGACGTGTTATCCGTACCGGCGCGCCGCGTGATTGGCTTGTTAAAGCCACTCCATTCCCCCGACCCGCGGATTCAGGCCGCCCTGGACTTGCTCAAAGGATGGAATTTCTCAATGGGTGCGGACTCATCACCGGGCGCCCTCTTTGAAATATGGTGGTCACGCTACTTGGGATCCGCATTCAAAGAAGCGGTGCTCGACCAAAAGTCTGCGTTGGTAATTGGATCAGTAGACACAGCGGTTTTGCTCGATGGGTTGGAACAGCCAGAAACCGCCTTCAACACCGATCCAATAGCCCGCAGAAATGCAGTATTACTGTCGAGTCTGGGTCGGGCGTGGGCCAATGCCGAACAGCTCCTGGGGCCGGACAGTAAACAATGGCAATGGGGCAAATTGCACCATACGCTCATAGAGCATCCCTTTGGTGCGGCGGTCGATGACGCAACCCGCACGCTGTTGAATGTCGGACCTTTGAGCAAATATGGCGGAGGTGCAACCCCAAACCTGTCAAGCTACGATCCCCGCACCTTTCGCCAAACAGGCGGGCCGTCGTTTCGCATTGTTGTGGACGTGGGCAATTGGGATAACTCACGCGCTATCAATACCCCTGGTCAGTCGGGTGAGCGGCACAGTCCGCACTACCGGGATCTCACAGAAATGTGGCGCAATGGTGATTATTTTCCATTGCTGTATTCCCGTCAGGCCGTGCAGTCTCAGACTCGACACCACATTACCCTGGAGCCTGTTCGCGCAGCAAAAAGGGCTGCACTGAAAGCCGCATCGGCGGGCTCTGGCGGTAGGTAAAGGCGCGCCAAAACCACTCCATGGGACCGTAGCGGAAGTGCGACAACCACCATTGACTGAACACGACTTGCAATGCAAAGACGGCAACCACACACAATGCCTGCCCGGCCCGCGACATGCCCCAGTGCCCCAAGCCGTATCCAAAGAAAAACACAGAACAGACAAGAGACTGAAAAAGGTAATGGGTCAGGGCCATGCGCCCCACCGGCGCCAGTATCCGAACGCGGGACCAAAACGCATTGCCATTCATCATCAACACGACCAAACCGACATAGCCCAAACAGGCCGGCAAATTGCCCAGCATGGCAAGACCCCTGGCCAGCTGAAAACCGTCAAAATCATCTCCTGG
>CAIQBN010000078.1 GCA_903870065.1 uncultured beta proteobacterium | reverse complement strand
TGGCCTTGGCCAGTAAATCATCATCCAATGCAAGTGTCGTTCGCATGGTACTTCCTTTCAGCATGATCACGGATATTATCATCAATTGATGTCATATATAGTGTCAAATCACCAACGCCTGCGACGCCTGGCAGCTTCGATACTGTCTGTGGTCTAGCCAATTCAGAGAGTGCCGCTAGGTACACGTACGTAGGCCGTCGCGGTTCAAGCGACCGGTTTGGCGCGATCCTTGGCAACGCTCCAGGGAGCAGAAAAATTCTCAAAAAAAATCTGCCATGAACTTCAAAGACTTGAAAATTGGCACCCGGCTCTACGTTCTGGTCGGCTTTTTGTCCGCCCTGCTGATCGGCCTTGGTAGCTATGGGATCGGTTTTTACGGTTTTCAATCAATCCCTTCCGAAAGGTTTACATGAGTTTCATGATTTCTTCCACGCGGCAGTCCAGTGTCAAGGCATGGATCGCCGTTGCAGCCATTGCCATGGCTGGCTCGGTGACGGCGCAAGTGCAGGGGCCCACACCCACCAGCCTGACCGGCGGCAAGGTGATCTCAGCGGAAGACGCCAAGAAACTGGCAGACAAAAAAGCTGCCTTTTTTGTGGATACCCGCAATGTGGTGAATTTTGGCAAGGGCCATGTGCCGGGCGCCAATGCCATTCCCTACAAGGGCAGCAGCGACGACGTCGAGAATTTCGATGCCACCAAAGACCAGTTCGAACTGGCTAAATTGCCTGCAGCCAAGGACCAGGCCTTGGTGTTTTACAGCGATGGTCCAACCGGCTGGAAGAGCTACAAGGCAGCCGTCTGGGCGGTCAAGGCCGGCTACAAAAACGTGAACTACATGCGTGCGGGCTGGGCCGAGTGGCAAGCCAAAGGATTCCCAGCCGAGAATTGATTCCGGTGCCGGTGTGACGGTGCTGCCCTGGGTGGCCCCGCCTTTTTTTTGGCCAGCTGGGGGAAATTCATGTCGATGTCTATCCGTGTGCGCCTGCTCATGACCGTGGGCCTGCAGGTCTTTTTGATGGTCGCCGTGGGGCTGGTTGGCTTCTTCTTTCTCCAGCAGTCGCGCGACGCTGACGCGGCCGATGAAGCATCCTCTGAAGTCCAGATCTCCCTGCAACGAACCCTGCGCGGCGTCGGCGAAATGCTGCTGTCCGAAGGTGGGCTGGCATCGCGCGCACTGACCAAAGACAACATCAAGTCGGTGGATGAACATCTTGCCCGCCTGGTGACAGCCTCCAGCGTCATCGATGAAACGATGCATAAGTCGGTCCAAGACGAGCTGGTGCCGCAGTGGCAAAAAGCTAAAGGCATCGTGGAGCAGATGGTTGGCACCAAAAAAGTGTCGGTTGACAACACCGATGTGATGATGCTTTACGGCAAGCTCTCCGGACTCAGTACCGCACTGTCAGACAAGGCGCAGAGTCTTGTGTCACAGGCTGAAGCCGTGGGCCATCAGGCCACGCGCCGGGTGTTGCTACTGGTTGCCAGCGGCGCTGCGTTGTTGCTGGCGAGTCTGCTATTTTCCAATTGGGTGCTGTTTCGGCGCATCATGCAACCCCTGAACGAAGTGGTTGCCATCGCTGAGCGTATTTCCAAGGGATCACTGGGGCGCCCCATCAGTGCCCAGGGCCAACCCGCAGAAATGGCCCGAGTGATGCAAGCCCTGAGTGGCATGCAGGCCGGACTGGTCAGTGCGGTAACCAATGTGCGCCGGGGCGCCGATGCACTGGCCACGGCCAGTGCCGAGATTGCCCAGGGTGACCGCGATTTGTCTGAGCGCACTGAATTGCAGGCTGGCGCGCTGGCGCAGGCGTCCAACGCGATGACGCAACTGGGGTCCACTGTGCGCCAGAATGTGGACAGTGCCCAGACGGCCAACCAGCTGGCCGTCAATGCCTCCAGTGTTGCCGTCAAGGGCGGCGAAGTGGTGAGCCAGGTGGTGCAGACCATGCGCGGCATCAACGAGAGCTCGCGCCGGATTGCTGAAATCATCGGCGTGATTGATGGCATCGCTTTTCAGACCAATATCCTGGCGCTGAATGCCGCCGTTGAAGCGGCCCGCGCGGGAGAGCAGGGGCGCGGTTTTGCCGTGGTGGCCAGTGAAGTGCGCAGTCTTGCCGGGCGCTCGGCAGCAGCAGCGCATGAAATCAAGACCCTGAACAACGCCAGCGTGGACCGTGTGACACAGGGCAGTGCCCTGGCCGATCAGGCGGGCGCCACCATGATCGAGGTTGTCGGC
>CAIQBN010000077.1 GCA_903870065.1 uncultured beta proteobacterium | reverse complement strand
AGGCATTTAACGCAGGGCGCATCCGGGCTGAGGCGTTACACGGGTCGCTGAAGCGAGAATTCATCGAGGAGCAGGGCTGGATTCCACTGGAAGAATCGCCTGAGGGCCTGGTCATCATGTGCATGGACCCTGAGGCTGTACGTGGATCACGCGTGGTGCCCCAGGTGTTTCCCCGCATTACCAAGTTCTCGTACCGGGTCACCACCCAGACTGAATTTCAAGAAACTCTGGGCCAACTCTTTGGGACAGTCGAGGACAAGACCACCATTGAAAACTTTCTGGCGGGCATGGATGACGCACCGCTTGACGATACGGCCAACGAAGATTCACTGGAGTCCGCAGCGGCTGACAATGAACTTGTCAAGTTTGTGAACAAAGTCATCATTGACGCCTACAACCAAAAGGCATCCGACATCCACATTGAACCGATGCCCGGCAAGTTCAAGACCGGCATCCGGTTTCGCATCGACGGCAGCTTGATGCCCTATGTCGAGGTCCCATCGCATTTGCGCCAGGCTATGGTCACGCGCCTGAAAATCATGTGCGATCTTGACATTTCTGAGCGTCGCAAACCGCAGGATGGCAAGATCAAGTTCAAAAAGTACGGGCCACTCGACATCGAATTGCGCGTTGCGACGATCCCATCTGCTGGCGGTGTCGAAGACGTTGTTATGCGGATTCTGGCGGCCGGTGAGCCGATTCCCTTGGAAAAACTGGGGCTGACACCCAACAACAAGACCCGCCTGGAGGCCACTGTCAGCAAACCCTACGGGCTGTTTTATGTGTGTGGACCCACCGGCTCGGGCAAGACCACCACGCTGCACTCCATCCTCAAGTTTCTCAATACTCCCGACACCAAAATCTGGACGGCAGAGGACCCGGTCGAAATCACCCAAAAGGGTCTGCGTCAGGTGCAAATCAACAAAAAGGCAGGCATCGACTTTGCACTCATCATGCGGGCGTTTTTGCGTGCCGATCCCGACATCATCATGGTCGGCGAGTCGCGCGACAAGGAAACCGTGTCCATGGGCGTGGAGGCTTCGCTCACCGGACACCTGGTGTTTTCCACCCTGCATACCAATTCAGCGCCGGAATCCATCACCCGTCTGATGGACATGGGCATGGACCCATTCAATTTTGCCGACGCTTTGCTGGGCATTCTGGCGCAGCGACTGGCCAAAAAGCTGTGCGATTGCAAAACCTCCTACGTTCCGGATCCGGAAGAGTTCAGGTTGTTTGTAGTTGAATATGCTGAAGAATTGCGGCACTCCAAAGCATGGAAAGCGGACCCCGAGGGAGAGAGTAAAAAACTTGTCGACGGATGGCTAAAGACTTACGGGCAAGACGGCCAGATCAAACTCTACAAGGCGGTGGGTTGCGATAAGTGCAACAAGACAGGCTACAAAGGCCGGGTCGGTTTGCATGAGTTACTGGTGGCAGACGACCCCGTCAAAAAACTCATTCAAGAACGCGCCCGAGTTGCTGAGCTCTTCGCCCAGTCCGTTGAAGGCGGTATGTGCACTCTGAAAATGGACGGCATGGAAAAAGTCATGATGGGGCTGACCGACTTGAAAATGGTCAGGCAAGTTTGCATCAAGTAAGGCCGCGGGTGACAAATATGTCACTGATTCATTTTCAATGCCAAAATTTGGCGGTCTTTTATACCATTGATGTCGCAAATAGTTTGGAATTCGCGGATTTCAGCACCTAGAATGCGTGGCACGGAATCTGCTGTTCAGTAGGTTCCTGCTATTTATCAACCAAGGAGTTTCAAATGAAGCGTTCTCTGCAAAAGGGTTTTACCCTGATCGAATTGATGATCGTCGTGGCGATTATCGGTATCTTGGCCGCGGTGGCTTTGCCTGCTTATCAGGATTACACAATTCGCGCAAAAGTGTCCGAAGTAATCTTAGCAGCCTCTTCCTGCCGCACCAGCATTACTGAGGTTTATCAGACCACAAACGCTGCCTCGTTGCCAGTGGCGGGAAAATGGGGCTGTGAGAGCTCCACTGCAACGACCAAGTACGTGAGCACCATTTCTACCGATAATGGTGGAGCAGTAGCAGTGCTTGTGAACGCCACAAACTTGCCGGAGGTCGTAGGCTCTGTCGTTCTAGTTCCGAACCTCAATGGTACGGTCGTAAGCGGTTGGGATTGTGGTCCAAGCGTGACTTCAATTGCTAAATATTTGCCCGGTTCTTGCCGCTCCCCATCCGGCGCAACCCGCTTTGCATCCCCTACCGGAGCTTGGGCTTCGTCTTGACAAGTTACTAACACCATAAAAAAGGGTTCTTTCGGGACCCTTTTTTTTGCTCCATCTCTATCAACCAAGTCGATTCATGTGGAATTTCATCGGTGCGATTACCGCGCTATTTGCTGTTTTTCAGGATCTGTACATCCTGCCGTGGATTACATGGCACAGTGAGATTTGGATCTTTGCATTCCTCATCATCTGCTGGGGTCATCTATTAATAGTGAGCAAAAAGAAAAATCGGCGCCATTTCGAAATAGCAAATATCAGTTGGTGGATTGGCGTCTTGGCGACAGTCTGCATTATCCAGTGTTTCACCGGTCAAATTGGCTATGTTGGTGATGCCTTAGTGATAGTGTCATATTTGCTGTTAATGACAGTTTCATTGAACATCGCATACAACTGGCCACCCGGCGGCCTGATGCACGATATGGCACAGCCATTTGCCTCGCCAATCAACCAAATCGCCGTGGTAATACTCTTTGCAGGATTGGTGTCTGCGCTTTTGGCGTTTGTACAAGTCTTTGATGTATGGGAGTCGGCACAAATGGTATTGCGCATACCGGGTCAAAGACGTCCGGGCGCTAACTTGGGACAGCCAAATCAGCTTGCCACGCTGCTGATTTTTTCTCTCGTTTCAGTAAATTTTCTCTTTGAAAAAAATAGACTTGGCTCGATGGCTTCGGCAGTAGTGTCAGCCGTGCTCCTGGCAGCACTTGCAATGACTGAGTCAAGAACTGGCGCCTTGGGTTTGTTAGTTCTGGCGGTATGGTGGAAGTCAAAGCGCAGTTCATTGAGGTCAAAGGTACCCTTGCATTTCGTAGCTCTATTGCTGATTGCCTATGGGCTTTTCTTTTGGTGGTGGCCTGTTTGGATTGACTTCATACATCAAGGGGGTGCGGCAACTATAAGCGCCAACAAAGTCAACTTACATGCAGGAACGCGACTCGTCGTGTGGCCACAGTTATGGCAAGCAACGATCATGCACCCATGGTTTGGTTGGGGAATTCGGGAGGTCGCAGCAGCGCATAACGCGGTTCTCCACAACTTCACCCAGGCCGAGCCATTTAGTTATGCGCATAATGTAATCCTAGAGTTGCTGGTTGGCATTGGCATCCCATTGACCATCATGCTTACGCTTCCATTGTTGGTATGGGCGGCTCGGAGAATCCACGATTCGAATGACTCAGGTTCATGGTTTTGCCTTGCAATAGTGCTTCAGTTTGCTGTTCATTCACTTTTTGAATTCCCATTCGCCTACGCGTACTTCTTGGTACCGGTGTTCTTTTTGATTGGCATTTTGGAACGCCATCGGGTTTCTTCGGCACGCTTTCACATTCAGTGGAAATTCGCATTTGCAGTATGGGTTTGCGCCGTGTTGGGGCTAGCCTGGAGCGTCATGGAATACATCAATATTGAGGAAGACTTTCGAGTTGCTCGATTTGAAGTTATGCAAATTGGACGGACCCCGCCTGAATACAATCGCCCCGACATATACATGCTGACTCAATTGGGTGCGTTATTAGACGGAGCAAGACGCATCCCGGAGCCCGCAATGAGCCTGGAAGGCCTAGAGCAAACCCGTAAGCTGGCCCTACGTTTCCCTTGGCCAGCCACCCAAAACCGATACGCACTCTCTCTGGCCCTCAACGGCAACCCCGACGAAGCCATCCGGCAACTCAAGGTAATGCGGGCGATGCATGGCGAAAAGTCCTATAAAGGTATACGCGCAAATTGGGAAGCCTTGGCAGATGGCCAATACCCACAATTGAAGGAATTGAAGATTCCATGAGTCGGGCACTGGTCCCGATGAGCCAATCGGTGGTGGTGCTTGCGCTCACCGCCCCATGGCTCAACCCTTTCAACAGCGGCCCCACCCCGTCCACCAATCCCTGGCTGCTTGCGGCCACCTGTGCGGTTCTGCTGTGGACAGTTCGCGATAGCGTCTCAATACAAATGGTCGCCGGTGGCTGGCTATGGGCGGCGGTCCTTAGCGCTTGCATGGGGCTATTGCAATACTTTGGACAAACCGACGCAACGGGT
>CAIQBN010000076.1 GCA_903870065.1 uncultured beta proteobacterium | reverse complement strand
TGGCCACCGTCGGCAATGGGCACGTTGCCCAATGCCATGAACGGCTTCTGTACTGCGAAGGACTGGGCTACCCGATACCGGACTGTCGTGTAGACCGGCTTTGGGCCTGTTGAAGCCCTACTGGTTTCGCGACTGAACGTCGGCTCCCCATTCGGGAAGAGTCATTCGCGGGTTCAAATCCTATACCCGCTACCGCTGCAGTCCTGTCTCAGACTTTACTGCTGCCTGCGTCAGCAATGCGGAAGGGGCGCCGCCAATTGAAAGGCAGCTTTACGGAACCCCGCCGTCAATTCGGTGACCATCACTTGTTCAGTTCAACGGCAGGTATCGGGCAGGCATTTCGAGAAAATCATCGTCGGCTAAGGGCACTAAGCCGAAATCCACGAATGGCCGCTGCCTGGTTACCCGAATTTTGAAAGTTCGAACGTCAAGTTTGGGGCAAGCAATTTTGGGAATCGGCTGACTCTTGACGACCAGTAGCGGGTGCCCATGGGTGGCAGCTTCCGGGCAGCATAAAGATTTGCAATGCCGAGGTTCCATAAAGCTGCCGTTCAGTTGACCACGACAGATCATATGGCCGACATTGGCGGCGGCAAAGTCTAAGACAGGACTGCAGCGATACCGGTCAGTCGCGATATAGCCTGGAGTCGCTTTGGTTTCTCGTAACCGGTCGTTGTCGTCGCCGGTCCAATTTGGTCATTTTTCGGCCCATCGAACTCGTGAGCAGTCGTTCAACCAAGGGCAACGGCTTTCTTGGCTGAAAGGCTCTTGTGCAGCGGGAGCGGGTACTGGTGGCTGGCTAGTTACTGGTGGTCCAATCTAAAGTTTCAACTGTGATTACAGGGGCACTCTCTGGCTGCTTCTATTGGATCGAACAATAAAACCGAATTGGATTGCGTCCTCCCCTTTTTGCTCGGTACATGGCTGATCAGCCCATTTCAAAATATCCTCCTGCACCGATTCATGGTTGACAAACAGTGTCCTACCAATGCTTGCCGAGCAATGGTATTCAACCTCTATCTTTGTGTATTTTTTACGGTTTATTGACCCAAAAGCCCAGACCCGGTGTGAGCAGTTTGCCCCGGGCAGCAAAATCCAAATAGCCCTTGCCCGCTGTGTATTGACCCAAGGTGCCATTGGCATCGAGTTCAGGCGAGTAGAAACACCACAGACTTAGCCCAGCGTCCCATGCCCACAAGGTGATCAAGTTACGCGGGATGACCGCAACATCGGGTAACGGATCACTCAGGGCTCGATTGAAGTCTTGGGGACTAAGGGCATAGCCATTGGCAATCAGGTTCCATCCCGTTTTTAAAGCGTACGGCTGTCCTGGCTGAAATGCCGCCGCGTTGATGGCACTACCGTTGGCTTGCCCCACTGAGAAGGACTTGGCGACATTGACCCAGAAACCTTCACCCGCATTGATGATCTCCAGCACGCCATAGCCCTTGCCTCTGGCATAGTTTTGCAACGCCACCGCATCCATTGAGGGTGTGTAGAACTGCCAGCCAGAGGCAACAACATCCCACTTCCAAACGCTTGTTACCAACAGCTTGTCACCAAACACGCTGGCAACTGGCAGCGGCTGATCTTGACCGTTGCCAAGGAGATTCCAGCCTGCGAGAACGTCGAAAGTAGGGTTTGCGTCGACCGTGATCGACTGCGTCACTTGTTGGGCCGCAGCATAGCTAGTGTTGCCGCTCTGGTTGGCCGCCACAGTACAGATGCCTGGCAATAGACCGGTGACGGTTGAGCCGCTGACCGAACAGATGGTCGGCGTGGTGCTGCTGTAAGTCACCGCCAGCCCAGACGTTGCAGCGGCGCTGACCGCTGTAACGCCTGCAATTTTGAGGGTCGCGGGGCTGAAGCTGATCGCACCAATGGTTTGGGCACTTGGGGTGACTGTGGCCGCATTGATCACCACATTGGCATTGGCCGAAGCGCTGGCGTAATTGGCGCTGCCAGCTTGTGTGGCAGTCAGCGCACAGGTGCCCGCGCCCACAATGGTCAGGATGTTGCCCGAGACGGCGCAGATGCTGTTGGCGCTGCTGGTACTGAAGGTGAACGTCGTCAGGGCGCTAGAGGCCGACGCTGTCAAGGTAACGGGGGCATCACCCACGGTCACCGGGCTGGCTGGTGCAAAGCTGACGGTCTGGCTACCTGCGCCACTCACGCTACCCATCAGCACAATGTCGTCGCCGCTGTAGCGACCGATGCCCGCGAAGGTATATTTGCTGCCAATGTTGGGTTGGAGCAGGCGAAAGCTTACAGGTACTGTGAGGTTTTGTAGCGCAGCGACGTCGGACAGCGTCGCTGTGAGCGGTGCCCCTTTGTGACTGCTTGGCGTACCGGATACCTCTGCAAGGGTGTAAGCGCCGCCGTTGATGCTGTAGGCGATGCCGATCGAGGAGATGCTGGGTGTGGAGTTTTGCCAATAGGGCGCATAAACGAGGCTGCTGATGGACGTGGTGGTGCCCGGTTTTGGGGTGACGCTGAATTGCACGTAATGGCCAGCAGCCAGGGCATCGGCGGCTGTGGTCGAATCCGTTCCGGACTCCTGGTAGGCGAAACTGTCGGCGGTGTAGGTCAGTGCGTAGCTGGAAAGATTCAAACCGGGGCCCCGGGCGAGATTGCCGATGACGAGGCGAGAGGTGCTTGACGCGGGCGGCATGGTGGCCTCGTTCCCGGTGGCCCCGGAAAACTCCCATCGGGCAAGGTGGCCGGACAACCCGTCCACCAAAGCGGTGCTGCCGACCTCGGGCGATGGCATGCCAAGACCGACGATGTTGTAGGCAGTGATGGTGAAGTAGTAGGTCTGGTCGTGGGCCAGGTCGGTGAGGGTTTTGGTCGTGCCACTGGTCACATCCGAACTCTGCACATACACGCCGCTTTCCGTGCCCCAGCGGATGAGGTAGCCGGTGGCACCTGATACAGCCGCCCATTCAATGATTTTGGAACCGCTGCCATCGGTGATGGTGGTGATGCTCGGGGCGGCCGGAGCGCCAGGGATGGCCAGTGCAATGCTTTGCAGGGCAAAGCTGCCGCTGATCCCCTGCAGCCGGATGCCGTGGATGCCTTTGGTCAGCACGATGCTGCGGGTGGTGGCACCGCCGGTGGTGAAGACGTCACCCAGCGCCACGCCATCGACCAGGAGTTGGGCGGAGCCGCCAGTCGCCGTGTTCAGCGTGATGGTATAGGTGTCAGTGGTGGTGGTGATGACGTTCCAACTGACCCAGTTTCTCCCGCTAATGTCACCCGTGCCGCCGTTGGACAAGGCGGCATTGCCTGGTGTAAGGCTGTTAGGCAGGAAGACCCCGTTGGTGGGTTCGGCAGGCAGGACGTTCATGGCGGCATCCTGCGAGGAGATCAGAGGATATTGGGAAACGTTGACCAAGCCCTCCACAGCCAAGGATTCGGACCAATTCGGCCACAGCGAATAGGTTCCATAGGTGTTCAGGTAGCCGCCGGCCTGATGAAACATGTTGATGGCTTTGGTGTTGGCCATGGCCGCATCTGTGGAAGTGAACTTGCCGGTGTTCTGCATCGGCGTGCCACCGGTATCGCCGCCCAGTGACCAACCGCCTTCGTAGGTAACGTATTTGAGGCCGTAGGCCAGGGCCCAAGAGGACTGGGTGTTGAGACCACTTTGATAACCAAAACCGGCCGGCTGACCGGCGGCTTCGCCTCCGCCGGGAAAACCGTCGGCAAACATGCGGTCCACCGAAGTCAACCGAACGTCTTCAAAAAAAGCAATCTGGTCAGCAGCGGCGGTGCCCTCGATGCGCAGGGTCACTGTTGAACCAGGCGTGGCAGTGAAGGCGCCAGAGGAGTAATACGGCGTCTCAGGAGTCCAGAAGACCACGAAGGAGTTCCATGGTTTTGAAGGGTCGTAGCCCTTGGGTTGGTAGCCCTGAGACTGGTTGAAGGACTTCCATTCGGTCAGCACGCCATTGACAAAAAGGCGTACTTTTTGTGTGTCGACGGAGGTCGCGCCGGTTTTAATGCGGTTCAAGGCCTTGAAAACGAAGGCATAGGTGTTGGACGTCTGGCTGGTCGGGATGGTGACCTGCATGGACATTGAGCCAGTGCCAGCGATGTAGCCGCACTGGGCCGAGCTGTCCCAGCCAGGTGGAATGTCGTCTGTGGCACCGGTAGTGCGGGCAATACCTGCGTTTCCGGTAAAGGTCCAGACGGCCCCGTCTGGCGTGGCCTGGTAGCCGGAAGCAACGACGGGGGATTCGAAGCTGGAATTCGTCAGTTGATCAGTGACACCGTAGCTGTTGACGGCACCATAGTAGGACGCACCGCCGCCGCCCCAGATGTAGTAGTTCACTGGATGAGGGGTGGCAACGTGGGTAAGCCCGTCACCGTTGTTGAAGTAGTCATTGACGAACTTCAGCGGGGTACTGGCGGTGGCGTTGTAATTCCCGTATTGCCACTCGTAGAGCGGGCGCACCCGGGCGCCCATGTTGGCATCGCCCCAGATGCTGCGGAAGATATCGCTGATCTGGACGGTGCGCAGGATCATCTTGCGCATGCGCCAGGTGTTGCCGCTGATGAAGTAGCCGTTGGCATCTTTTGTGGTCGGCAGCTTATCGAAGTTGTAGATATCGAAATCGGCCGGACGTGCGAGCGGGTCAACGAGGTCGTTGGCGGTGGGGCTGCCGGTGGCGAGACGCACGTCCATGAGCATCATCTCGTTCATATCAAAATACTGACGGAAGGCGGCGCTCATGCTGTTCCAAATCTCGTTGGAGAGCTCGACATAAACCCGCAGGTTGGGGTTCAGCGGCGGATAGACGGGATTGACGGTGGGGGCGGTGTATGGGTTGATGCCGTCAGAGCCGTAGCGGATAAGCTGGGCGAGCTTGTAAACGTAGCCGTTGGTATCCGAGGCGGACCAGCCGGCGGCCATGATCGGCAGATTGATGTAGAGGTCGGCTCCGGTCTCGTTAGCGAGCATGACCGAGTATTCCCAAGACGCCCCATTCGAAGTGCCTGAAGGGGTCAAATCGACACCGCCTGTGTAGGTGTAATAGTTATTCGTCTTCTTGCCGCCGGCTTGGTTGAAGAAATCGCCCGGGGTGCGATCACTCCAGAAACGCTCGGAGTTGGCATTGTTGAGGTTCACGCGCAGCGCCGTGAACTTGGCTGTGGCGACGCGGGCCTGGTCAATGAAAATCGTGCCATCCGGGTAGGGTGTAGTGCCGCCCGGGGTGGCCGCACGCATCAGTTTGAGATCGGTGATGCCGTTCTTGCGAGCGGGCTGCTGACCATCGCGGTCGGTATTGGAAAACATGATGTTGGACGCGTTCGAGCCCTTGTTCACCATCTGATAGGTGCCCGACGAGGTATTGGTGGCCGCATCGTAGGTGACTGGCGGTGCATTGCTGTCAAAGTTGCCGTGCAAGCCGACGGTAGCGCGGCCCCTGAATGAAAACGTGACCGTGCCGGCGGTAAGCGGGTCGATATCCAGCCCAACATTCAAGGACTCCTGAACGTAGATCGAAGCATCGCTCTGCGGCCAGCCGTTGGCATCCTGGGTGACTGCACCGTTGCCATTGGTCTCCCAGGTGCTGCGCCCGCTCTTGGCGAGGTCGGCGTAAAGCTGGTGCCCGTATGTGATGTTGAAGCCCTGGTTCATGACAGGGTCGATGACCTCCTCGGGCGTGCTCGGGGAGGACCAAAGCAGGCGCAAAGCGGCGCTGCCGGTGACTTCGCGGTATTCAACCTTGATCTCGTAGCGCGTGCCTTTGACCAGAGCGCTGGGAGCGGTGTAAGTGCCCGCAGTGGACCACTGGTCGATCAAGGTCGTCCAAGTCGAGCCGCCCTCGGGGCGGATAAAGAGGCGCGCGCCGTCGTCGGCGGTGAGCTTGAAGGTGTAGGTCTCAGTGAAGGCGGCGATGATCTTGCCGGTGTAGCGGGCCGAGAAGTTATCGATGGGGAAGTTTTTGTAACGTGGGTCGTTCGAGCCGCCGATGGGCAGGACGGTGCCCCAGTCGAAATCGAGCCGCAGTTCGCGGCGGGTGAAGGCCGATGTGCCGCTGAGGTTGGCGTTGGCGAAATACTCACCCTGTAGGCCGCCTGCGGTGTAGCCACCGCCCACTTGTGCCTGCACCGCCGGAGTCCAGGCTAAAAAACCCAATACGAACAACAGAATGGGCAAAAACCGTTGGTAAATCTGGAGCTTCATAGAAACACATTCTTGTAATTTGGCTATTCAAATACACATTGTGTGCCCAAAGTCTTACGTCGGCGCTTGCAGGTTGTGTCGTCTAGGCGGTGTATTCAGCCGACTCGCATGCGTTTACCAAGCCGGGGGTAAATCTGATGAGCAGGCTGTAAGGTGCCTGGGTGGCTTCAGTGCCGGCACTCTCAAGCTCAGCATCGACGCGCACCCGCTATTTTTTAGATTGCACGTAACTTGCCGTACACCACCTACCGCTGATGGTCGTTGGAGGTGCCCACCTATCTGGATCCAACGCCACTTTGCTGAAGAGCAACGCGGAATCTCACTCCTATGCGAGCGAACCGCCATAGCCGACGTCCGCGAGGGACAGAGAATGGTCGCAGATCGAAAGGCGCATGGACTTTACTTTGCACCTGGCAGAGAAGAAGTCGAGGCCCGAGCACTTGAGCGTGTTACAGCGATTTTGAGCGACGGCTATTTCGTTGGGGCCGACGGGGTACTCATGACTTTCGAGTGGGACCTGGCTGCAGTTACCAAGGGCGGTTGATCGGCTTAAGAGCGCAAACCCAGTGATAAATTGGATTAATGTGGCATATAAAATGCCAATAAAGTGCATAAATGCTGCATAATAAGTTCATTCGTACACAGGAGCTGAAATATGCAAACTGCAATTCTTCAGGTTTCCCCTGCTTTGAACAACGGTTTCGAAGGCTTTATCGATTTCCTTCGTGATCAGGAAGCCGGGGCATCAACACTATCGCCCAAGAGATTTAGTGATGTGCTCAGCATTGACGTGCA
>CAIQBN010000075.1 GCA_903870065.1 uncultured beta proteobacterium | reverse complement strand
GTAGCAAACCGCGAGCAAAACCGAAGTGATCTCACGTAAAATCAATGGGATGCATGTTGTTCAGGGCGAACGAAAGAGGATCGTCGAACAGATTCAGCGGGCAATCATTTGCGACCAGGTCGATGAGATTACCCGAGAGAGCCGTGTCTGCTCGACGTGTGCCTCGGTTCGCGCCATCCATGACTATCGCACACGCGTTCTCGACACGCTCTTTGGGCGGCTTCGGGTGAAAGCCGCACGCTTGCGTCGTTGTCCCTGTGATACGAGGTCAATGGCGATGCCGGCCGGGCCTGTTTCTCCGCTGGCCTTTTTCTTTCCAGACCGGGCGACCCCAGAGCTGCAGCGGCTACATGCGGAACTCGGTTCCCGGCATTCCTTTCGCGAAGCCGCGCGGCTGATGAAGAGCTTTCTCCCCTGCCGCCCGCCCCATCACACTACAGTTCACGGCCAGCTGGGACGGATTGCCGAGCGGCTCGAGTGCAGCCGTCGGGCTTCAAGCGATGCAGCTGATGCGACACCCAAAGTCGGTTTGACGGTATTTCTGGACGGCGCGCACATCCCCTGTCTGCCAGAGTATCAGCAGCGACATCAGACCGCTTCTCCTCATCAGTCCAAAGCCGTCTCGTCCGCCGCACCACTCCCGCACCTTAGTGCCCACTATCGTTGGTGCACACTACCCCGCACCATCAGCACGTGGCAGAGCGGTCAGCCCGGACGGTTACGTTTCAACACCCACTGCCTTAGCACATTCAATGCTGCCGGGGGGGCGCCGACCCCATCGGATACGGCGAAGCGGGGGCAATTGCAGGACCTACATCAGTCCCGCCCGAGATAACGCCACACGCAAATCGGTTCTGGGACGTGCACCGATGTGGCTTATGACATCGGATGCAGCGAGACAACCCATCTGGCCCGCAGTTTGCATGTCTCGACCGGTGGCAACTCCATACAGGAACCCGGCAGCAAACTGATCGCCCGCGCCCGTTGCGTCAACAGGCGACATTGTCCTGACAGGTATTTCTATGCGCTTTCCCTTATGTATGATGCACACGGGGTCCCCCGAGCGAGTGCAAACTATGAGCTGACAGTCACTACTAGCCTGCGCTAGCGAGTCCTCGAGGGAGTTGGTTTGATAGAGAGAAACCCATTCCTTCTCGTTCCCAAGCACGAAATCCATTTCGCTCGCAACAAGAGCGCGGAAATCACTGCGATGTCGGTCAACACAGAAAGGGTCGGATAGCGTGATCCCGGTCATTCCACCGGCACTATGGCAAGTGCGCGCGGCCTTTAGGAACGCCTCCTTCCCTTTGTCTTTGTCGAAAAGATAGCCCTCAAGAAAGACAATATTGGAATCCGCAATAATACGCTCGTCCACATCGTCGGGGCCAAGTTCAGCGGAGATGCCGAGATAGGTGTTCATCGAGCGTTCCCCATCAGGGGTGACAAAGATCAAGCTGCGCGAAGTCGGCAATTCATCACTAGACACAGGCATATTGTCGAAGTGCATGCCTGCCGCGAGGCAATCTTGGCTATAAAATCGTCCGAGCGCGTCCTCACGCACCCGCCCAACAAATGCTGTCTTTAGTCCCAAATTGGCTGCGCCAACCAGAGAATTTGCGACGGAACCACCCGACGTCTGCGCAGGTGCCTCCATCGCGGCATAAAGTACTTCGGCGCGATCACGATCTATCAATTGCATGATCCCCTTGTGGATACCCATGCGGGCAAGAAAATCGTCCTCTACCGTTGCAATAACATCGACGATCGCATTACCGATACCGACAAGTTGGTATTTTTTCAAAGGATTGCCTCTCTTCTTGACATGCACGGCAAAGCCGTCTTTTGCCTTTAGCCTACTCCACCGAGAGTCCTCGATAGAGGACGCGCGGCGTTCATTGCTCGCTCCTATATCAGGAGTTTGAAAACGGACACTGTTTCTTTCTACTTTAGGCAGTGCAAACCAGATGTTCCGAAATTGCGCCCACTTAGAATTTGAGCCGCCGTATTCGGCCACGTCATGATAAGCGCTATAGATAGAGTTCTCAAATGGATTTCCTTAAAGCATCTGTGAGATCAGTCCGCTCCCAGCTGAAGCCTCCGTCAATCTCTGGCGCGCGTCCGAAATGCCCATACGCAGATGTTCTCTCATAAATCGGCCGGTTGAGATCGAGGTGTTCGCGAATGCCGCGTGGCGTCAGGTCCATGGCCCGTCCAATAGCACGCTCAATGGCGACATCCTCTACGCTACCCGTACCGTGCGTATCGACGTATATTGACAACGGCTTGGCAACCCCAATTGCATATGAGAGTTGCAGAGTGCAACGCTTTGCCATGCCTGCCGCAACAACGTTCTTTGCCAAGTATCGTGCTGCATAAGCCGCCGAGCGGTCGACTTTTGTAGGATCCTTTCCGGAGAACGCCCCGCCCCCATGCGGTGCCGCCCCACCATAAGTGTCAACTATGATCTTGCGCCCGGTTAGGCCTGCATCTCCGTCCGGCCCGCCGATTACAAATGTGCCAGTAGGATTGATCCACCACTCAGTCTTGTCGGTCAGCCAGTCAGAAGGCAGCACCTCCCGGATATAAGGTTCAACAATTGCACGTATATCATCCGAACTTTGATCTGGGCTTTGATGTTGAGTAGAAAGCACTATTGAGGTGATTTCGACCGGTTTCCCTTCCTCGTATCGCACCGACAACTGGCTCTTTGCATCCGGGCGGAGCGTGGGTTCTAGTCCAGCCCTGCGCGCTTCAGCCAAGCGACGAAGAATCGCGTGCGCATACTGGATCGGGGCAGGCATCAATTCGGGAGTTTCGTCCACCGCATAACCAAACATTATGCCTTGGTCACCAGCGCCATCGCGGTCCACGCCTTGCGCAATATGAGCTGATTGCTCGTGCAAAAAATTCAGCACATGGCAAGTGTTCCAATGGAACTTTTCCTGCTCGTAGCCAATGTCTTTGATGCATTCCCTCGCAATCTGGCCGATACGGCCCATGTAATCCTTGAGGCGTTCTTGGTTTGACAGCCCGACTTCGCCGCCTATCACCACCAGACCAGAGGTTGCGAAAGTCTCACATCCAACTCTCGCAGTCGGTTCTTCCGCAAGAAACGCGTCCAAGACTGCATCGGAAATCCGATCGCAGATCTTATCAGGGTGACCTTCTGATACGGACTCCGAAGTAAATATGAAATTATTGCGTGTCATACGCTCTCTCCTTCTTTCAGTAGCGATAGTGCTCTGGCTTGAACGGGCCTTCCGGTGAAACGCCGATATATGAGGCTTGCTCGGGCAGAAGCTGGGTCAGTTTCACTCCGATCCGGCCCAAATGCAGACGCGCGACTTTCTCATCCAAAGCTTTCGGCAGGACGTAGACGCCCGGCGCGTAGTCGCCCGGCTTGGTCCACAGTTCAATCTGCGCCAGCACCTGGTTGGTGAAGCTGGCCGACATCACAAAGCTAGGGTGACCGGTCGCGTTGCCGAGGTTCAGCAAGCGGCCCTGTGACAGCAGAATCATCCGGTTGCCGTTCGGCAGCTCGATCATGTCGACCTGCTCTTTGATGTTGGTCCACTTGTGGTTCTTAAGTGCCGCGACTTGAATTTCATTGTCGAAGTGGCCAATGTTGCCAACGATCGCCATGTCCTTCATTTCGCGCATGTGCTCGATGCGGATCACGTCCTTGTTGCCGGTCGTGGTGATGAAGATATCCGCCGAGGAAGCAACATCCTCCAGCGTCACTACCTCGAACCCATCCATTGCGGCTTGCAGAGCGCAGATAGGGTCGACTTCAGTGACCTTCACGCGAGCACCAGCGCCACGCAGCGATGCGGCCGAACCTTTGCCAACGTCGCCATAGCCACAGACTACAGCTACTTTGCCCGCCATCATCGTGTCGGTTGCGCGGCGGATACCGTCGACCAACGATTCCTTGCAGCCGTACTTGTTGTCGAACTTCGACTTGGTGACCGAGTCGTTTACGTTGATTGCCGGGAAGGGCAATTGCGACGACTTGTGCAGGTCATAGAGGCGGTGCACGCCGGTGGTTGTCTCTTCGGACACTCCTTTGATTGCATCGCGGGTTTTTGTGAACCAGCCAGGGGTCTCTTTCATCCGCTTTTTGATCTGCGCAAAGATCGCTTCTTCTTCTTCCGAGCTAGGCACTTCGATCAGATTGGTCTCGCCAGCTTCAACCCGTGCACCCAGCAGTACATAGAGAGTTGCGTCGCCACCATCATCGAGGATCATATTCGCGCCTTCGGGGAACATGAACGAGCGGTCTAGGTAATCCCAGTGTTCCACCAGCGATTGGCCTTTGACAGCGAAAACGGGCGTTCCGCCGGCAGCGATCGCCGCAGCAGCGTGATCCTGCGTGGAGAAAATGTTGCATGATGCCCAGCGAACGTCGGCACCCAACGCGACCAGCGTTTCAATCAGAACTGCTGTCTGGATGGTCATGTGCAAGGAGCCAACGATGCGCGCGCCTTTGAGCGGCTGATATACGCCGTATTCCTCTCGGCAAGCCATCAGACCTGGCATTTCCGTTTCGGCAATATCCAGTTCTTTGCGTCCAAATTCCGCAAGGTCAATGTCTTTGACTACGTAGTGGCGACTCATGATCCTATTGACTCCCTTTTGATCTCTATGCGTCAGTGATTACTTGGAGGGATGGGAATCCCAATTGTCCGAACTAACCTCGGGTCGCACG
>CAIQBN010000074.1 GCA_903870065.1 uncultured beta proteobacterium | reverse complement strand
TTCTTTGACGAATATCACATCTTTTTTACTTCATGAGCGTTTGTAAGTCAATTAAGACTTAGTTCCGAAGAACTTGGCAATCGCCTTCAAACGCCCACGCTTATCGGCTGTAAATTTTTAATGAACCGAAGACTTTTTACCTTCTTCGTTTACTTTGCTGTGATCAGCGAAGCCTTGAATTATGACACAGTTTTTACGCTACTGTCAAACTTCTTGAAAACTTTTTTAACTTGATTCCAGAAGTTCCCTCGCTTTTAGCGAAGCCTTCGATCATAGCACTAAAAAACCGCGTTTGCAGAAATGCCACTTATTTCGACAACTAAACCCTGTAGCGATCCAGCGTACTTCCGAGTTTACTTAAGAGAGCTCCGGCAATATCCAGCAGTGGCAGCACTTCATCTGCAGCACCGTGCAATATCGCCTCTCGCGGCATGCCGAACACAATACAACTTGCCTCGTCCTGTACAAAGTTATAGCTGCCGGCATCTTTCATTTCTCTCATTGCCTTCGCGCCATCGTTGCCCATACCTGTCAGCATGACTCCAAATGCATTCCGACCAACCACTCGAGCTGCAGATTTGAACAAGACCTCTACCGACGGCCTATGCCGATTGACCAACTCGCCGTCCTCTACAACGCATACATAGTTGGCTCCACTTTTATCCACACGAAACTGCTTTCCCCCGGGCGCGATGTAAGCGTGACCTGGAAGTATTCTGTCACCATTCACCGCCTCGCTTACTGTAATTTGACAAATTCCATTTAACCTCGCTGCGAAACTAGTCGTAAACCCGGGTGGCATGTGCTGTGTGATCACAATTCCAGGCGAGTCCGCAGGCATACGCATCAAAACCTCTTTAATCGCCTCAGTCCCACCTGTCGATGCTCCAATGAAAATAACCTTCTCAGTTGAAAACCCCATCAAAACGGGAGTCGTTGAACGCGGCCTACGCACTTCTGGAACAAGGTCCGCCGACGATTGGGTATTCAACTTGACACTACGGTGCACACGGACCGATGCGGCAATGCGCACCTTCTCCACGATTTGACCGGCTAACTCACTGATGCCATCCGCTAGCCCAATTCTCGGCTTTGCAACAAAATCGATTGCCCCAAGCTCAAGCGCTTTCATTGTTACGTCGGCGCCGCGTTCAGTCAAAGTAGAAATCATTACAACCGGCATAGGACGAAGTCGCATGAGCCGCGCCAAAAAATCGATCCCGTCCATTTTTGGCATTTCGATGTCTAGAGTGATGACATCTGGATTGAGTTCGCGAATCATCTCCCTAGCGACGATCGGATCATTTGCGGCGCCAACACACTCCATATCCTTCTGTCGATTGATAATTTCCGCAAGAAGGCCCCGCACCAGTGCAGAATCGTCAACGACAACAACGCGAATTTTCTTCAATTTGACCTCTCAGAACAGGTCGACCGATCCACCAGCATTGGATTTCGCAACCGATGCAGCATTACCGCGACGCTCTTCTACCGCCAGCGTTTCAGGGTGCGAGTGAGCCAAGCGCTTGACCAGCGCTTTTCCGGTTACAGGAAAGAAGCAGACTTTACGTGGGTGAATATCTAATACATCCTGAGAGACAACCGGAATTCGTTCTGTGGACAAGTAGTCCAGCACAAATTGTGTATTGCGTTCGCCAACATTCATTGTTGTAAATCCGGCCATTACCTGCGCACCACCAAAAATCTTTGCCTGCATCGTTTCACGCCGCGCACCGAGCTTAAACATCTCATTTATCAACAGTTCCATCGCATAGGATCCGTAGCGTCCGGAGCCATCGGCACCATCCCCATCGGGCAACATGAAGTGATTCATGCCGCCAGTTCTCGCCTTGCCATCCCAGATGCATGCTGCAATACACGAACCCAAAACCGTCATCACAACCAAGTCTTCGTTCGAAACATAGTACTCTCCAGGCAGGACTTTCACAGCGTCGTACTGAAAGTGATGATCCGCATAAAAGAAGGAAGCCTCGCCAGGCTTGCGAGGTTGTGATTTGAGCTGATCAACCCTTGAGGCCCGTCCATTGGCCAGTATCTTCACAGCAGGCATAGCAACATTTGCAGCAGCTTTACTTACAACCGAACTAGAACTGAATGGTGAATAGCTCATGTGCGCCTTACAGACAGTCAATGCAATGTGTGCCCTTGCTGCAATAGGACATATTTCTTCCGTTATCGCCGCTCATATACCGTTTTGCCTTTGAGCACGAACAAGTCCCGCGAATCGCTAAAGTTCTCGGCGTGCCCTACAAACAGTAGCGCCCCGGGCTTCATGACCTTAAAGATCCGCTCGAGAACTTGGCGCTGGGTTTGCGCGTCAAAATAAATCATTACGTTTCTACAAAAGACAACGTCGAAGGGATTATTGAACGGCCAGTCGTCACGAATCAAATTGACAATCAAAAATTCAATCAATCGTCCCAAATCTGGCTTTATTCGAACCATCCCTTCATTTCCCGCCTTGCCACGTAAAAAAAAACGATGCATCCTTCCTGCGTCGATGCCCTTCATGCCATCCAAACGGTAGACACCACGCTCAGCAGACGCTAATACTTTCGAATCAATGTCGCTCGCCACGAGTGAAAACTTGGGGCTTGAACCTAACGCTTCCATCGCTGTCATAACAATCGAGTAGGGCTCCTCGCCGGTTGATGCAGCGCTGCACCATACGCGCCAAGACGTTCCATTGGGTTTGGATTTCAACAGGTTCGCAAAAACTTCGAAATGGTGGCTTTCTCGGAAAAAAGACGTCAAATTGGTAGTCAGTGCATTCACGAATTCTTGCCACTCGGGACTGTCCGCAGATTCGAGCCATTCCAAGTAATCGCGAAAAGTCTGGTAGCCAGTTTCGCGAAGTCGACGCGACAATCGGCTATACACCATGGCATGCTTGCCATCGTGCAGACTGATTCCAGCCCGTCTATAAATCATTGACTGAACGCGGTCAAAATCGGCGTCTGTCCACCCAAATTCACGCCCTTGCATAGTCGACTGATGTTCAGCCGCAGCAGCAGTTCCCTGCAAGTTTCTCAACTGAAACTCCACCCAAGACGGAGTGAAACAACACGGGACCTACCACACAGCAGCATCATTCCGATGCACCGACAAGGCCCATGTCAGGCGCCGACATCAGGCGCTCAATATCAAGGAGAATCAGCATTCGGTCCCCAAGTGAGCCCAACCCCAAAACGGCTCCACTGTCAATCACACTGTCTACTTCTGGCGCAGCCTTAATGCTTTCTGGCGGCAACTCCATGACGTCGCTCACCGAATCAACCACGACCCCGACTATCCTGTTCCGCAAATTTAAAATAATAACTACAGTGAAGGAGTTGTACTCCGCCTTGGAGCAATTGAACTTCAAACGCATGTCCACAATGGGAACAATTGTTCCTCGGAGATTAACAACACCCTTTATAAAACTAGGTGCGTTAGCAACGCGGGTGGGCGGCTCATAGCCGCGAATTTCCTGAACCTTCAAAATGTCAATACCGTACTCTTCCTGATCTAAACGAAAGGTTAAATACTCTCTCGCCTCAGATGACGTCACTTCGTCAAGTTTCTCCATCATGCCCATGTTGGTTCCTTCAATGCAATGCTATCAATGGCGTGACCGCCGAACTAGAGCACCGGTATCCAAAATCAAAGCCACTTTCCCATCGCCCAGAATCGTCGCGCCAGACACATTCGGTACTTTTCGGTAATTTGACTCCAGGTTCTTAACAACCACTTGTTGCTGTCCCAATAGTTCATCAACCAGTAAAGCCACACGACTGCCATCGGCTTCGACAACGACCATGATGTCACATGACTTGTCAAAATCGAACCGGGGAATTTGGAAAATCTTTTCAAGCTCGATGACCGGCATGTACTCATCTCGAACCTTGACCAACTGCGACCCCTGGCCAACTGTACTGACGGCATCGGCTTTGACTTGAAAGGATTCCACAACTGATGACAACGGCAGTATATAAACCTCCCCACCAACCCCGACAGACATGCCGTCCATGATAGCCAGCGTCAAGGGCAATCGCACCGAGACTTTCATCCCGTAACCCTCGGCAGAATCGATTTCCACAGTTCCATTCAGCGCGGCAATATTCCGCTTCACGACATCCATCCCAACCCCTCGACCGGACACATCCGTGACAACCTCAGCTGTTGAAAATCCGGGTGCAAAAATCAGTTGCCACACTTCACCATCAGACATCTGATCAGACACATCAAGCCCCCGCTCTCGTGCCTTATTCAGGATTTTCTGGCGAGACATGCCTTTGCCGTCATCACGTACCTCGATCACAATCGACCCACCTTGATGGGAGGCAGACAAGGTTATCGTTCCTGTCTCAGACTTTCCAGCAGCTATGCGCTCGGCCGGCGATTCAACTCCATGATCGCAACTGTTGCGAACCAAGTGAGTTAATGGGTCGGTGATCTTTTCTACCAATCCCTTGTCCAATTCTGTGGCCTCCCCTTGGGTCACAAAATCAACTTTCTTTCCCAATTTGCTTGCCAAATCCCGCAACATCCGAGGAAATCGGCTAAACACGATCGACATAGGAATCATGCGAATCGACATCACCGACTCCTGCAAGTCCCTCGTATTGCGATCCAAATCAGCCAACCCCGAGAGCAGCTGTTGGTATACGGCCGGGTCAAGTGCTCGACTATTTTGAGCAAGCATGGCCTGAGTAATTACCAACTCTCCGACCAAATTTATCAATTGATCTACCTTACTAATTGCAACCCTGATCGTTGCCGCCTCGGGTTGCATTGCTGCATTCGGAGGTGCAACTTTCGCTGGTACCTTTGCCGCCCTTGATTCGGCAGATACGCTCGCCCCAGCAGTGACCGGGGCCCCGGGCGCGCCGTCGAAAAAACCATATCCGGGCAAGGGCGCCAACGGCGCACCGGGCTGGGGATCGTCGCCTGGCACAACAAGTTCGCTCACCACTGCGGTTGCCTCAGGAACCGCTTCCGTCGTCGCCGCGACGGTGCTCTCACGGATTTGTATGTAGTCTCTTGAAACATGAAACGCAAACAAGTCGAGCAAATCTTCGTCACTGGACTGCGTCTTCACCAAGAATAGACGTGAATTGCTCGCAACTATCGGTAGCGAGGAAATTTCCCCTAACCCGGGAATATCCCTAAACAATTCCGTAACAGCATCAGCTTGCTCAGGACGCTCCAATGGACCAATTCTGATTTCCAACGATCGCTGCTCGGGTGTGCCACTTTTTATCACCTTGGCTGGTGCCACTACGGGTACCACCACGGGTTGCGCCGCGGCAACATGTACCGCAGTAACAGCGACGGCAGTTTTCCCTCCAGCCAAGGCACTGATCCTTCGAACCAAATCAGCTGTAGGTACGGCATCCCCCTCGCCACCGGCCTGGTGCCGTGCGAGCAGACTCCGCGACGCATCCGCCGATTCGAGCAGGACATCTACCATCTCCGCATTTGGCTGCAGTTCATGGCGGCGCAAGCGATCCAGAAGTGACTCCATTTGGTGGGTCAATTCAGCAACATCCGCAAAACCGAACGTCGCTGCGCCACCCTTCACCGAATGTGCACAGCGAAAAATGCCGTTCAATGCCTCATCGTCAGCAGTCTCTAGATTCAAATTCAGCAGCATCTGCTCCATGAGATCGAGATTTTCACCGGCTTCCTCAAAAAAGATTTGATAGAACTGCGTTAGATCGAAATCTCCGCTACTGCCGCCACTCTCCTGATGCGTCTCAGACATACCAACTCCTATTCCTATACGAATGCCTCGCTGAACATGTCATCAGCGAATCACTTTCTTAATAACATCCAGCAACCGCGCTGGATCGAACGGCTTGACAAGCCAACCCGTGGCGCCTGCCGCGCGCCCCGCTTGCTTCATCAAATCGCTTGATTCCGTGGTCAACATCAAAATTGGCGTTGTTTTGAATTGCGGGTGGTCACGCAATTTACGGGTTAATCCTAGGCCATCCAAACGCGGCATATTTTGGTCAGTCAACACCAAATCAAAAGATTGCGATTGAGCCTTTTCATAGGCATCCTGCCCATCGACCGCCTCCACAACTTGGTACCCTGCCCCGGTCAGCGTAAATGAAACCATCTTACGCATGGAGGGTGAGTCATCAACCGCGAGAATTAAAGGCATTTGCAACTCCGACAATTTCAGTTTTGAGTAATCTAATCAAGCAACTAGAAAAGTTCGATTGAACCAGCGTCCATTTCATCTTGTGTCACCGGGTTCGGACGTTCTGGCACTTCCTCAACGAACGGGACCGCTTCGCCATCTTCCGAGCCCATTGACTCAGACGCCAGGCGATACGCGCACCCTTGCAGAATCTTCGAAGTGTGCACAATAAGTTGCGAAGCCATATCCTGAAATTGAAGCTCTGTTACCGCAGCGCGCAATGTGCTGCGCACATCATCGAGTTCCTTGGAGTTCATCAAAGCCGGATTTGCCAAATTGGCACTTGCGCTGGTAAAGCGCTCCATCAAATTTTCCATGGTGTGCGCCAACAGTCCGTCCAGTCTTGTTAGGTCATGAACAACAACCAACAAGGAATCCTGAACCTCGGCCACCAACATTACCGGCATTTGCACGGCGGGGACAGTTGGTGTAATCAATGATGGCTGCATTGTCATATGTCCTATTCAACGCCTCTGCGAGTCCCTGCCTTTTTTCTTCATGATCCCCAAGTATCACATACTGGTAGATTAGCAGGAAACCTTAATGTTTGGGAACTTTTGGAGCCATTCCTTGCAATAATCCCATTGAAAACCAAGCCGACAAGTATCTGAGACGTCCTCCTTGAAATTGCCTAATCACAAAACCGAAATATGGACAATGGCAACTCACCGATCAAACTAGCCATTCTCCACCTTGAGGATTCCGCTGCTGACCATCGATTGATTTGTCGCTCGCTTGAGCGAGCAAGCTTTTCCTATTCCATTACACGCGTAGAAACCCTCGCAACATTTGCGGCTCTTGCCACATCGGGCTCGATCGACTTAATTTTGGCCGACTACCGACTTCCTGGCTTTACTGCGATAGACGCTTGGTCAAAAATCAGTCACAACATTCGACGTCCTCCATTCATTTTGTTGTCGGGTGCGATCGGCGAGGCCGCTGCGGTGGCGGCCATACACTTAGGCATCAGTGACTACTTGCACAAAGATGACCTCAGCCAACTTGAGCGAGTCATTCTGAGAACAGTAGAAGTTCACCTTACCAGACAAGCGCATGAGAAAGCAGCGCTGGAACTGGCAGCCTCAGAGAAAAGGCT
Source organism: uncultured beta proteobacterium (assembly GCA_903870065.1). GTDB lineage: Bacteria > Pseudomonadota > Gammaproteobacteria > Burkholderiales > Burkholderiaceae_C > Allorhodoferax. The sequence continues at coordinate 9,370 of CAIQBN010000074.1, read as the reverse complement.
GTCTGAGTTTTCGGGTTACTTGCAAGTGGCAATCGAGCGCGAGCGCGCTGCGATTGCGCGCGAAATTCACGATGACATTGGCGGGTCGTTGGCAGCGGCAAAGCTTGACTTGGCGTGGCTTGCCAGGCACGGGAGCGACCCAACTGCAAATGAACATATTCGCGCAGCCGCGGATATGCTGCAACACGCGCTCGGTGCAAGCCAGCGAATCATGATGAACTTACGCCCGTCGATTTTGGATCAGGGGCTTGTCGCAGCGGTTCAATGGTTAGCCTCCAGTTTTGAACGGCGCACCGGAATTGTGACAACCGTTCGGTCCAGCAATGAAGGCATGGACCCGCCCAAGCCTGTTCAGTTGACTGCCTATAGAACCGCGCAAGAGGCGCTTACGAATGTGTCCAAATATGCAAAATGCACCAACGTGAAAATCGAAATTTCTGATGCCGAAGACTTTCTCACGATGGAAATTAGCGACAACGGGCTGGGCATTTCCGAGAAGGACTTTGCCAAACCTGATTCGTACGGAATTCGAGGCCTACGTGAACGCGCTAAGACGGTCGGAGGTTGGCTTGACGTCAGCACGCGCATGGGTGCGGGAACTTCCGTCATCCTGTCCGTCCCACTGATCAATGCGTCTGTACAGTCGCTGGAGGCACAATTCAAGTGATTAAAGTCGTACTTTGCGACGACCACGCAATGGTCCGGCGCGGCATCAAGGACACACTAACCGACGCCGATGACATTGTTGTGGTGGGCGAGGCTGGCAGCTACTCTGAAGTGCGCGATGTATTGCGGAACACCCCCTGTGACGTACTTCTATTGGATCTGAATCTACCAGGGCGTGGTGGTTTGGATGTACTTGCAAGCCTTCGCGAAAGTCAGACCAACATTAGGGTACTCATCGTGTCCATGTTTGCAGAAGACCAGTACGCGTTGCGTTGCTTGCGCGCCGGTGCTGATGGTTATCTCAACAAGGCGGGAGACCCTTCTGAACTGATACCTGCTGTTCGGGTCATTGCCAGTGGGCGGAAGTATGTAACGCGCGAGATTTCGGAAATGCTGGTCGCCAATTTGGCGTCGCCAAGTACTGAGTCGCTACATGCCACATTGTCAGAGCGTGAACTCCAAACCTTGCTCAAGATTGCTTCGGGAAGGCGTCTCACGGATATTGCGGAAGAACTCATGCTCAGCCCAAAGACGGTCAGTGTTTATCGGGCAAGGCTTCTAGAAAAGCTGAAATTATCAAACAATGCCGAGCTAGCTGTGTATGCCATCAGAAACAATTTGGTCTGATGAAAAATCATTGACCCCCCGCAAAAATACCAATGGATCGCTCCATCAGTGCCATGAATGGCTGATCAAGCATTGGTAAAGTCATAGCGATACAAATCAAACCCACAACCAAAGTGATTGGAAATCCAACCGCAAAAATATTGATCTGTGGTGCTACCCGTGAAACGATTCCCAGCGCCAAATTGACAAACATGAGCATTCCAACCATGGGAAGAGCAATCCAAAGGGCGCTGGCAAACAAGTCTGCACCTAAACGGTAGAGTTGCACAGACGCCAATGCTTCCAGAAAATTTCGACTCACTGGAAATGTTTTGAAACTCTGGTGAATGGCAAGCAACACCATCAGGTGCCCGTTCATGGCCAAAAAGAGCAATGAGGTCATCTGACCAAAGAAACGAGCAACTGCACTTGATTGAGCGCCTATCGCTGGATCGAAAAATGCAGCGAAGTTCAAACCCATTTGGAATCCGACCACTTCGCCCGCGAGCTCGACCGCAGAAAAAACCACACGCACAGCAAAGCCGATGGCAATACCAACGCTAATTTGCTGAACAACAACCGAAAGCACTTGAGGATCGTCAAATCCAATGACAGGCATGTCAACCAAGCTAGCCTGTGAAGCAAGAGCGACAAAAAACGCCAGCGCCACCTTGGCGCGAATTGGAATCGCGCGTGACGAAAAAACTGGCGCAGCTGTAAAAAGTGCCAATACACGAAGGAACGGCCAAAAAATTGGTGACAGCCATGCAGCAAGCTGCGCTTCCGAAATGGAAATCAAGCTAGCCCATCCTCACGCCACCGCACCCGGGATTGCCTCGATAGTTCGACGAATATATTCCACCAGCATCGTCAACATCCAGGGTCCGGCAATCGCAAAAACGGCAACGACCGCGATCAGTTTCGGAACAAACGCCAAGGTCGCCTCATGAATCTGTGTCACCGCCTGAAAGAGACTAACCAGCAAGCCAACAATCAAAGCGGCACCCAAGACTGGAGAGGAAACCATCAATAGCATCAGCAGCGCTTCTTGGCCGATCGTTAGAACAGTCTGAGAATTCATCGTGCAGCACTTTCCTCAAACGACAAAACTGGCCGCCAGCGAACCAACCAGCAAATTCCACCCGTCTGCCAGAACAAACAGCATCAACTTGAACGGCAGGGCGACCAACACGGGAGACAGCATCATCATCCCCAGGGACATCAGCACACTGGCAACAACGATATCAATCACCAAAAACGGTATGAAAATCATGAAACCAATTTGAAACGCCGACTTCAACTCACTAATGACGAACGCGGGCACTAATACGCGAATTGGTGCAGTCTCTGCCGTCACCTCAGGTGCTAGTTTGGCCAGCTTGGCAAACAATGAAAAATCGGACTGGCGTGTTTGTTTCACCATAAATCCTCTGACGGGTGCCTCTGCCTTTTCCATCGCCTGCTCGAAACTGATTTCATTCTTGGTGTACGGGACGTAGGCATCTGCATAAACCCGATCAAATGTAGGCCCCATAACAAAAAAGGTCAGGAATAGTGACAACCCAACAATCACTTGATTGGGTGGCGAAGATTGCGTACCCAGTGCCTGCCTCAAAAGCGACAAGACAATAACAATACGGGTGAACCCCGTCATCATCAACAGTACCGCAGGCAAGAAAGACAAAGCCGTAAAGAACAGCAGTGTTTGAATGGGAACCGAAAAACTCGTACCCGTGCCGCCAGATCCAACCAACAGGGGCAACTGCCCCGCTGACTGCGCCAATGCCATGCAGGGCGCAGCAGCCAGCAAAAGCCCTTTCACCAGTTTGCAAGCTACAGCATATGCAAATCGTTTACACCGACTCACGCGAGGGACTCCGTTATGAGTCCAGGTGGCACCTGAACAGCTGCTCCACCTTCGACAAGGTCAACGTTCATTCGGTGAAGGCATGTGATCTCTTGAGAAGTGACGCCCAAAACCAACCAAAGACGCCGCCCTTCAGGACCTACTTCCACCGTGACCACCCTTTGGTGGGGGCCAACCGCAAGCGCCGATACAAAACGTGTCTCACCTTTACCTTGCCCGTTCTCGCTCAAAGTCCGTCGCTTTATCCATTTGATAATCAAGGGCAGGCACGCCAACAACAGTAGAAATGCGCCCACCGAGACCACGGACTGTGTCATCGCAAAAAATCACCCTTTGCTGACGCGACGCAAGCGCTCGGACGGTGTCACCACATCGGTCAATCGAATGCCAAACTTGTCATTAACCACCACCACTTCGCCCTGCGCAATCAAATAGCCGTTTACCAAAACGTCCATCGGCTCCCCGGCAAGTGCATCAAGCTCAACCACAGAACCCTGTCCCAACTGCAAAATATGCTTTATTGGAACTTTGGTCCTACCCAACTCAACAGAAAGTTGAACGGGAATGTCCAAGACCATGTTGATGTCATTGATGGGCGCGTCGCCACCCGCTGGCATGGACGAAAACGGCTTGGGAGCATCGCCCGCCAGCACTCCACCATGCGCATCACCCCCTCCAGGCTCAGTTGCCTTTTGCTCCAGCAAGGCCTCGGCCCAGTCGGCCATGCCATCATCGGCTGCCTCGTCCGGCTTGTCTTCAGATGCCATTTCTTTCTCCCAACCAGTTTTGGTCATTTCCCCGCAGGGCCTTGTCTATGCGAATTGCGTATTTGGAATTGTGTGTACCGTACTGACACTCGAAAATTGGCACACCGTCTACGGTCGCCTGTATGGTTGGCTCCCGATCCAGCTCGATGAAATCACCCTTTTTCATTGCCAGCAATTGCTCCACCGTTGCATCGGCCCTGGCCAACTCCGCGACCAGTGTGATTTCAGCTGCCTGAATCTCACGGGTAAGCACATTGACCCAGCGCCGGTCAACCTCGATGGAGTCACCTTGCGTCGAAGAGTAAAGCACATCACGGATCGGCTCCAGCGTTGAATACGGGAAACAAAAATGAATAGCGCCTGTAATGTCTCCAATCTCGAGTTGAAATGATGTCGAAATGACAATTTCACTCGGCGTGGCAATATTTGCAAACTGCGGCTGCATTTCCGATCGCTGATACTCCAGTTCCAATGGATAAATACCCTTCCAAGCCTTTTTGTATTCTGTAGTGATCACATCGACCAGTCGATTGATCACGCGTTGCTCCGTAGCGGAAAAGTCGCGTCCTTCAATCCGCGTCTGGAATTTCCCGATGCCACCATACAGGGTATCAATCACCCCAAACACCAATGCAGGCTCACAAACGATCAAGCCGCTGCCCCGTAGTGGTCGTATCGCAACAATGTTGAAATTGGTCGGCACCGCCAACTCGCGCAGAAAAGCGCTGTACCGCTGGACTGTCACTGGTCCCACTGAAATTTCAGGGCTGCGGCGGATGAAATTAAACAGCCCCACCCGAAGATTGCGAGTGAAACGTTCATTGACAATTTCCATGGTGGGCATACGCCCACGCACGATGCGCTCCTGACTGGAAATGTTGTATGCACGAACCTCGCCATGCTCGGCAGCTTCTTCAACCGTCTTCTGGCTTTCACCGGTTACACCCTCAAGAAGTGCATCTACCTCTTCCTGGGAAAGAAACGACTCACTCATAACTTGCCGCCTGTGAAATCATCATCATTGCACGATAAAACTCGAAAACAAGACACCAGTTACTGGGTATTCAACCGGCGCGCTCTTTGCGTTGGCCTTCTTCGGCTTCTTGGCCGCGGCAGCTTCCGCATGAGCATCCTCGTCGCCGCCACCAAAGGGTAAGGATGTTTCGCGCAATATATCCTTGGCCAATTGCTGCTTGCCTTCTGATTTGAGCAGCTCCTCCGCAGTGCGCTGAGAAATTAGCATCAGCACTCCGCTACGGATCGTCGGCATGAAGGCCTTTACCTTGTCCGCCGCTTTTGCATCTAGCACCTCCAAGGTGATTCCAACTTGCGCCACACGATCCCCACCCGGGTCGGCTAAATTGACGACCATGTTTTCCATTGGCAAATACGACGGCACCGCCTTGTGGTCATTGTGGGCGGCCGCTTTGGCTGGTGCAGCATCATCGCCCTCGTCAGCCGCAGCACGCTGCTTGCTAATGTAAAAGAATACCCCGCCGCCTGCCAATGCCAAGATCACCACAACAGCCAGTCCGATAATCAGCAACTTTTTGCTTTTAGCGGGTGCCTTAGGTGCATCGCCCGCATCGGCAGTTTCAGGTTTCGCAGCCACTTTCACTCCTGTTTAAGACATACCAATACCGCAAAATACGCATAGCAGCATCGCCCAGCCAATAGACCTCTATACAAATAGGTCCAACGTGCTGCCACTGACCCTGCCCGTCGTCGTTCCAGCATGTTCGGATCTTACCTGCGTTACTGAGGCAACTACGGATTGTTGTCGGCTACCCTGTCGCGATTTGCGCTCTTGATCCCCTGAGTTCCCTGCCCCTGAGGTGCCAACCGATACGCCGGACAAAACGACGCCTTCACGTTGCAGCATTTCTTTCAGATTCGCACTCGCGTTTTCTAGCGCTGATCGGGCTTGCAATTCATCGGTCCGAAACGCCACATGCGCTTCGTTACCACTCATGCGAATGCTTACCTCCACCGGCTCCAACCCAATTCCATCCAGCTTCATCTCCGCATTTTGGATGTCATTGGATATCCAGTAGGCCACTTTTTCCGCAACAAACATCTCTGTCGACATCGGCAACTCGGTTGCAAATTGAGCCGGCGTGCTTCCCACTGCGCCAAAGGCAGGCGGTCCCGCCAAAATCCCTTCAGACCCATTCGATCGAAATACGGATCGATCCCGGTTCTGCTCGTCCCGTTTTCCAATGGTCCCCTCAGCAAGTCCCGCTGCCACCAGAGCACTTGGCATTGCCGCGAGATCCAAGCGCGAAACGTTAGGCAATAAGGCGCCCTTGTCAAGTTGTCCCGTGGCTGCCGGCTGAGCGGCTGCAGCCCCTTCTACGACATTGGCACCAGGCGCAATTGATCGCTGCGCTTTGCTGGGTTTAGCCAAACCGTTCGCACCGGATTCGATGGTCAATGCGTTGAGAGGCAACAGTGCGGCTTCTTGCTTCACAACGGATGGTTGAAAGTGAGCGGCCTGCGTCGTCCCAGGCTTAATGCTCGGCACCATCAGATTTTCACCGTCCGTCGGATTGGTAATTGGTGTGGGAATGGCGGGTAGCGGTGCGATGCCACCAGACCGCACGGGCGATGACTCGATTGGAGGAGTGGGACTTAAGTTAGCTGCGGCCAACTGTCTTCTTCCTATATCCAACAAGGTCACTGGCATCGTCAACGACGCAATTTCTTTCTGCACGGCAGCGGTCACTTGAGGCACTTCGACGGCGACCGATGCGGCACGTGTATTGACTTCTTGCGAGACTGCCAGTATTGCACGGGGTTCATCGGTTGGCGGCTGCAAGTGCTGTGTCCACTGCGCTAGCCATGGCGCGACATCAGCTCCGTCATCCGCAACTGCAGGCGCACTCGTATCACCCTTGTTTGCGTCAACGGACAGTCGGTTTTTCGACAAATCGGTTGACGGCTGCAAGTGCTGTGTCCACTGCGCTAGCCATGGCGCGACATCAGGTTCGTCATCCGCAACTGCAGGCTCACTCCTATCCCCCTTTTTAGATTCAACGGGTATTCCGTTTCCCGGCAAATCACCCACATCAGGTTTCAAAAACCCCACGGCATCTTCAAGCGACGCGCTCCCATCGTCCATTGGCACCAAAGACAACTTTCGCAAAACGTCCGCAGCCCCGGCTGTTGGGGTCCAAGAAGATACAAAGGGCTGCGCAGTCAGGGCTCCCACGAGCGGCGGCGCGTCAGCGCTGGCTGGTTCAAGTACAGCAGTCTCGGCGGTGGGCGCCATCTCGGCAGATGCAAGTATCTCCATGAAACCTCCACCGCCGCCCAGTGCCATTGCGTCTGATCCCACATGCTTGCCTTTGCCATGTTTTGGATCGACCGCCGACGCTCTGGCGCTGCTGTGCGCACTACTTGTTTCAATAGTCATGCTTTTCTCCACTCATGGGCAGCATCCTGTTGCGGGCATGCTGCATCGCTGCAAATTCATCCATTTGTCGTTGCTCACGTATGCGTTGGCCGCGTGCCAATGTCATCTTGCGGGTCTTCAAAACTTGGTTCAGTCCTGACAACCGAAACTCGGCATTCAGCAAACCCGACTTGGCTTGGTCAAGTTGCCGCTGCACACCCGCTATCACACCCGACTGCATGGCTATCGCCTGTTGCAGCCGATCCATAAATTGATACTGATGCCGAATCAATTCCACTGAAATGTCGCGTGAAGCAGACTGGGTCCAACGGGCATCGGTGTCCGAGGCGTAGCCCTCCAACTGTGCCATTTGCTGGTGTGCAAACTGCAAATTGCGTTCGACCCTGGCTGCTGCCTTGGCCAACTCGTCGCGGCGCAGCGTTGCATGTTCTATGGCCAGAATAACACTCTTTAACTCAGACATGGCACGATCCTGACGATGGAGGCAGTCATGCTGCCACCGAATTCAAATTGGTCGCCATTCCCATTTCCTCGACAACGCTTTCCATTGGCGCCGCCTCATACATATCCTGCTGTAAAAACCGGCTCATGCCCGAATGCAAAACGATTGCTTCGTCCAGCGCCGGGTCAGAACCGTGCGCGTAAGCACCAATCTGCACCAAGTCACGCCCGCGCTCATATTTGGAATAGACCGCCCGAAAGCGCCGAGCCAGCTCGAAATGCTGCCGCGACACCACGTTGTGCATCACCCGCGATGCTGACTGCTCCACATCGATCGCAGGATAGTGACCCGACTCAGCCAAGGTGCGCGACAGCACAATATGCCCGTCCAAAATCGCTCTGGCAGCATCGGCAATCGGATCCTGCTGGTCATCTCCCTCGGCAAGAACCGTGTAAAACGCTGTAATGGATCCCACACCGTTAAGACCATTGCCACTGCGCTCAACCAGTTGGGGCAGCTTTGCAAAACAAGATGGCGGATAACCCTTGGTTGCAGGCGGCTCACCGATTGCCAGCGCAATTTCCCGTTGAGCCATCGCATACCGCGTCAGAGAATCCATCAGTAGCAGCACATGCTTGCCTTCGTCACGAAAGCTTTCGGCAATCGCAGTGGCATAGGCCGCGCCCTGCAGCCGAAGCAGCGGCGGCGCATCCGCGGGTGCAGCCACGACGACCGAACGCGCGCGCCCTTGGACACCCAGAATATCTTCAATAAATTCCTTAACCTCACGACCCCGCTCACCAATCAAGCCCACCACGATCACGTCAGCCTCGGTATAACGAGCCATCATGCCCAGCAACACACTCTTACCAACACCGGACCCAGCGAACAAGCCAATGCGCTGCCCGCGGCCCACCGTCAACAAGGCGTTAATTGCCCTGACACCGGTGTCCAGCGGATGGCGCACTGGCGCGCGATCCATTGCGTTGATTGGCTTGCGGTCCAGCGGCCGTGAGCTGACGTCTGCGATGGGGCCCATGCGATCCATCGGCAAACCCTGCGCGTCCACCACCCGACCTAACAATCCATCGCCCAAAGGTAGCCGCAACATACCAACATCGCCGTGCTCAGCCAGTGCGGCAGGCTCACCCAGGCGCGGCACCGGAACATAGGCCGCCGCCGGCGCCACGCCAGCGCCGCTGGACAATCCATGCACATCACCTGCTGGCATCAAAAATGCCCGGTCACCGGCAAACCCCACCACCTCGGCCAATACAGACGGGCGCGACTTCATGGTCACCACACATTGCGAGCCTACCGGCACGCGAATGCCGCTGGCCTCCAAAACCAGTCCGGTCAGACGTGTCAGGGTGCCCCTCAACTCCAGCGTACTGTCGCTACCGACACGACGGCGGGCAGCATCCAGGTAGTCCGTCCAAGTGCCAGAAACGTCACTCATCGTCATTGGACACCTCCCAGGACGACTGCAAACCCAGTTTGGCCACGGTGCGACTCCAACGCTTCTCCAGCGTCCCATCCACCACGGTTCCTGCAGATTCCACCAGGCAACCACCGCGCATCACGGAAGCATCCGACAGAAGCGACAG
>CAIQBN010000073.1 GCA_903870065.1 uncultured beta proteobacterium | reverse complement strand
TTGTGCAGGGTGTTTTGCTGTTGGTTAGCGCACACTATGGGCGCAACGACTGGATGGCTTTGGCGCGGCCTCTGGTGTGGACGCAATTTGCTTTTGTGGCCATTGCATTTGTGTGCCTGACGCTTGCATTTGTACGCTACGACTTTTCGGTGCAATACGTCGCATCGAACTCCAACCTGGCCTTGCCACTGGCCTATCGGATTGCTGGCGTCTGGGGCGGACATGAGGGCTCGCTGCTATTGTGGATATTGATGTTCAACGTGTGGTCTGTGGCGGTGGCGAGTTTCAGCCGCACGCTGCCAACGGTATTTGTAACGCGCGTCATGGGCGTGCTCGGGCTGGTAGGTGTCGGCTTTTTGCTCTTTACTCTCATTACGTCCAATCCGTTTGAGCGGCTGATTCCGGCGCCGGCCGATGGCCGTGACCTGAATCCCCTGTTGCAAGATCCCGGCATGGTGATTCATCCACCCATGCTGTACATGGGGTATGTGGGTTTTTCAGTGGCCTATGCTTTTGCCATTGCGGCTTTGCTGGGTGGCCAACTCGATGCCACGTGGGCGCGCTGGACCCGTCCTTGGACCACCGCAGCGTGGATCTTTCTGACCTTTGGAATCGGACTGGGCAGCTGGTGGGCCTATAACGAGCTGGGCTGGGGAGGCTGGTGGTTTTGGGACCCTGTCGAAAACGCATCCTTTATGCCATGGCTGGTTGGCACGGCGCTTATGCATTCTTTGGTTGTTACAGAGAAGCGTGGTGGTTTCAAGGTGTGGACGGTATTGCTGTCCATTCTTGCGTTTTCGCTGTCGCTGATGGGTACATTTTTGGTTCGTTCAGGGGTGTTGTCCTCAGTGCATGCGTTTGCCACGGACCCGCGGCGAGGCCTATTTATTCTGGGATTCCTGGTGGTGACGATTGGCACCTCATTGGCGCTGTACGCTTGGCGCGCGCCCAAGGTCGGGCTCGGTCAGCGTTTCGGCATGGTGTCAAAAGAGTCCATGCTGTTATTGAACAACATGCTGCTGTTGGTAGCCGCGGCCGCGGTCATGCTGGGCACCCTATACCCGCTGATTCTGGACGCCATGGGGTTGGGCAAGATTTCAGTAGGGGCACCCTACTTTGAAGTGGTGTTTGGCCTCTTGATGATTCCACTGCTGCTGGCCATGGGTGTGGGGCCGTTGGCGCGCTGGAAGCAAGACGATGGTGGCGCCCTGCTGCGCAGGGTACGGTGGTCCATGCCTGCGGCCATTGTTTTGGCCATCGGCATAGCGGCGGCGGCCGGCCGGGTGCCGCTGATTGCAACCGGTGCATTGACATTGACCTGCTGGATCGTGGCTGGGCTGGTGGTTGACCTGCGCGAGCGCTTGCGATCGCCCGCAGGGCAGCCCGCAGACGTGCTGGGTCGGCTGCGCAAGATTCCGCGCTCCATGGTCGGCATGATGGTGGCGCATCTGGGCGTGGCGTTGTTCGCTTTTGGGGTCACGATGGTGAAGACCTATGAAGTCGAGCGTGATGTCAAGATGGGGCCGGACAGCACAACCGAGTTGGCGGGTTACCAGTTCCGCATGTTGGACGTGCGCGAACTGCAGGGAGTCAACTACGACGCGGCACAAGGGCAGGTTGAGTTGCGTCACGACGGACAGGTGCTCACGATCTTGCAGCCCGAAAAACGTATGTACAGCGCCAGAAACAACCCCATGACCGAGGCTGCGGTGTACAGCAATCTGGGGCGTGACATTTACGTGTCAATGGGTGAGCAGTTGCCTACGGGTGAGTGGGTGGTCCGGGTACAGCACAAGCCGTTCATTAGCTGGATCTGGATCGGATGCCTGGTCATGATGCTGGGCGGACTTATCGCCATAACTGACCGACGCTACCGGCAAAAGCGGGAGCAACGGGCAGTTGAAGTCGCAGCAGCGGGAGCCGGTGCATGAAAGCGCGTTTGTTGTGGCCATTGGCCATTTTCTTGGTGTTGTCGGTCTTTTTGGGTTTGGGTTTGAAACTGAACCCGCGTGAGGTGCCTTCGCCGCTGATTGGTAAGGCTGCACCCGACTTCGAGGCTGCAAGCTTGATGAATCCCGACAAGACGTTGCGGCGAGCGGATTTGCTGGGCAAGGTATGGATTCTCAATGTTTGGGCCTCATGGTGTGCGCCCTGCAGAACAGAGCATCCGGTATTTGTCGCCTATGCAAAAACCGGTGGCACACCAGTTTACGGACTGAACTACAAAGACAAGCGGGAAGATGCGTTGCGCTGGTTGGGTCAGCTGGGAAACCCCTATGCGGACACGCTTTCTGATTCGACCGGTCGCATTGGCATCAATTACGGTGTGTACGGGGTGCCCGAAACATTTGTGGTTGATCGCAATGGCGTCATCCGTTACAAGCACGTCGGCCCAGTGACCATGGAGGTTATGCGCGACAAAATTGAACCGTTACTGAGGCAACTCAATGCGTAAATCTCTAATGCAAATCGTGTACTTGGCACTTTGCCTGGCGTTTGGCCAGGGATGGGCCTATGCGCAAGAGGCTGCCCCGGTTGCTGCCAATCCTCAATTGGAGGCCCGGATGATGGTTTTGGCCGCTGAACTGCGGTGTCTGGTTTGCCAGAACCAGACCATCGCTGACTCCAACGCCACATTGGCAGTGGACCTGCGGCAGCAAATCCGGGAACTTCTGGAGGCTGGGCAAGATGACCGGCAAATTCTGGACTACATGACGGATCGCTACGGCGACTTCGTGTTGTATCGTCCGCCTTTCAAGGCCACAACCCTTGTTTTATGGGTTGGACCGGGTATTTTGTTGGTCATCGCTGTGGGCACATTGATCCGTGTGCTGCGTCGCAGGCAGCGTCTGGGGGCCGATGCTTTTGACCCCGACACTGACGACCCTGAGGCCGACAACTCTTTAACTCGCACCGGAACTGATTCCCATGTCCAAAATTGATGAATTGAATCGCCACTTGGCACAGCTGGATGAACTCATCCGCAGCGGTGTCCTGTCCAAGGAGGCGGCGCAGGATGCGCGTGACCGACTCCAGGCTGAGCGCCAGCGTCTAGGTGCTTCCTCTGTCGACCCGGAATCACCAGAGGCTTATTCGTCCAAGCCACCGTTGCGGATGGTGGTTGGCATTGGTGCCTTTGTGCTCGTCTTTGCTGCAGGTATTTATGCGTGGCTGGGTAACCAGTCGGCGATCTCTGTCGAGCCAGCCGCAGCACCGGCGCCAGCCAATGTTGCAGCAGCGCATGCGACCAATGCACAGCAAATGGAAGGCATGATTGCAAAGCTGGTTGAGCGCTTGAATGCATCTCCCAATGATGTAGAGGGCTGGATCATGTTAGGGCGCTCGTACGTGGCGATGGGCAAGATTGAAGATGCCATACGCGCGCAGCGCAAGGTCATTGAGCTGAATCCAAAGAATGCGCATGCCTATGCTGACCTGGCCGACTCGCTGGCGTTGGCCAATGGGCGCAATTTGGAGGGCGAGCCCGAAAAGGTCATTGCCAAGGCACTTGCATTGGATCCTGACCACGTCAAGGCACTTGCACT
>CAIQBN010000072.1 GCA_903870065.1 uncultured beta proteobacterium | reverse complement strand
CCGCATGAACTTTCCGGGCAAGCGAGAGGGCTACTGGGAGTGGCGCTTTGAGTGGTCCCAAGTGCTGCCAGTGCATACCCGTCGGCTGGCCGATTTTTGCCGCATCTATGGGCGTGATGGATCCAATGATCCAAAGGAAAAGAGGGTCTAGCCCTTGTGAAATAAGCGTGTAATGCTATAAAAAATATAGCAACAGAGGTGGCGATTGGGGTTGGGTTTTCGCTCAAGTGGACGGCCATAGGCGATTGGCCCAGTCGGCCTAATTGCGGACGATTTTTATATCGGGGATGCTTGATTTGAATCTACCCGTTGGTTTGTAGGGAAAGTCAAATGTCGTTCACCCCAACCGGGGGGAACTCAGGTCGACATTTGGAGTACTACATGAAGCTAACGAGACGAAATTTCATCATGGCGTCTGGTGTGACCGCCGGGGCATTGGTCACGGGCTGCGCAGGTCTTGCCAGCGCGCCATTGCACAGCGCGCTGATTCCCCGCAAAGCCAAACCTTGCAGCCCAGCCGTCGGTGACTGGGTGGCCAGCACCTGCCAGGGCTGTACCCAGTGGTGCGCGATTCAGATCTTTGTGCAAGGCGGCCGTGCCACACGCGTGCGTGGCAACCCGCTGTCCAAGACCAACCACGGCTATGTCTGCCCCCGCGGCCACATGATTCCGCAGCAGATGTATGACCCGGATCGCATCAAGACTCCGATGAAGCGCACTAACCCGCTAAAGGGTCGGGGTATTGATCCCAAGTTTGTACCCATCAGCTGGGACGAAGCTCTGGATATCGTCGCCGACAAGCTGATGGAACTGCGCAAGGCCGGTGAGACCCACAAGCTCACCTACATGCGCGGGCGTTACTCGCCGACTTCGACGGATTTGCTGTACGGTACGTTGCCCAAGATTTTTGGTACAGGCAATTACTTCTCCCATAGTGCGATCTGCGCTGAAGCCGAAAAGATGGGTCCTGGCCTGACCCAGGGCTTTTTCGGCTACCGCGACTATGACCTTGAAAAAACCAATTGTCTGGTGGCCTGGGGTTGCGATCCGCTGGCCTCAAACCGCATGGTGCCCAATACCATGAATCGTTTTCCGGACATCGTGAAGCGCGGCACTGTGATTGCCGTCGACCCGCGCCTGTCCAATATTGCCGCCAAGGCGCATGAGTGGCTGCCGATCAACCCTGGCACGGATGGCGCGCTGGCTGGTGCCATTGCCCATGTTCTGCTGACTGAAGGGTTGTGGAATCGGGAATTCGTTGGTGACTTCAAGGACGGAAAGAATCTCTTCGTAGCTGGCAAGCTGGTTGATGAGGCAGCCTTCGCTGAGAAGGAAACCTTTGGTCTTGTGAAGTGGTGGAACATCGAGCTGAAGAATCAGACCGCCGCTTGGGGTGAAAAGGAATCGCTCATACCGGCCGCACAAATCGTTCGGGTGGCGCGCGCGATGGGCAAGGCCGCGCCAAAGGTCACTGTCTGGATGGGGCCGGGCGCAGCGATGCATCCGCGTGGCACCTACAGTGCAATGGCAGTGCATGCGCTCAATGGACTGCTGGGCTCCATTGACGCCGAAGGAGGCGTTTGGCAAAGTGGCAGCGTGCCTATCGCCAAGTTTCCGAGTTCGGACAAGTATGTCGATGAACAGGCCAAAACTGCGAGCAAAGGAAAGAAGCTCGATGGCCGTGGCGCCAAGGACATGCCCGCCATGATGGGAGCCAAGCCCGGCAGTGGTGTGGTGACCAACAATGTGGCCAACGGCATGCTCAAGGACCCAGGCGCAGTCAAGGTATTCATCTCGTCATGGGCTAACTTCAACTTCTCTTGCACTGGCGCCGATCGGTGGGATAAGGCAATGGCAAAGGTCCCGTTCTTTGTGCATATGGTGCCCAACGCTTCCGAGATGACCATGTTTGCCGACGTCGTGCTGCCCTCGACATTCAATTCCGCGGAAGGTTGGTCCATCGTGACCAATATGGGCAATGGTCACGCCTACGCTTCGATTCAGCAGGGAGCGGTCAAGCGTTTGTGGGACGTCAAGCAGGAAGAAACCGAGGTCATGTGGGCGTTGGCTGAAAAACTCAAAGCCAAGGGGTTTGCCAACCTCTTTGACTATTACTCCAAAGAGTTCAAGGACCCCGAAACTGGCAAAGCACCGGTTACGGCGCTTGAGTTCAGTGAAATTGCAGCCAAGATGACCAGTGCACCGATCTGGATGGCCAAGGAACCACTCAAGGGTGACGCACCTGTCAATGGCTGGGCCGAATTCCGGAAGAAGGGTATGTTCAGCAGCGCCAAGTACGCGCTCAAGAGGGGTTGGGGTGGCAAGTTTGCCACTGAAACCAAGAAATTCGAGTTCTACAGCGAGACTCTGAAGAAAGGCTTGCTGGAGCATGCCAAGAAGTATGAGACCACGGTAGACGACATCATGACCGTCAGTGGCTATACCGCACGCGGCGAGCAGGCTTTTGTTCCGCACTACGAAGCGGTCAAACGGCACGGTAGTACGCAGGAGTATCCATTCGCATTTATCGACTACAAGTCGCGTCTCAACCGGGAAGGCCGGTCGCAAAATCTGCCTTGGTACCAGGAGTTCAAAAAGGTTGATCCGGGCGATGTGTCATGGACCGATGTGGTCAAGATGAACCCGTTGGACGGCGCCAAACTTGGCCTCAAAAGCGGTGATACGGTCAAGATCACCTCGACCGTCGGAACGATCGCCTGCGAACTCAAGCTGTGGGAAGGCGTGCGCCCCGGTACCGTTGCCAAGTGTTATGGACAAGGGCACTGGGCCTATGGGCGTGTGGCCGCCAAAGACTTTGCCAAGGCTATACCGCGTGGTGGCAACAACAACGAAATTCTGGTCGATGACTACGACCGGCTGAGCGGTGCGACCGCACGCAACGGTGGCTTCACCGGCGTTCGCATCCAGAAGGCCTGATCGTGCACAACCAGAAATAGGAGTAAAGAATCATGACAAGACTTGGAATGGTCATTGACCTCGCAAAATGCAACGGTTGCGGTGCCTGTGCCTTTGCCTGCAAGGCAGAAAATAACACCCGGGACCGGGCTGACGGCCAGAGCTTCAATTGGGCCGACTTTCTGATGCACACGGAGGGCGTGTTCCCCAACACCACCCATAGCGTGCTGCCGGTGCTGTGCAACCACTGCTCGGACGCGCCGTGCATCAAGATGTGCCCTGGCAATCCCGAAAAAGCTGGCAAGGGCAATCCCTACAAGGCGTTGTACAAGACACCAGAGGGCATCACCCTGCACGACCCCGAGTTGTGCACCGGTTGTGGCGATTGCCAGAAGCATTGTCCGTACAGCACACCCAAGCTTGACGCGTCGAGCCTGGACGGCAGGACCTACAGTGTGATCAGTCTCAACGCCATGGACGACGACCCGCAGCCGCGCTGGTCCGATAAGACCTCGGCCATACCCGGCTGCACCACATCCGGTGCTGAAGTCGCGGCGCTGGCCGGCGCGCGGCCCCCGATGTTGAACGGGTGGAAGGGTGGCGATCTGCAACCTGTTCGCAAGGACGACGTGGTTGAGAAATGCACCTTCTGCTACCACCGCGTGCTCAACGGGCTGCAGCCAGCTTGTGTGGAAGTTTGCGCGTCGCAAGCCCGCATATTTGGTGACCAGGATGATCCCAATACACCGATTGCGCAGATTTTAAAGAACGAGAAGTCCTTCCGACTGCAGGAAGACAAGGGGACCAAGCCCAATGTGCATTACATTGGCAAGTACAGCCCGCGCGCATAGTGCCAGCGGTGCCAAGTGTTT
>CAIQBN010000071.1 GCA_903870065.1 uncultured beta proteobacterium | reverse complement strand
GGTGGCGCTGCCTTCGGCCATTGCATTTGGCGTGGCAATCGTTGCCCCGCTGGGGGGGGCGCTGGGCGCCCAGGGTGCTGTGGCCGGTATTCTCGGGGCCATCGCGCTGGGTTTGCTGGCGCCGTTGGCCGGCGACCGCTCGCGCCTCATCACCGCACCCTGTGCGCCTGCCGCCGCCGTCTTGTCGGCGCTGGCGGCAGGTTTTGCGCAAGGTGGCATACCGGCCGACAAGGCACTGCTGTTGCTAGGGTTCATCGGTTTGCTCGCAGGCGCCATTCAGATCGCTCTGGGGTTGGCGGGCATTGGCAAGCTGATCAAATTCATTCCGTTTCCGGTGGTCAGCGGCTATTTGAGCGGAGTCGGCTTGATCATCGTTGGCAGCCAGATTCCCAAAATGCTCGGTGTCAGTGGCACCGGTGGCCTGCTTTCGGCGCTCGGGCATCCTGGTGCCTGGGTATGGCAAAGCATGGTGGTGGGCACGGTGGTGATGGCCGCCATGCTGGTGATGCCCTACCTGACGCGGATTGTCCCGGCCACCATACTGGCCCTGGTCAGCGGTGTTGCGTGCTATTTTGTGCTGGGTTGGCTCGATCCGGCGTTGCTGGTAGTGCAGCACAACCCGCTGCTGGTGGGGCCCCTGACCGACGGCGGGGCGAACTTGGGTGACACGCTGGGTATCGGGCTGCCCGGCAGGGAGTTTTTCACTTTTGCAACCTTGCTTCAAGTGGCGGTGCCGGCGCTGACGCTGGCAGTCTTGCTTTCGATTGACACCTTGAAGACCTGTCTGGTGATTGATGCCATGACCAATACCAGCCATGACGCAAACCGCGAACTCATAGGGCAGGGCGTTGGCAATATTGCATCGTCTCTGGCCGGCGGAGTGCCGGGAGCGGGCACGATGGGCGCCTCACTGATCAATATTTCCAGTGGTGGAACAACGCGCATGTCTGGCGTTGTTACCGGGCTTGCATCTCTGCTGGCCTTGGTGTTTTTGGCACCGTTGATTGCCTGGGTTCCGGTGTCGGCTCTGGCTGGCATTTTGATCGTGACCGGCTTTCGCATGATTGACCGGCACAGTCTGGCGTTCTTTTTTACGCCGGCCACGCGCTTGGACTTCATGGTCATCGTGGCAGTCATCCTGGTGGCCCTTTTTGGCAACCTGATTGCCGCATCTGGCGTTGGTGTTGCCCTGGCGATTTTGCTCTTCATCCGCGAGCAGACCCGCAGTTCCGTGGTGCGTAAACGCACCGAAGGGATTGATGTATTTGCCAGGCGGCACCACGGCGCTGACGCGGCGGATTGGCCTGACTCACTGTCTAGCGAAGCAGTAGTTTTTGAACTGCAGGGCAGCCTGTTTTTTGGAACAGCCAGTCAGTTGCACGCTGCGCTGGAACCGGAAGTCAGCTCACGAAAATATGTCATTCTGAGCATGCGACGGGTCCAGTCGCTGGATGTGACGGCCACCCATGTGCTGGAACAGATCAAGGATCAGCTGGAAAAGAACGACGCGTTCCTGGTGTTTTGTGATATTCCCAAAGACCTGCCCAGCGGTCTGAAGATGAAGCGCTTTCTTAAAGACACTGGGGTGGTGCGGCCCACCAACAAAGCATTTGCTTTTCGGCAGTTGGAGGATGCGCTGCAATGGGTGGAGGCACGGGAGTTACCCCAGCGCACCGGTATGCAGCCGATGACCGCTGTGGCGGTTGACCTGTCTGCCATGCCCGTGCTGTCGCAGGCCAGCGTGGCGGCGCTGGATGCGCTGAACCACTTGGCGCAATTCCGCACGGCGCGGGCAGGTAAAAAGTTGTTCAAACTACACGGTGATGACGACGCACTGTATTTGATTCGCAGCGGCCTCGTTGCCGTGCATGCCTCGGTTTTGAAAAACCACCACCCGGTGCTGGCAGAACTTGGGCCCGGCGAGGTGTTTTGCAGTAACCGATTTTTGCAGTCCGAATTTCCCCTGCTCGACGCCGTGGCTATTACCGACACCGAGGTCTACTGCCTGCCCCGTGCTGCGTTTGATGCGTACGCCATGGAGCATGGGCCGCAGGCCGCAGCAATGGTAGCTGCGGCTGGACGCAATTTGGCACAGCAATTGGCCCATGCGGTCGAGCGTCTTGGCGCTTCCCGCAGTGGCTAAGGTCCACCTGCGGCGCTTCAAGCCAGCTCGGCAATCAATTCGATTTCAACACAGGCACCCATTGGAATCTGGGCTACGCCAAAGGCACTGCGCGCGTGTGCTCCCTTGTCGCCAAAGACCTGGCCGAAAAGTTCGCTGGCGCCGTTGGTCACCAGGTGTTGCTCGGTGAAGTCGGCAGTGGAGTTGACAAGCGACATCAGCTTCACGATGCGTTTGATGCGGTTGAGGTCGCCCACGGCGGCATGCAGGGTGCCCATCAGGTCGATTGCAATGGCACGCGCAGCGGCCCGGCCTTCCTCGGTGGCCATGTTCTTGCCAAGCTGTCCGACCCAGGGTTTGCCGTCTTTTTTGGCAATATGGCCGCTTAGAAAGACCAGGTTTCCGGTCTGCACAAATGGGACGTACGCTGCTGCGGGGATCGCGACGGGTGGTAGGCTGATGCCCAGTTCATTGAGGGTGTCGTAAATGTTCATACTGAAGTTCACATTGGGTTTTTAAGTGAAAGTGCCATTGGCCCTCGTCAAATAGTCTTTAAACGCTATAAAAATAATAGCAGTTCAACTTTGCGACCGGGTTTGGGACACGGGTGGTGCTTGCGATTGTGACTGATCCAGGGTCTGCCCCTGACTCTGACTCTGGCTCTGGCTCTGGCGCAGGTCTTGCCACGAAGTAGGTTCAATTGGTTCAACCGTGACCCCGACCGTCAGTGTATGGTTTGCGCCGCCATGGATGACTCCGCGGATGGGTGAGACGTCGGCATAGTCGCGGCCAATGGCCAGGGTCACATAGTCTTCACCGGGACTACCCCAACCGTCGCGGTTGTTGGTGGGGTCAAAATCACACCAGCGTTGCGTATCGGGCACGCCGGGCAAATCGGGCAAATACACAGACACCCAGGCATGCGAGGCGTCCGCACCGGTCAGGCGCTGTTGCCCCTGGGCCGGCTGGGTTAGCAAATATCCGCTCACATAACGTGCCGGCAGACCATAGGCACGCAAACAGGCAATCATGATGTGGGCGAAATCCTGGCACACACCTTTGCGTTGCGCCAGGGCATCGAGCGCCGGGGTGTTGATCTGGGTGCTTTGACTTTCATAGGTGAATTCGCGGTGGATGCGCTGCATCAGGTCGCGCGCGGCTTCAACCAGCGGAATGCCCGCGGCGAAGCTGGGGCGCGCGTACGCGGCGAAGTCGGGATGTGGAACCACGTAGGGCGACGCAAAGACAAATTCACCCGCCACGTAAAAGGGTTTGTGCGCACCATAAAGAAAGCGCTCGCGTGCTTCTTCCCACTCCATCGTGCTTTCTGGCATTGCGTGTGACCGCGTGATCACCTGGCTGCGTGACATGACCCGGAGCTGCGTGTGGGCGGCCTGCAAGGAAAAAAACACCCGGGTGTTGCCATACACGTCGAGCGTTGCAACCTGTTGGGCGGGTTGCGGCGAGATGTACAGACTGTGGTCCAGCAACCGCTGCTGCGGGGTCTGCAGCGGCTGCAGGTAGGCCATGTGGTGGGCAATATCCACCGCGGGTGCATAGTCGTAGCGGGTTTCGTGGGTGATGCGCAACTGCATGGGCTTGGCTTTCTCAGGCGCCCAGGCTTTGGCCTGCTTCACCGGAATGGGTGAAGTAGGTGGCGCCAATTTCCTCAGACACCTGATAAGCCGCGTCACTGCAATCAAGCAGCAATTGCGTCAGGGCAGGAAGGCTTGAGTGGTCGGCGCCCGGCGAGCAAAGCTCATCCAGTGTCCACTGGCCCAGGTCAGGCACGCAGTGGGAAAGCAGGCCGAGCTGGTCCGGTGCACTGCCAGCTAGTTTGGCCAGGCGCCCGCGCAGCGTTTGCGCCACCCACGCAAGCGACCGCGGGTTGTCGCGGTCCTGTACCAACAAGTCAACCAATGGCGCGATATCCCGGCTTTGCTGGTATTGGGCGTGAAACGTGATGGTGCTATCAAACAAGTCGACCATGGCCTCGAATCCACCCGTATGGTGAACCGACCCGGTCTCGAAGCCCAGGCGCAACGCATTGGCCAGAAAACCCAGACGCTCAATATGGCGGCCAATACTCAGCAGCCGCCAACCGTCGTCACG